>DASTOQ010000074.1:0-47978 GCA_035720205.1 Steroidobacteraceae bacterium | reverse complement strand
GCACGAGGCGCAGCGGAAACGAGGCGCGTGGCGCCGCCGCCTCGAGCCGGCCGAGCACGCCGGCCGATGCCGCCGTCACGCGCTCGGCGAACTGCGCCTCGTCGCAGCGCACGAGTTCCTCCGCGATTTCCGGCGTGGTGGACCAGACCAGCGATACACGCCCGTCCGCGAGCGGGAGCAGCGCCAGCGGTCCGGTGTCGAGGAATCGCTGGTACGCGGTGTGGGCGTGCGAGCGTTCCGGGCGCAGGTGCGCGACGACGGCGCGCTGGCCGTAATCCGCGGCACGCACGCCGATGCCGGCCAGCCTGCGGACGGAGGACTCGGCGCCGTCCGCGCCCACCACCAGGCCGGCGCGGAATTCGCGCCCGTCGGCGGTGGCGACGCGGATCGCCTCGCCGCCCGGCGCGATCGACGCGAGGCCGGCGCGCAGCAGCACGACGCCGTGCGCGATCGCGGACGCGGTGAGCGCCGCCTGCACCGCGCGGTTCTCGGCGATGCAGCCGAGGTCGGGCTCGCCGAGCTCGGCCGCGTCGAACACCAGCGCATCGCGCCCGCCGGGTTCGCCGCGCTCTTCCCAGACGACCATGCGCTGGTACGCGGCGGCGCCGCGCGCCTGGACCGCAGGCCAGGCGCCGGTCTTTACGAGCAGTTGCCGGGACGCCTGCGAAAGCGCCGAGACCCGCAGGTCGAATGGCTCGCCGGCTGCCGGCACCGCCGCCGGCCTCGGCTCCAGCAGCGCGACGCGAAGGCCCCGCGTGCGCGGATCCGCCGCCGCCAGTGCCGCGACTCCGGCGCCCGCCATGGCGCCGCCGACCACGACCAGATCGAAATCGCGTGTCATGCGCCACCCACCAGCGGCAGGCCGCGCACGAGGCGCGGCTGCCGGCCCGCGAGCCCCATCGTGCGCCGCGCGAACTCGTGCTTCACCGGACGCAGCAGGTCGAAGGCCAGCAGCCCGGTCGCGCGCAGCGCGCGCAGCGAGGCGAGCGGCATGCCGAAGCCGCGCACCAGCGAGTCGGTAAAGCGGATCACCGCGTCGCGGTCCGGACGCCGCCAGTCGGCGTAGCGCGCGAGCAGCGGGGCGGCGCCGGGATCCGCGGCGGCGCCCCGCGCGGCGCAGTCTTCCGCCAGCAGCTCCGCCAGCGCCGCGACGTCGCGCAGCCCCAGGTTGAAGCCCTGGCCCGCCACCGGATGCAGGCCCTGCGCCGCGTTGCCGAGGATCACGGCGCGCGGAGCGGTGAGCTCCGCGGACCGCGTCAGCGCCAACGGATAGGACTGACGCTTGCCCACCCGCGTGAAGCGCCCGAGTCTCGACCCGAAGGCCTGCTGCAAGCGCGCGATGAACGCCGCATCGTCGAGCTCGAGCACGTCGCGGGCCGCCGCGGGCGCCAGCGTCCAGACCACCGCCGAGCGCCCCTCGCCGATCGGCAGCATCGCGATCGGTCCCGTGGGCGTGAAGCGCTCGTAGGCGGTGTGGTCGTGGAAGCGTTCCGTGTCCAGGTGCGCGATGACGGCCTGCTGGCCGTAGTCCGAGACCGTCGCCTCGATCCCCAGCGCGCTGCGCAGCGCCGATTGCGCGCCGTCGGCGGCGACCACCAGCCGGGCGACGATGTCGCCGCCCTGGTCGGTGGCGAGCCGCAGCCCACCCTCCACGGGCGCGAGGCCGGTGGCGGCGGCCGGCACCAGCCGCAGCCGCGGTATCCCGGCGCAACGCTCGCGCAGCGCCCGACCGAGCAGCCGGTTCTCGATCGTGTAGCCGAGCGCCGCGACGCCCTGCTCCCCGGCGGTGAGGCGCGCGAAGCCGAAGGCGCCGCGCTCCGACACGTGGATGCGCCGGATCGGCGTCGCTGCCGCGGCGATGCCGGCCCAGACCCCGATGCCCTCCAGCACGCGGCGGCTGCCGGCGGAGAGCGCGGTCGTGCGTGCATCGAAGCTCGGCTGCAGGCTCGCCTCCGGCGCGACCGGCTCGATCACCGCGACCGTGAGCGGCAGCGGCGCGAGCGCCGCGGCCAGCGACAGGCCCACCATGCCGCCACCCGCGATGGCGACGTCGCAATGCGTGCCCGCGCCCGTGCTCATGCCGCCGCCATCAGGCGCTCGATCTCGTCGGGATCCTTCGGCATCGCCTCGGTGAGCACTTCCGCATCGCCCGGGCGCACCACGACGTCGTCCTCGAGCCGCACGCCGATGCCCCACCATTCCCGGCGCACGCCCTCGGTGCCCGGCGCAATGTAGATGCCGGGCTCGATGGTCGTGACCATGCCGGGCTCCAGCAGCCGCCACTGCTCCCCGACCTTGTATTCGCCGACGTCGTGCACGTCCATGCCGAGCCAGTGGCCGGTGCGGTGCATGAAGAACTTGCGGTAGGCGCCGTCCTTGATGAGCTTCGGCACGCTGCCCTGCAGCAGGCCGATCCGCCGCAGGCCCTGGGTGATCACGCGCACCGCGGCGTCGTGCGGGTCGTTCCAGTGGTTGCCGGCGCGCGCCTTCGCGACCGCCGCGCGGTTGGCCTCCAGCACCACCTCGTAGACCGCGCGCTGGCGCGGCCGGTAGCGGCCACCCACGGGCAACGTGCGGGTCACGTCGGAGGCGTAGTACTGGTACTCGCAGCCGGCGTCGATCAGCAGCAGCTCGCCGTCCTGCATCTGGCGCGCGTTGTCGCGGTAGTGCAGCACGCAGGAGTTGGGGCCGCTGCCGACGATCGGGTGATACGAGATGTCGGCGCGGCGGCGGTGGAATTCGTGCAGGATCTCGGCCATCACCTCGTATTCCATGCGGCCCGGCGCGGCCACCGCGAGCGCGCGGCGGTGCGCGGCGCAGGCGATCTGGGCCGCCTTGCGCATGGCCGCGAGCTCGGCGCGGCTCTTGAACAGGCGCATTTCGTGCAGCGGGTGGTCGAGCGCCACGAATTCGTGCGGCGTGTGCAGGCCCTGCTTGGCCTGCGCGCGCAGGCGGTTCACCCAGCCGATCACTCGCTTGTCGAACTCCGGGTGCGCGCCCATCGTGTAATAGACCCGCGCGCAGCGTTCCAGCAGCCCCGGCAGGATCTCGTCGATGTCGCCGACCGGGAAGGCGTCGTCCGCGCCGTACTGCTTCACCGCTCCCTCGGGACCGGCCCTCGCGCCGTCCCAGGCCTCGCGGGCCGGGTCGCGGTCGCGCACGAACAGCACGTACTCGCCCTGGGGGCGGCCGGGAATGAGCACGGCGGCCGATTCGGGCTCGGCGAAGCCGGTCAGGTAGTAGAAATCGCTGTCGGGGCGGTAGTAGTACTCGACGTCGTTGTTGCGGGTGCGCACCGGCGCGGCCGGCAGGATCGCGATCGCGCCCCTGCCCATGATCCGCATCAACTGGCGCCGGCGGCGCGCGAATTCGTCCGGCTGCATCGGCTCCTCAGTGGACCGAGGCGACCGCGGATGTCTGGGCCGCGCGCAGGGCCGCGAGCTCGTCCCAGGCGAGCTGCGCGCCTGCCCGCACGTATTCGCAGAGTTCGGTGAAGTCCTCTTCTCCCGCCTCGGTCTCGCCGCCGGGCGCGACGTCCGCCCGCGAGATCTCCGCGAGGTCGCCGAGGATTTCGCCCACGTCGCCGTAGCGCGCGAGCGATTCGCCGGTGCCCGCGGTGCCGATGCCGTACAGGAATCCCGAGCACCAGGCCGCCAGCGATTCCACCCGCTCGATGAGCGCCACGTCGTCGCCGGGCAGCAGCGGGCTGAACGCGAAGCCCGGCGACTGCAGCGATTCCAGGGTTTCCTCGTGCAGCGCGGCGACCGTGGATTCCCCCGCCTCCGGCAGGGCGCCGGGCCCGGCGTCCCGCGCGAGTTCCGCAAGCCATTGTGGGGCGCCGTAATCCGGCCGCACGCAGAGCGCGCCGCACAACCAGCCGTGCGCCTCGGAAGCCCCGATCACGACGCGCATGCGCCCGAGCGCGGCCTGGAATTCCCCGTGTTCCACCATGGAACGGTAGCAGCAAACGCGCCCCGTTGGCAGTCGCGCGTGCCCGCCCCGGCGCGTTGACCCGCTTCGTGACGCGGTTCCATAATGCCCCCATGGATGAGGGCGCGAAACCCGGCCTGGAGCGCGAGCTGAAGCGGCTCGAGCGCCGGCTCGACGAGCTGGTCGGGGTCGTGGCGCAGCTGAAGGAGGAGAACCGCGCCCTGCGCCAGCGGCAGGACACGCTCTCGGCCGAGCGCGCGGCGTTGATGCAGAAGAACGAGCAGGTGCGGGCGCGGGTCGAGGCGATGATCGGCCGGCTCAAGGCGATGGAGAGCGGCGCATGAGCGCCGACCTCTCCCGGGTCAGCGTGCGGATCCTCGAGAAGGAGTACCACGTCGCCTGCCCGGTGGAGGAGCGCGCGGCCCTGCTGGATTCGGCCGAGTACCTGAACCGCAAGATGCGCGAGATCCGCGACAGCGGCAAGGTGGTCGGGCTCGACCGCATCGCCGTGATGGCCGCCCTCAACATCGTCAATGAACTGCTCCAGGCGAAGGGCCGCGACGAGGGCGCCGATACCGACCTGGCCGCGCGGCTCAAGGCCATGCGCGAGCGCGTCGAAACGGCGCTGGTGCGCGGCCAGCACCTGGAGAACTGATCCGGGGCGGCTCGCGCAGGCGCGGGCCCCCGATGGTTTGGCGCCGCCTGCGGTGTGCGATGTGGGCCTGGGTACTCTCGACCCTAATGTGAAAAACCCAGGAGCCTGGCTCAGCGGCAGCATTGTGCAGGTCCGCCTCGTAGCGGAAAGCCTTAAGTGCCGCGGCTTGCTCCACTTGTTGCTCCGGTTCGAGAGCAGCGGTCCATGACGGCATTGCGGGTGGCGCCTCCTCCCTCCCATGCGATGCATTACTGGCTCCTGAAGTCGGAACCGCAGACCTTCGGCATCGACCAGCTCGCGCGCGCGGCGCGGCAGACCGCGGGCTGGGACGGCGTGCGCAATTACCAGGCCCGCAACCTGCTGCGCGACGAGTTTCGCGCCGGCGACCACGCGTTCTTCTATCACTCGAGCTGCCCGCAGCCCGGCATCTACGGCGTGGTCGAGGTGGTGCGCGCGGGCCACCCGGACCCGACGCAGTTCGACCGGACGAGTGCGCACTACGACGCGACCTCCGATCCCTCGGACCCGCGCTGGTACCAGGTCGAGGTGCGGCTGCTTTCGAGATTTCCGCGACCGGTGACGCTCGCCACGCTGCGCGAGCACGCCGACGGGCCACTCCGCAATCTCGCGCTGTTGCGACGTGGCAACCGGCTCTCCGTGATGCCGGTCAGCGTCGACGAATGGAAATTCATTCATCGACTCGCGCGCGATTCTCGTTCGTCGTGACGCGATGACGCGCGCGACGCGCCTACCCCTTGCTTGCAATCCCGTCAAGCGTGTATATACTCGGACCCCGGATTAACCCGACATGGAGATCCAACATGGCGACCAAGAAGAAGGCAAAGAAGAAGGCTTCCAAGAAGAAGTAAGCCCCTTGCCTGATGAGTCGGCGGTTGGCTGATCGCAAGACGACCCGCCGCCGATTCAGCGAGAGCTGAGACTGTGCCCGCGCAAGCGGGCACAGTTTTTTCCGGAGATCGAATCGTGGATGCCGACGCGAAGAAGAAAGCCGCAGCGACCGCCGCGCTCGAGTACGTCGAGGACGGCATGATGATCGGCGTCGGCACCGGCTCCACCGTCAATCATTTCATCGCCGCGCTGGCCGCGCGCCGGCATCGCATCGCCGGCGCGGTGTCTTCCTCCGAGGCTTCCAGCCGCCTGCTGCGGGAGGCCGGAATCGAGGTCGTTTCCCTCAACGATGCCGGGGACTTGCCGCTCTATGTTGATGGAGCGGATGAGGCGACCCGGCACCTGCATCTCATCAAGGGCGGCGGCGGCGCGTTGACGCGCGAGAAGATCGTCGCGGCGGCGAGCCGGTGCTTCGTCTGCATCGTGGACGACGCGAAACTGGTGCCCGTGCTCGGTCGCTTTGCGCTGCCGGTGGAAGTCATCCCGATGGCGCGCTCGCTGGTCGCGCGCCGGCTGGCCGCGAAGGGCGGACAGCCGGTCTGGCGCGAGGGGTTCCGCACCGACAACGGCAACGAGATCCTCGACGTGCACAACCTGAAGATCAGCGATCCGGCCGCGCTCGAGGCCGAGATCGGATTGCTGGCGGGCGTGGTCGAAGTCGGCCTGTTCGCGCGCCGCGGCGCGGACGTGCTGCTGGTCGCGGGCGACGGTGGCGTGCAGACGCTCAGGCGCTAGGGGCGCTGCGACGGGGAAACCCGGGTCATCGCCATGAAGGTGCAGCGCGCGAGCCGCCCGGTCCAGGTTCTCGCCATGCTGGCGGGCATGGCGCTGCTGGGCTTGGCGTTCGTCTACGGCTTCTCGGAATGGAAACTGCGCCGCGCCTGGGACGCGCCGCTCTCGCCGCTGAACCCGCCGCGGACCCCCGATCCGGCGGCCGGCGAGCACATGGCGAAAGTGGTCGGCTGCTGGGCGGGCTGCCACGGCTTGCGGGGCGAAGGCGGCCGCGACCTGATCGAGGGGATTCACCGCAGCACGGCGCCCACCCTTTCCGACGTGCTGCCGCAGTACAGCGACGCCGAGCTCGTGCGCCTGATCCGCTACGGGGTCAAGCGCGACGGCGGCAGCGCCGTCGGCATGCGCGCCGACACGCTGTGGCCCCTCGGGGACCAGGACCTCGCCGACATGATCGCCCATCTGCGACGCCAGCCTGCGTTGCCGGCCGTGGAGCGCCGCCGCGAGATCACCTGGCGCGGCCGCCTCGCGCTCGTCACCGGCCGCTGGAAGGTCTCCGCGGAACTAGTCGACCGCTCGGCGCCGCGCTGGGGCGAGCTGCCGCGCGGGACGGCCTTCGAGCGCGGCCGCTACCTGGCCAGCATCGTCTGCTCGGAATGCCATGGGGCCGATTTCGGGGGCCATGCACTGGAAGGCGGTCCGCCCCTCGCGATCGTCGCCGCTTATGACGCGGACCAGTTCCGGACCCTGCTGCGCACCGGGCAACCCCCGGACGGACGCGAGATTCGGAAGATGAGCTGGATGGCGGACGTCGACTTCACGGAGCAGGAGATCTCGGATCTCTACGCATTCCTGCGCGAGCTGCACGGCCTGCCGGAGGGCGGCTGAAACGGAGCCGCCGTCGAGCCCGAGGGGTCCCATCCTGTCCCCGCAAAAGCAGAAGGCCGACCCTCGGGGCCGGCCTTCTGATCGTGATGGCTGGGGGACTAGGATTCGAACCTAGGTTGGCGGAGTCAGAGTCCGCAGTCCTACCGCTAGACGATCCCCCAAGATGCGGTCGTCCGCAGCCGCCGGCTCAGCGCTTGCTGAACTGCGTCCCGCGGCGGGCCTTGCGCCGGCCGACCTTCTTGCGCTCGACTTCGCGCGCATCGCGCGTGACGAAGCCCGCGGCCCGCAGCGGCTTGCGCAGCTCGCCATCGAACTGGATCAGCGCGCGCGTGATGCCGTGGCGGATCGCGCCGGCCTGGCCGGTCGGGCCGCCGCCTTCGACCCGCACGCTGACGTCGAAGCGGTCGACCATCTGCACCAGTTCGAGCGGCTGGCGCACGATCATGCGTCCGGTCTTGCGCCCGAAGAACTCGTCAAGCGGCCGCCCGTTGACGGTGATCGCGCCCTTGCCGGGCTTCAGGAACACGCGGGCCGAGGCGGTCTTGCGCCGGCCGGTGCCGATATTTGCGTTCGTGGCCATGGCTGTCCTCAAAGGTCGAGCGGCTTCGGCTGCTGCGCGGCGTGCGGATGCGCGGTGCCCGCGAACACGTGCAGCTTGCGGAACATCTGCCGGCCGAGGATCGTCTTCGGCAGCATGCCCTTCACCGCGTACTCGATCGCCCGCTCCGGATGCTCCTGCAGCATCTTGCCGAGCGCGACGGTCTTGAGGCCGCCCAGGTAGCCGGTGTGCTGGTGATAGCGCTTGTCACGCAGCTTGTTGCCGGTCACGGCGACCTTGTCGGCGTTGACCACGATGATGTGGTCGCCGCAATCCACGTGCGGCGTGTATTCCGGTTTGTGCTTGCCGCGCAGCCGGAATGCCACTTCGGACGCCAGCCGGCCCAGCGTCTTTCCGGACGCATCCACCAGATACCAGTCGCGGCGCAGGCGCTCTGGCTTCGCAAAAACGGTCTTCATCGCGGGGCCCCTGGAAAGGGTCGGGTTCGTAAAAGGCGGGCAAGTTTAAATAAGAAGCGGGGTCAATGCAAAGCCGTCCGCCGGGAACTGCAAGTCCTTGTCGCCATTAGGGAACCCGCGGCGGCAAGGCTATATAATATGCGTCAGATGGATCGCGCGCCGCCTTCCCCGCTCGACCGGCTGCTGGAACTCGCGGATGCCGGCCTGCGCGCATCCTTTGCCCGCCCGCCCGGCACCCGCCCGACGCCCGGCCGCCCGGCCGCGGCCCCGGCCGATGACGGCGAGCGCCGGCACGTTGCCGGCCTCATGCGCGTCAATCATGCCGGCGAGATCGCGGCGCAGGGCCTGTACCACGGGCAGGCGCTGACCGCGCGTTCGGAGCCGACCCGGCTGGCGCTGATGAAGGCGGCGGCCGAGGAAGGCGATCACCTCGCCTGGTGCCGCGAGCGCCTGGACGAACTGGGTTCACGCAGCAGCCTGCTCGACCCGCTGTGGTACGCCGGCTCGGTCGCGATCGGCGCCCTCGCCGGGCTCGCCGGCGATCGCATGAGCCTCGGGTTCATGGCCGAGACCGAGCGCCAGGTCGAGGGCCACCTGGCGTCGCATCTCGGGAAGCTGCCGCCGGACGACCTGCGCAGCCGGGCGATCGTAGAACAGATGAAGGCCGACGAGGTCGGCCACGGCCTCGCGGCGCTCGCCGCCGGCGCGGCGCCGCTGCCGGAACCGGTCCCGCGGCTGATGCGCCTGACGGCCCGGATTATGACCGGCACGGCCTACTGGATCTGAGGTCAAACCGATTATGTCTTGCGGCCCGCGCGGGCCTGTAATACAACGACGGGCGGAGCTGCCGCTGCGACAGTGACAAGCGGCAGCCGCCCCAGGGGAGCACCATGGAAGAACCCGTCAAGCAGCTCACCGACATCCCGGCGATCAATCGTTTTCTCAGCTACTGCCGCGTCCGGACGGTGCCGTCCAAGACCGCGCTGATCCACGCCGGCGACCTGCCCGACGTCCTGTACTACATCATCCGCGGCTCGGTCGAGGTCATGATCGAGGACGAGGAAGGCAACGAGATGGTCCTCGCCTACCTCAACAAGGGCCAGTTCTTCGGCGAGATGGGGCTGTTCTCGGAGACCGGCCAGCGCAGCGCCTGGGTGCGCACGCGCACGCAGTGCGAGCTCGCGGAGATGACCTACCCACGCTTCCGGCAGGTGGCGTCCGAGAGCCCCGGCCTCGTGTTCGAGCTGGCGACCCAGCTCGCCACCCGCCTCGACCGCACCAACAAGAAGCTCGGCGACCTGGCCTTCGTGGACGTCACCGGGCGCATCGCGCACGCGATCATGGACCTCTGCGGCGAACCCGACGCGATGACCCACCCGCAGGGCATGCAGATCAAGGTCAGCCGCCAGGAGCTGTCGCGGCTGGTCGGCTGCTCGCGCGAGATGGCGGGCCGGGTGCTGAAGGTGCTCGAGGAGCAGGGCCTGCTGACCGCGCGCGGCAAGACGATCGTGGTATTCGGCGCCCGCCCCAAGATGAAGTCCCGGCCGGCGCCGGAGCTCACCAAGGCCGCAGTCGCCGCCACGAAATAAAGGGGACGCATCCCTTTAAATTAAAGGGATGCGTCCCCTTTTATTTCGGCACGCATCGCGCGGATCGTCGCCGCGTAGTCCTTCGCCCCGAAGATTGCGCTGCCCGCCACGAAGGTATCGGCGCCCGCGCGCGCGATCGCGCCGATGTTGTCCAGCTTCACCCCGCCGTCGATCTCGAGACGCACCGGCCGGCCGCCGGCGTCGATGCGCCGGCGCGCCTCGCCGAGCTTGCCGAGCACCGGCTGGATGAACTGCTGGCCCCCGAAGCCCGGGTTCACGGACATCAGCAACAGCAGGTCGATCGCGTCGAGCGTGTGGTCGAGCCAGGACAGCGGCGTCGCCGGGTTCAGCACGATGCCGGGCCGGCAACCGGCGCTGCGGATCAGCTGGATCGTCCGGTCCACGTGGCGGCTCGCCTCCGGGTGGAAGCTGATCCAGGTCGCGCCGGCCTCGGCAAAGTCGCCGACCAGCCGGTCCACCGGGTCCACCATCAGGTGCACGTCGATCGGCGCGGCGACGCCGTACTTGCGCAGCGCCTTGCAGACCAGCGGGCCGATGGTGAGGTTCGGCACGTAGTGGTTGTCCATCACGTCGAAGTGGACCCAGTCGGCGCCGGCCGCGAGCACGGCATCGACTTCCTCGCCGAGGCGAGCGAAGTCGGCCGACAGGATGGACGGGGCGATGACGGGAGTCTGCATGCCTGGCGTTACTCTAACGCATGCCGCGCGCCTCGCGGACGCGCTCGTATGCGGCCTGGATCGCCTGGGTCTTCTGCTTCGCGACCTCGAGCATGGACTCGGGCAGGCCGCGCGCGACCAGCTTGTCCGGGTGGTTCCGGCTCATCAGCCGGCGGTACGCGCGCTTGACCTCAGCGTCGCTCGCGGTCGCGGGCACCTCCAGCACGTCGTAGGCATCCGCCAGTGAACCGCGACCCGGCGCCTGCGCGCGCGGCCCGCCCGCCCCGCCCGGCGGGAAGCCCGCGGCCTGGGCCTGCAGCCGCGCCAGGATCTCGAGGTGTGCGAACTCGAGGGCACCGATGCCGAGCGCGCCCGCCACCCGTACCAGCGCCGCGCGCGCGGCCCCCTGCAGGCCGTCGCCGAGGAGCGCCGCGCGCATCTGGATCTCCAGGAACATGCGCAGCACTTCCGCGCGGCCGCGGCAGGCATTCGCCAGCTCCGCGAGCGCGGCGTCGACATCGTATGCGGCGTCCTTGCCCTGGGTGTAGAACTCCATCGCGGCGCGCGTATCGGACTCGCCCAGGCTGAACTGGCGGAAGATGCGCCGCGCCGCGGCAATGTCCTGCTCCGACACGCGCCCGTCCGCCTTCGCGACATGGCCCATCACGCCGAAGGCCGTGCGGAAGAACACGGCGCGCACGGTGGCAGGATCGGCGCGCGCACCGCCGCCGCGGCGCGCGGCGTACTGGTCGAACAGGTGGCCGAGGATCAGGCCGAGCAGGATGCCAAGCGGCCGGCGCGTCAGCAGGTAGCCGGCGATCGCGCCCACGATCTTGCCGATCCAGCTCATGGTCCGTTTCTTGACCGCATGCGGGCGCCATGTTAGCAAGTGGCTGCATCGCATGACCCCCGCCGCGCTCTTCGAATCGAACCTCAGGAACCTGCCGCTGGTCCATCGCGGCAAGGTGCGCGACAATTACGCGATCGGCGACGACCGCCTGCTGATCGTCGCGACCGACCGGCTGTCGGCCTTCGACGTCGTGCTGCCCGACCCGATTCCCGGCAAGGGTCGCAGGCTCACCGCGATCTCGAACTTCTGGTTCGCGCGCACGCGCCACATCGTGAGCAACCACCTGACCGGCGAGCCGTTCTCGAAGTACGTGACCGATACGGCGGAACGCGCGCTGCTCGACGGGCGCGCGGTGGTCGCGTGGAAGCTCAGGCCGCTGCCGATCGAGGCCGTCGTGCGCGGCTACCTGATCGGCTCCGGCTGGAAGGACTACCAGGCGAGCGGCGCGGTCTGCGGCGTCCCGCTGCCCGCCGGGCTCGCCCTGGCCGCGCGCCTGCCCGCGCCCATCTTCACGCCGGCGACCAAGGCCGCAGCCGGGTCGCACGACGAGAACATCCCGTTCGAGCGCATGCGCGAGGCGGTCGGCGCCGCGGTCGCGGATCGCGTGCGCTCGCTCGCGCTCGCGCTCTATGCCTACGCCGTGGAGTACGCAGGGACGCGCGGGATCGTCATCGCCGACACCAAGTTCGAGTTCGGGCTCGATGCCGCGGGCGAGGTGGTGCTGATGGACGAGGCCCTGACGCCCGATTCCTCGCGCTTCTGGCCCGCGGAGCTGTACCGCCCGGGCGCGAGCCCGCCGTCCTTCGACAAGCAGTACGTCCGGGACTACCTCGAGACGCTCGACTGGGACAAGCGCGCGCCGGGGCCGCGGCTGCCCGCCGAGGTCATCGCGAAGACCGCCGAGAAGTACGGCGAGGCCGAGCGGCGGCTGACCGCCGGCGGGGAATCCCCGCGATGAGCATGCGGCTCGAGCTGCGCCGGCGCGCCGAGCAGCTGCTGTTCGACCGGCACGAGCTGCCGGTCAAGCCCGCCAACTGGCTGCTGGACCTGCTGCGCTATCCCTACGCGCTGCTGCGCGACCTGCTGACCGGCGAGCTCAACCTGCGCGCGATGGGCCTGGTGTACACGACGCTGCTGTCGCTGGTGCCGCTGACCGCCTTTGCGTTCGCGGTGCTCAAGGGCCTCGGCGTGCACCGCGACCTCGAACCGCTGATCTTCGAGGTGCTGCGCCCGGTCGGCGAGCGCGCCGGCGAGCTCACCGCGCAGATCATGGAGTTCGTCGAGCGCGTGCGCGGCGGCGTACTGGGCTCGGTCGGCCTCGCCTTCCTGCTGTACACCGTGGTCGCCACCATCCAGAAGCTCGAGGGCGCGTTCAACTTCGCCTGGCACGTGGAACGGCCGCGCTCGCTCATGCGCCGCATCAGCGAGTACCTCAGCCTGATGGTCATCGGCCCGGTGTTCCTGGTGATCGTGTTCGGGCTGCTCGGCGCGGTGCCGCTGCACCCGGCGCTGCGCGAGCTCGGGCCCTACCTGTTCGTCACCGGCGTGTTCACGTTCCTGTACGTGTTCGTGCCGAATACGCGCGTCCGGTTCCGCCCCGCGTTCGCGGGCGGCGTCACGGCGGGCGTGCTGTGGGCCGCGAGCGGCGCGGTGTTCGCCAAGATCGTCTCGCTCTCGACCCAGATGGTGGCGATCTATGCGGGCTTCGCCATCTTCCTGGCAGCACTGGTGTGGATCTACCTGAGCTGGGTGATCCTGCTGATCGGCGCGCAGCTCTCTTTCTACGTGCAGAATCCGCGCTACCTGCGCGCCGGCCAGGTGCCGGTGCGGCTCACGAGCTGCCTGCGCGAGCGCCTCGCGCTGACGGTGATGCTGCTGGTCGCGCGCCGCTTCGTCACCGGCCACGCGCCCTGGCGGCAGCGCACGCTCGCCGAGCACCTCGAGATCCCGGGCTCCGCGCTCGCAACCGTGATCGATTCGCTGGAACAAGCAGGGCTGCTGACGCTGACCGAGGACGAGGACGTGCTGCCCGCGCGCGACCTCGAGGGCATCGGCCTGCAGGACATCCTGAACGCGGTGCGCGACGAGCGCCAATATGCGACCTGGCTGCTGTGGCGGGCGCGCACCGAGCCCGTGGCGGATGCCGTCGCCGACACGGTGGACGCCGCAATCCGCGAGCGTATCGGCGGCACAACGCTGCGCGAGCTCGCGAGCGAGCCCGCCGGAGAGAAATCCTAGTCGCCCGCGATCGTCATCTCGTCGATCAGCAGCGATCCGCAGTGGATCGCGCCGCGGCGATCCACGTCTTCGCCGATCGCGACGATGCCGCGGTACATCGCGCGCAGGTTGCCGGCGACCGTGATCTCGTGCACCGGCCGCGCGATCTCGCCGCCCTCGACCCAGAAGCCGGCGGCGCCGCGGGAATAGTCGCCGGTCACCGGGTTGACGCCCTGCCCCATCATCTCGGTGACCAGCAGCCCGGTGCCGAGCTTCCTGAGCAGCGTCTTCGGGTCCAGCATGTGGCCCTGCACGATCAGGTTGTGCACGCCCCCGGCATTGCCCGTGGTCGCGAGCCCGAGCTTGCGCGCGGAATAGGCGTCCAGCAGGTAGCCGTCCAGCACGCCCCGCACGACCAGGTCACGGTCGCGCGTGGCCACGCCCTCGTTGTCGAACGGCGCCGAACCGAAGGCGCCCGGGAGGTGCGGCCGCTCGATCAGCGACAGCGCCTCCGGAAAGACCTGCTGCCCGGCCGCGTCCAGCAGGAAGCTGGCGCGGCGGTACTGCGCCGGGCCGGCGATCGCGCCCACGAAGTGGCCGACCAGGCCGCGCGCGAGCTCCGGCACGAACAGCACCGGCGCCTTGCGCGTCGACAGCTTGCCCGCGCCGAGGCGCTCGACGGCCTTGCGGGCCGCCTTGCGGCCGACGTCCTCGACGTCCTCCAGCGCCTGCCAGTCGCGCGCCGCCGTGTACCAGTAGTCGCGCTGCATGTCGCCGTCGTCCTGGCCGAGCACCACGCAGCTGATGCTGTGCGAGGTCGAGGGATAGCCGCCGACGAAGCCGTGGCTGTTGCCGAACACCGCCATCTTGCGGTGGGTCGACACCGAGGCGCCCTCGGAATTGCGGATGCGCGTGTCGAAGTCGAGCGCCGACTGCTCGCAGCGCCGCGCCAGCTCGATCGCCGCGGGGGCGTCAAGTTCCCAGGGGTGGCTGAGATCGAGATCGGGGAGCTCGCGGGCCATCAGCGAGGCTTCCGGCAGGCCCGCAAAGGCATCGTCGGTCGTGAAGCTCGCGATCGAGAGCGCCTTCGCGACCGTTTCCCCGACCGCCTCCGGCGACAGGTTCGCGGTGCTTGCGGAACCCTTGCGCTGGCCGGAATAGACCGTCACGCCGAGGCTGCGGTCACGCTGGTATTCGAGCGTCTCGACTTCGCCCAGGCGCACGGTGACGGACAGCCCGGTCGAAACCCCCACGGCCGCCTCCGCCGCCGTCGCCCCCCGGCGCCTGGCAAGCGCCAGCGCTTGCTCGACGACGCGTTCGAGCGCAGCCAGGTCCTGTCGAGAGGCGTCCGTCATATCGAACTGCGGATGCTAACATCGCGACGATGCGCCGACGCCAGCTTCCCGGGGAACCCCCGCCCCCGACCAAGACCGGACTCAAGCGCCAGGCCCATGCCGTCCAGGAGCTCGCCGACCGGCTGATCGACGCTCCGGAGGCGCTGGTCCAGGTCCTGGTGCTGCCCGAGAAACTGACGGACGCGCTCGCGCTCGCCCGCCGCATCACCCGCCACGGCGCAAAGCTGCGCCAGCGCCTGTTCATCGCCAAGCTGCTGCGCGGCGTCGACCCGGAACCGATCCGGGCGGCGCTGGATGCCACCGCCCAGGCCGCCCGCGCGGAGGCTGCAAGGTTCAGGCGGGCGGAGCGCTGGCGCGACGGACTGGTCGAGCGGGGGCCTGAGGCGATGGCGGAGTTCCTGGCCGAATTCCCGCACGCCGACCGCGAGCGGCTGGCGACCCTGGTCGCAGCCGCGCGTGCGGAACGCGATGGCGGCCACGCGGGCGGCCGGCGGCGCGAGCTGTTCCGCTTCGTGCAGCAGCAGGTCTGAATTCCTGTCGCCGCCCGGCGACAGCGAGGCCATCGCATCGCCTGCCTGCCGCGCTAGCCTGTGGCCGTTGCCCAGCGTATCAAGCATCCCCTGATCTTCGGGCATCCCCCCGCGCTGCACTACTCCCTGTCAGCGCGGGGGAATTTCTTTCCGATCAACGGCTTATGTCACTCCGCCCGGGATGCCGTGCTAGACTTTGGCGATGAAACCGCTGGTCGGCATCATCATGGGCTCGTCTTCGGACTGGGAGACCATGCGCCACGCGGCCGACCTGCTGGGAGCGCTCTCGGTCCCCTGTGAGACGCGCATCGTCTCCGCGCACCGCACCCCCGACCTGCTCTACGAGTACGCTGCGGGCGCCGAGGCGCGCGGCCTCGAGGTGCTGATCGCGGGCGCCGGCGGCGCCGCGCACCTGCCGGGCATGACGGCGGCCAAGACCCTGCTTCCCGTGATCGGCGTGCCGATCCAGTCGAAGGCGCTGAACGGCCTCGATTCGCTGCTCTCGATCGCGCAGATGCCGGCCGGCATTCCGGTCGCGACGGTGGCCATCGGCGAGGCCGGCGCCAGGAATGCCGCGCTGCTCGCCGCCGCCATCCTCGCGGCGCGCCACCCGCCGCTCAAGGATGCGCTGCGCGCCTTCCGCGAACGCCAGACCGCCGAGGTGCTGGCGAAACCCGATCCTTCGAAGGGCTGACGCGTGCACATCGGCATCATCGGCGCCGGCCAGCTCGGCCGGATGATGGCGATTTCGGGCATCCCGCTCGGCATGCGCTTCACGATGTACGACCGCAGCGCCGCGGTGCCGGGCGCGGCGGTCGCGGGCATCGTCACCGGTGAATTCGACGACCTGCGGCGGCTGCGGCGATTCGCCGGGCGCGTGGACCTGGTCACCTTCGACTGGGAGAACGTGCCCGTCGCCTCGGCGCGCGCCGTCGCCGCAATCGCGCCGGTCCGGCCCGCGCCGCGCGCGCTCGCCGTCGGCCAGGACCGCGTCGCCGAAAAGAGGCTGTTCACCCGGCTCGGCATCCCGGTCGTGCCCTGGCGGCCCGTCGATGATCGCCTCGACCTCGCCCGCGCCATCGCGGCGCTCGGCGTCCCCGGCATCCTGAAGACGCGCCGGCTGGGCTACGACGGCAAGGGCCAGGCAAGGCTGCAGCACGCCGGCGACGCCGATTCCGCCTGGCGACGGCTGCAGGGCCAGCCGCTCGTCTACGAGCGCCTGGTGGAGTTCACGCACGAGGTCTCGCTAATCGGCGCGCGCGACCGCGCGGGCCGGAGCGTGTTCTACCCGCTCGCCGAGAACCTGCATGCCGACGGCATCCTGGCGATGACCCGCGCGCCGTTTCCCGACCCGGCGCTGCAGCGCCGCGCGGAGCGCCACCTGCGACGGCTGATGGCGGCGCTCGCCTACACCGGCGTCCTGTGCGTCGAGTTTTTCGTCGATCGCGGCGGCTTGATCGCGAACGAGATGGCGCCCCGGGTGCACAACTCCGGTCACTGGACCATCGAGGGCGCCGAGACCAGCCAGTTCGAGAACCACCTGCGCGCGATCGCCGGGCTGCCGCTCGGCAGCACGGCGGCGCGCGGCCATGCCGTCATGGTGAACCTGATCGGGCGCATGCCGGCACGGCCGGGCGTCGCGGCACTGTCCGGCGTGCACCTGCATGACTATGGCAAATCGCCGCGTCCCGGCCGCAAGCTGGGCCACCTGACTTTCGTCGGCGCGGACCGCGCCGGGCGTGACCGCATGGCCACTCGGCTGCTGCGGCTGGCAGGCGCCGGAGCCCGTCCGTTGCGGGCCATGTGCTAGCCTTGTTGGTCCCATGTACCTGGAACATTTCCAGCTGACGGAGCTGCCGTTCCGGCTGAGCCCGGACCCGGCGTTCCTGTACCTGTCGAAGCACCACGCGCGCGCCAAGGCGTACATGGAGTCGACGATCTGGTTCACCGACGGCTTCGTGGTGATCACCGGCGAGATCGGCTCCGGCAAGACCACGCTGATCGAGACCTTCCTGCGCGAGCTCGAGAAGGACGTGGTGGTCGCGCAGGTCGCGCAGACCCAGGTGTCGCCGATCGAGTTCCTGCAGGCGGTGCTGGTCCAGTTCGGATTCGCCCCGTTCAAGATGCGCAAGGCCGAGCTGCTGGCGACGCTCAACCAGTTCCTGGTCGAGCAGTACGCGGCCGGGCGCAAGGTGGTGCTGATCGTCGACGAGGCGCAGAACCTGTCGAACCGCGTGCTGGAGGAGATCCGCCTGCTGTCGGGCGTGGAAACGACCAAGGAGAAGGTGCTGCGCATCATCCTGTGCGGCCAGCCGGAGCTGAACGAAAAGCTGGACTCGGCCGAGTTGATCCAGCTGGTGCAGCGCGTGCGCCTGCGCTTCCACCTCACCGCGCTGTCGCCGGAGGATACCCAGGCCTACGTGCTGCACCGGCTCGAGGTCGCGGGCTCCCACGGCCGCCAGATCTTCGCCGAGGACACCTATCCGGTCATCTACCGCTACACGGGCGGCGTGCCGCGGCTCATCAACACGATCTGCGACACCGCGCTGATGGGCGCCTATGCGCTCGAGCGCGCGCGCGTCGGCGTGCCGGAGCTCAAGGCCGCGATCGAGGAGCTGCAGTGGGTGGAGTTCGCGGCGCGCACCAACCGCATGCGCGCGGCGGTCATGCCGCCGCCCGCGCCGGCGCCGGCGATCGGGCCGGAGTCGGTGCTCGCGCGCGTGATCGTCGCGCACGCGGGCGAGCGCGTGGAGGAGCGCCCGCTGCGCCCCGGGCGCCTGATCATCGGCCGCACGGTGGACAACGACCTGCAGATCGACAGCAAGTTCATCAGCCGGCACCACTGCCAGATCACGACGACCGCCGAGGGCAGCGTGCTCGAGGACCTCAACAGCACCAATGGCGTCTACGTGAAGTCGAAGCGCGTGCGCAGGCACCACCTCAACGACGGCGACGTCATCGTGCTCGGCAAGCACGAGATCATGTACCTGGACGAGCGCTCGGCGCGGGCGCGCGCGCTGCAGCAGTCGGAGACGACCGGCGACCACCGCATCATGGCGGAAGGCAACGGCGCGGACGAAGCGGACGACGAGGCGCCGGCGGCCGGCGCCGCCTGACTCCTAGTCCTCGTCGTCCAGCTCGGCGCCGTAGCGGCGCTTCTGGATCCGGTAGTCGCGCCGGCGCAGCACCAGCATCAGCCCCAGCACGATCGCGGCCAGCCCGCACACGGCGAGCACCTCGGTCCAGAGCGGCTGGCGCCAGAGATAGGACGCCGCGATCGCGCCGGCGCCCAGCATCATGTAGAACCAGGGCAGCGCTTCGTAGACCGTGCGCGCGATCCGCATGCGCGGGTACCCGCCGCTCAGGCCGTGCCGCCCACGGTCAGCGCGTCCACGCGCAGCGTCGGCTGGCCGACGCCGACCGGCACGGTCTGCCCGTCCTTGCCGCAGCTGCCGATGCCGTCGTCTAGCGAGAGGTCGTTGCCGACCATGCTGACGCGCGTCAGCACGTCGGGACCGTTGCCGACCAGGGTCGCGCCCTTCACCGGCGCGGTGACCCTGCCGTCCTCGATCAGGTAGGCCTCGCTGGCCGAGAACACGAACTTGCCCGAGGTGATGTCCACCTGGCCGCCGCCGAAGTTGACCGCGTACAGGCCTTTCTTCACCGAACGGATGATCTCGCCCGGATCGTGCGGGCCGGGCAGCATGTAGGTGTTGGTCATGCGCGGCAGCGTGGTGTGCGCGAACGATTCGCGGCGCCCGTTGCCGGTCGGGGCCATGCCCATCAGGCGCGCATTCAGCTTGTCCTGCAGGTAGCCCCTCAGCACGCCGTTCTCGATCAGCGTGGTGCAGGAGGTCGGCGTGCCCTCGTCATCGACGTTGAGCGAGCCGCGGCGGGCCGAGAGCGTGCCGTCATCCACCACCGTGCACAGCGGCGACGCCACGCGCTCGCCGACGCGCCCGGAGAACGCCGAGGTGCCGCGACGGTTGAAGTCGCCCTCCAGCCCGTGGCCGACCGCCTCGTGCAGCAGCACGCCGGGCCAGCCCGGGCCGAGCACGACGGTCATGGTTCCCGCCGGCGCCGGCACCGACTCCAGGTTCACGGTCGCCTGCCGCACCGCCTCGCGCGCGAGCGAGAGCGGCCGCCCCTGGGCGATAAACTCGCCGAGCGGATGCCGGCCGCCGGCGCCCGCATAGCCCTGCTCGCGGCGGCCATTCTGCTCGACGATCACCGAGACGTTCATGCGCACCAGCGGGCGCACGTCGGCGGCGAGCGTGCCGTCGCTCGCGGCGACCAGCACGATCTCGTGCACGGCCGCGAGCGTCGCGACCACCTGCTTCACGCGCGGGTCCAGCGCCCGCGCGTGGCGGTCGAGCTCGTTGAGCAGCGCCACCTTGCCGGCGTCCGCCAGCGAGGCGATCGGGTCGTCCGGCAGGTAAAGCCGGTGCGCCGCGGAAGCCTTCCAGGCCTGCACCTGGCCGCTGCCACCCTCGCGTGCGATCGCGCGCGCCGCGCGCGCGGCCTCGGCGAGCGCGGCCGGGACCACCTCGTCGGAGTACGCGAACCCGGTGCGCTCGCCGGCCATCGCGCGCACGCCGACGCCCTGCTCGATGCTGTGGCTGCCTTCCTTGACGATGCCGTCCTCCAGCACCCAGTGTTCCTCGCGCGCGAGCTGGAAATACAGGTCGCCGGCGTCCACCGCGGCGCCCAGCAGTGAGGCGAGGGTCTGCTCGAGCCGGCCTTCGTCCAGGCCGGACGGCGCCAGGATCCGGTCGCGCGCCAGCGGCAGTGCGTCCATCTTCAGCCGATCCTGCGGTGTTCGAGCGCGGGGAACAAGCGGCGGGTCTGGCGCTGGCCGTCGCGGTCGAGCGCGGCCAGCACGACGCCGCTGCCGCGCGGCAGCCGCGCCAGCACGCGGCCCCAGTGATCGGCGACCAGGCTGTCGCCGTAGGTCTCGCGATCGCTGTCGTGCATGCCGCTCTGGGCGGCGGCGATGACGAAGCACAGGTTCTCGACCGCGCGGGCCCGCAGCAGGACTTCCCAGTGCACGCGGCCCGTCGGGACGGTGAATGCGGATGGCACGGCCAGGATCTCTGCTCCCTCGGAGACCAGCGTCCGGTACAGTTCGGGAAAGCGCAGATCGTAGCACACGGACAATCCGACCCGGCCCGCGGGCGTGTCCACCGTGACGGGCTTCGCACCCGGCGCGGCATTCGCGGATTCCCGGTAACTCTCGCGGCCGCCCGCCACGTCCACGTCGAACAGGTGGATCTTGTCGTAGCGCGCCGCGCGTCGGCCTGCCGCGTCGTAGACGATGCAGGCGTTGGCGGGTCGTGCGTCGCCCGGGACTGCGATCGGCTGCGTGCCGGCGACGATCCAGAGTCCGAGTTCGCGCGCACAGGCCGCCATCGCCTCCTGCACCGGCCCGTCGGCGTCCGCCTCGACCACCGCGCGTCGCGCGGCTTCGCTGCGCCCCATGAAGCAGAAGTTCTCCGGCAGCACGGCGAGGCAGGCGCCGCCCTCGCGCGCGCGCGCGAGCAGGCGCCGCGCGGTGTCGAGGTTGCGCGCGACGTCGGCGACCGAGGTCATCTGCACGGCGGCAACGACCGGCATGGTCATGGCGGCACCGGCGTGCGACCCGGCCCCGCCGGCGGCTCGGCCGCGGATTCGGCGGCCGACCCCGCCTGCCGGTTGTCCTTGACCTCGCGCGCGTCGACCCGTCTGACCTGCGGGTCGTCCCACGAACCCGTGATCCGATAGTAGCCGCGCGTCGCGCCCTGGAGCGGCTCCTTGAAGATCTGCGAGAACAGCAGCAGCGCCGCTCCCACGGCCGGTCCGCCCGCGAGCGCGCCGGCGACGCCCAGCGACGCGCCCAGCTGGCCGGTCACCACCGCGGTCTGGTCGTAGGTGCGGTGCCTGAGGCTGGTGCGGCCGGCAAGGCCGATCTCCGCGGCCGAGCCGCGCAGCGTGAGGTTGTCCGTGTACGCTTCGCCGTCGGTCAGCTGGAAGCTGCCCGTCATGGTGTCGAAGGAAAGCCCCTCGCCCGTGAGGTCGCCGAAGTCGAGCGCGAGCCGGCGCGGCAGGTGCGCGAGGCTCATGAGCCCGAATACGCGCCCCGCGCCGGGCTCGACCGAGGTGAGCCGCCCGTCGCGCGCCGAGATCTCGAGCCGCCCCGACAGGCGCTCGATCGCGCTGACCTCCGGCGGCCCCGGCCAGCTCAGGTTCGCCGCCACGCGGCCCTGCCGCCCGGCGACCAGCGAGCCGAGCTGCATCGCGTTCATGAACCCGAGCACGTCGTTCGAGTCGGCCTCGAACTCCAGCCGGCATTCCGCGCCGTCGCGCAGCATCAGCCAGCTGCCTCGCCCCTTTGCCGTAAACGCCGCATGCGTCATCGTGAACTGGTTCAGCGTCATCCCGGCGGTGCCGCGCGCGAACTCGGCCCGCACGTGGCCGAAGTCGCGGCCGTCGAAAGCGAAATCGCGGACCTCCACGCGGATCGCAGGCAGCTGGCGCGGGTCGGGCTGCTGCTGTGTGCCGGCGGTGGCGGCGGCGGCGGCGACGCCCGCGCCCGGCGCGACGCGCTCGCCGAAGCGCAGGCTCTGCATGTCGAGGACCATCGGCACCTCGCCCGGGAAGGCATACGGCACGGTCAGGTGGCCGCGCGCCATTTCCCCGGCGACGTCCACTTCCCAGGCGCGATTGCCGGGCCGCAACCGGGCATCCACGCCGGTGAAGCGATATCCCAGCACCTCGAGGTCGCCGACCGACAGGTCTGCGCCCGCGAGCCACTCGGACAGCGGGCGACCGCGAGGCTCCGCCCAGCGCAATGCGAGCAGGGCCGACAGGCTGGCCTCGTCGAGACGGCCGCGCAGCCACAGCCCGGGCTCGCGCGGCAGCGTGCCCGGCACGGCCGTGCCGAAGGAGACGATCCCGCGCTCGACCGGTGGATCCCCGGCCTTGCGCCGCCACTGCAGCAATGCGTGGACGTCGCGTCCGAACTGTCCCTGCACCCGCATGCCGGACTCGCCGTCGAAATTCGCCGCGATCGTCAGCGGCCGCGCGACCTCCAGCGCCTTGTCGAAGGGCTCGGGCATCCCGACCGCGAGGCCGCGCAGGTCGCTGCTCAGGCGCAGCGTCCCGCGCGCCGGCCGGTCGCCCGCTGCCGCGCGCTGCAGCGTCAGGAATCCGCGCCAGTCCGCGCTGCCCGACACGTTCGCGTTCAGCGGCAGGTGCGCCGCCGGCACCAGCTGCGCGCCCAGCAGCCTGCCCTCGGCATTCAGCCGCGTCTCGAGATCGCCGTTCTTCTGCACGGTGGTGGCGACGGACAGCCGCACCGGACCGCCGAGCAGCCGGCCGCGCAGCGACGTCGCGTACACCTCGCGGTTGCGGACCCGCAGCTCTCCGGTGATGTCCGTGGCCTCCACCGGCTGCTCGCGGTACTTCAGCGCCGCGCCGGAAAGCTGCGCGATCACGGTGACGACGCGCTGTTCCATTTCCTTGATCGGCAGGAACATGGTGATGGCGGCGGCCACCGGCCCCGATCCCGTGAGCTGGCCGAAGGCCTCGCCCAGCGATGGCGCGAGCGGGCTGCCCTGCAGCAGGCGGATCGCGCGGCCGGCGTCGGCGCGGCCCTCCAGGCTGAGCGCCAGCATCGCCGCGCGCAGGTCGCCGCTGTGCGCCTCGGCCCGCGACAGCGCGACGCCCGCGATGTTGCCGCGCGTCGCGGACACGCGCATCCCGGGACCGTCGAAGGCGAAATCCGCCTCGATGCCGCGGATCTCGGGCCAGCCGTCCGCGAAGAAGAGGTTCAGACCGTTGACGCGGCCCTCGGCCGTGAAGCGGCCCTGCCCTTCGCGATAGGGAAAACCGCGGGTCGGGCCGGTGATCGAGACCTTCGCCTCGGGCACGCGGCCCGCGCGGAATGCCGCGTCCAGCCAGGCGACGGTCTTCGGCTTCAGGCGCTCGACCTGCAGGTAGCGCCAGGTCTGGCGCAGGTCGAAATCCGTGGCGGTGCCTTCCAGGTTCATGAGCGGCAGCTGTCCGGGACGCAGCAACAGGCGCAGTTTCCCCCGCGCGCGGCCGTGGCCGGTTTCGACCCGCGCATCGTCGACCCAGATCCGCACCCCGTCCTCGAAGCGGCTCCATTCGATGCGCCCGTCGGCGCGCGGTACCTCGATCAGCGAGCGCCACTGCAGCGGCCAGGCGATGAGGCCGTCGCGCGTGGCCAGGTGCACCACCCCGCCGGCGCCGCGGCCCTCGACCGCACCGTCGAGGCCGGTGATACCGGCCGCGCGCTCCACGGGTTCGAAACCGGCATCCGCGAATCGCAGCCGTCCGGTGATGTCCGGCAGGCGCCCGGGACCGGCGTCGGCGACGGTGACGTCGAGCCCGAATACCTCGCCGCGCGGCGCCGCTGCCAGCAGCCGTTCGCGCAGCCTGCCTTGCGGCAGCAGCACGGCCAGCGCGGCGATGTTCTCGATGCGCAGGTAATCGGCGCGCAGCGCACCCGACGCCAGACGCCCGTCGCGGCGCACCAGCGTCGCCTCGACGCTGGTCGGGCGCCAGGGCGCGCCCTCGCGCGACAGCTCGAGCCCCGAGGCCTGCACCGTGACCGTGTCGCCGTCCCGGCGCATGCGGACGTCGCCGGAGATGCGCGAGAATTCCGTCTCCGATCCCGGCAGTCGCAGGCCCTCGAGGCGGGGTTGCAGGCGCAGCGTGACCAGCTCCCGGCCCGTGCCACGGGCCGTCAATTCCAGCGCGCCGTAGCCCGCGGCCGGCACCGTGAAACTGTCGGGCAGCAGCGCGGCCCATTGCGACAGGTCGAGGTCGAAGGCGTCGACACCGGCCGACCACAGCAGCGAACCGGTGTCCGCCAGGTCGCCTTCCGCATCCGCCTGGAATTCCAGCGAGGAACCCAGGTGTTCCGGCAGGTCGACCTGGCCGCGCAGGGACACGTGGTTCCCGCTGCGCAGCATCTCGATGTCCGCACCGGTCAGCTCGAAGCGGCCCTGACGCGCACGCAGGTCGAGCACCGCGAGCGTCGCGTCGCGCACCGCGAAGCGTCCGCGCGGCAGGCGCTCGAGCGTCATCGGCTCGCGTTCGACAGCGGGATCCGGGCGCAGCGCGCCCTCCCCGACCAGTTGCACGCTGCCGTCGGTGCGGATCACGAAGTTCAGCAGCGGCCGCACCAGCAGCACGCGCCCGAGCTCGATGCGGCGGTACCAGATCGAGCGCGGGATCGACAGGCTCACGCGCCCGGACTCGGCGCTCACGAGGGGTGCGTTGCCCGAGGCGGGTAACAGCCGCGCGCCACGGAATGCGATCTCCGGACCGTAGCGCCCGATGCGCGCATGGACGGAATCGAACTCGAGGATGAGGCCGGTCTGCTCGCGCACTCGCTCGACGATGCGCTGCTGGTAGCCGGGCAGCAGTTCGATCGCGAGCCGGAATGCACCGATGCCGAGCGCGAGCAGGAGCGCGGCGGCCGCGACCATCGCCGCCACCCAGCGCACCAGCCTCTTGACCCAGCGCTCGACCCGTTTCATGACACCTGCCCGACTGTTGGACCCCGGCCGTTGGGCCCGCGTTCCGGGCCCATGGCGTTCATGTGGCAGGCTGCCAGCGGCCCACGCCGGCGGCGTCGAGCAGCGTCGCGGTTTCGAACAGCGGCAGGCCCATGACTCCCGAATGACTGCCCTCGATGTGCGAGACGAACACGGCGCCCATGCCCTGGATCGCGTAGGCGCCGGCCTTGCCCGCGGGCTCGCCGGTCGCCCAGTAGCGCCGGATTTCCGCCTCGGCGATTTCGCGGAAGGTGACGCGGCTGGCGCTCGCGGCCGTGGTGAGCGCGCCCGCATGCAGCAGCGCGATCGCCGTCAGCACCTCGTGCGTGCGCCCCGCCAGCGCCGTGAGGATCGCCACGCATTCATCCTCGTCGGCGGGCTTGCCGTAGACGCGCCCGTCGAACACGACCGCGGTGTCCGCAGCGAGCACCGGGCGGCCGTCGCGCCCGCCGAGCCGGCCTTGGGCGGCCTCAGCTTTCTCGCGCGCGAGCCGGGCGACGTAGTCCCGGGCCGCTTCGTCCTCACACAGTGTCTCGTCGAGGTCCATCGCCATGACCTCATGGCGGACCCCGATCTGGGCCAGCAGGCGGCTGCGCCGCGCCGAGGCGGACGCCAGGATGATCATGTCGCAAGTCATTGACCGGGCGAGGATAGCCGGTCAAGGGCTCAGGCGCGATGGTACGGGTGGCCCGCGAGCAGGCTGTGCGCGCGATAAAGCTGCTCGACGACCATGATGCGCACCAGGCCGTGCGGCCAGGTCAGGGGCGACAACGACCAGCGCAGATCGGCCTGCGCGGACAATTCCGGGTCGAGGCCGTCGGGCCCGCCGACGAGGAGCGCGAGATCGCGGCCGCCGGCGAGCCTGCCGGCGAGCCAGCGCGCGAGTTCGGGCGTCGTCATCGGGCGGCCCGCGACCTCGAGCGCGACCGTGAAGTCGCGCGCGCCGATCGCGGCGCGCATGCGCTCGCGCTGTTTCGCGAGCGGAATCTCGACCAGTTCGAAACGGATGCCGCCCTGGAGGCGCTTCGCGTACTCCCCGACGCCTTCGTCCACCCAGCGCGGCATCCGGGTGCCGGGGGCGATCAGCCGGACGCGCATGGCCGGACCTCAGGCGAGACTCGGCACGCGCTGCGCCGGCCGCAGGTCCCAGAGTTTCTCGAGGCCGTAGAACTCGCGGATGCGCGGCAGCATCACGTGCACGATCAGGTCCTGCAAGTCCACCAGCACCCATTCGCCTTCGCGCTCGCCCTCGACGCCGTAGGGCCGATGGCCCGCCTGGCGGCAGCGCTCGACCAGGCGGTCGGCGATGGACTTGACGTGCCGGTCCGAGGTGCCGGTGGCGACGATCATGGTGTCGGCGACGTCGGTCAGCCGGCGCACGTCGAGCACCTTGACGTTGACGGCCTTCATGTCCTGGAGGGCGGCGATCGCGATGTCGGTCAGGCTGCCAGGTGCCTTCCTGGTGTTCTTGGGCGGCTTGGCGCGGCTGCGCGGGCTTCGGGTCACGGAGGTGCGGCGTTTTCCCTTCGCTCTCGTGTCGCTCATTCCTTCCGGTCGCCTGGCCGGGCGTAAATGCCCCTGGCGAGAATGATCCTACGCGCCGCCTCGGGCATCAAGTAGCGCGGATCGCGTCCTGCCGCCACGATGGCGCGGACGGCGCTCGACGAGGCCACCAGCTGGGTGCCCTCATGGACGAGCACCAGGCCGGCGGGCGCCCGCGCAAGCCGCGCCGGATCGCGACAACCGTGCCGGCGCAGGAGTTCCGCGGGCAGGCCCGACGCGGGCATGGCCGCGCCGGGTCGCACCGCCACCACGATGTGTGCGAGGCCCACCAGCTCTTGCGCGCGATGCCAGCTGCCGATCCCCGCGTAGGCATCCAGCCCCATGATCAGCACCAGCGGCTGCCGGGGGCGCTCGGCGCGCAGTTCCTCGAGCGTCAGGACGGTATAGGACGGGCCGGCGCGGCGCAATTCGCGATCGTCCGCCGTGAATGCGGGATTGCCCTCGATCGCAGCCCGCACCATCGCGAGGCGCGTCGCGGCATCGGCCAGCGGCACCGCGCGGTGCGGCGGATCGCCCGCCGGCACGAACGCGACGGCCTCGAGGCCGAGCAGTTCCTGCAGTTCATGGGCCGTGCGCAGGTGACCGTAGTGGACCGGGTCGAACATCCCGCCGAACACGCCATAGGGGCGCATGGCGGAATTCAGGCGACGGGCGGCGGGCGCGCGACGCCGGCGAGCGCCGCGACCAGCCCGGTCAGCGACCCCCAGGGGTCGCCGCGGGTGACGCCCTTGACCTCGCGGTCCACGAGGCCCGCCGCCAGGAACAGCGGGCCTAGCGACTGGCCGCGCGTGCGCGCCACGGCCGCGCGCAGCAGCGTCGCACGCTTCTCGGCCTGCCGGCCGTAGCCGGCGGCCGCGCCCGGACTGCGGCGCGCCTCGGCGAGCGCGCGCAGTTCGCGGCAGATCGCCCACAGCACGAGCGGCGGCTCCGCGCCTTCCGCGCGCAAGCCCTCGAGGATGCGCAGGCTGCGTGCCGCATCCCCGGCGAGCGCGGCCTCGCCCAGCTGGAACACGTCGTAGCGCGCGCTGTTCGCGACCGCGGCCTGCACCGCCTCCGCCGTCACCGCGCCGCCGCCGGTGAGCAGCGCGAGCTTCTCGATCTCCTGGTGCGCGGCGAGCAGGTTGCCCTCGACGCGCTCGGCCAGCAGTTCCGCGCCCTCCGGCTCGATCGTCAGCCCGCGGCGCGAGGAGCGCCCGGTGATCCACTGCGGCAGGCGCCCGATCTCGACCGGCCAGGACTGCACCACGACGCCGTGTTTCTCGAATGCCTTGAACCACGCCGTCGAGTAGGTGTCCCGTTCGGCTTTGCCGCTCGTCACCAGCAGCAGCGTATCGGGCGGCGGACCGGCGGCGAGGCGCGCGAGGATTTCGCCACCCTCCTTGCCGGGGCGCGGCGCGCCCATGCGCAACTCGATGATGCGCCGCTCGGCGAACAGCGACAGCGTCTGGCTGGAGGCGAGCAGCTGTGGCCATTCGAACCAGCGGTCGGCGTTGAACACCTCGCGGCCGGTGTATCCATCCTTGCGCGCCCGCGCGCGCACCGCGTCGGCGGCCTCGCCCGTCAGCAGCGGCTCGTCGCCGGCGATCAGCCAGGCGGGCGCGAGCCCTTTCCCGAGCGCGCGGTCGACGTCGTCGGTGGTGATGCGCATGGGCAGCCTGGCTCCGGTGCCATGATACGATGGCTTCCGTCCCGCATGGTTACACGCACCCTCCTGCTCGCCGCCGGCCTGCTCTGCGCGCCGGCCGCCCTTGCCGGCGAGCTGCCGCTGCTGCAGGTCGCGCTGCACGGCGGCTACCGCGGCGGCGGCGGCCTCGAAGATGCGGTCACCGGGGACGAACGCGACCTGGCGGATGCGGCGAGTTTCGCGCTCGCGCTCGAACGGCGCTTTCGCGAGGGCGACGACCGCTACTATCAGCTCTGGTACTCGCGCCAGGGCTCCTCGGTGGACGACGGCGCGGCCACGCGCGACGTGGACGTCGAGTACCTGCACCTCGGGGGCACGGTGCCGATTGGCGAGCAGGCGCGTGTGCGGCCCTACTTCGCCGCCGGCCTCGGCGCGACGCGCTTCTCCGCGTCGGGTGCCGGCGCGAGCGACCGCACGCGCCTCTCGGGGTCGCTCGGGATCGGCCTCGCCGTGCCGCTCGGGGAGCACGCGGCGCTGCGCCTCGAGGCGCGCGGCTACCTGACGGCCATGGATACCGATAGCGCGATCTTCTGCCGGTCCGACGACGGCAGCGCGTTCTGCCGCATCACGGCCTCCGGCTCCACCCTGTTCCAGGCGGAAGCGCTCGCCGGATTCGCGCTGCGCTTCTAGCGGGCCTTCGCCCCCGACTGCAGCCAGGCCACCAGCAGCCGGATCTGCGCGTCGTCGAGGCGCGCGCCGAACGCCGGCATCTGGCCGTTGCGTCCGTTCGCGATGGTGGCGATCACGTCGGCACGGGCGCTGCCGTAGGTCCAGTCGGTGTCGTTCAGGGCCGGTGCGCCCAGCAGCGGATTGCCCGCGCCGTCCGGTCCATGGCAGGCGACGCAGAACTGCTGGAACAGCGCCGCGCCCGCCGCCACCGAGGGGTCGCCGCCGCCGCCGCGCGACAGCGCGATCACGTAGTCGGCAAGCTGCGCCGCGCCCCGCTCGCCCACCGCCCCCTGCCAGGGCGGCATCACCGCCTGGCGCCCGGAGCGGATCGTCGCGTCGAGCGCCGCCTCGCCCGCGCCCCATTGCCAGGCGGCGTCGGTGAGGTCCGGGAAACGCTGCGCCTGCCCGCCCGCATCCGCGCCGTGACAGGACGCGCAGTTGCCGTTGAACACGCGCCAGGCGGAGCGCATGGCGGCCTCGTCCTCCGCGAGTTCCGCGATTGGCCGCGACAGGATGCGCGCGCGCGCCTCGCCGAAGACCTCCGCGTAGTCGCCGAAGCGCTGCTCGATGTGCCCGCCCTGCGACCACTCGAGCGCGCCCTTGTAGGTGCCGAGCCCGGGGTAGAGCATCACGTAGATCACGGACACGGTCATCAGCGCGAGGATGAACCAGAACCACCAGATGGGCGCGGGCTTGGCGCCCTCGCGCAGCGTCTCGTCCCAGACCTCGTGTTCGCTGCCGTCCTTGCCCGCCCCGCGGTACACGTCGACCACGAACCAGACCAGCGCCGCGAACGTCGTGACCGTGATCGCGACGATCCAGCCGCCCCAGAACTGCGAAGGCAGGTCAGCCACGGCGTTCCTCGTCCTCGAGCGGAATGCGCGCCACCGCGTCGAACTGTGCGCGCGTGCGCCTGAGCGAGATCCACACGAACAGCACGATCATGAAGGCCGTCACCAGCATGTCGCCGACGAACAGGAACCAGGTCATGGCGGCACCGCTCCCTGCATGCTGCGCCCGAGCGACTGCAGGTAGGCGACCACGGCATCCAGTTCGGTCCGGCCCGCGAGCGCGGCGGGCGCCGCCTCGAGCTGCGCGTCCGTGTACGGGTGACCGAGCTTCACCAGCGTGCGCAGGCGCGCCTGGATCGTGCCGTGGCGGTCGGCGGGGTTCTCCGCGAGCCAGGGGTACGACGGCATGATGGACCCGGGCACGACCGAGCGCGGGTCCAGCAGGTGCAGGCGATGCCACTCGTCGCTGTAGCGGCCGCCGACGCGGGCGAGGTCGGGCCCGGTGCGCTTCGAGCCCCACAGGAACGGCCGGTCATAGGCGAACTCGCCCGAGCGCGAGTACGGCCCGTAGCGCTTCACCTCCGCCAGCAGCGGGCGCACCTGCTGCGTGTGGCAGGTGCCGCAGGACTCGCGGATGTAGATGTCGCGGCCCTCGAGCTCCAGCGCCGAGTAGGGCGCGAGCCCCGGCGCCGGGTGCGCATGCGAGTCCTCGGTCACGATCGGCAGCAGCTGCACCATGCCGCCGATCGAGGACACCAGCAGGATGCCGAAGATCAGCAGTCCCGCGTTGCGCTCCAGGCGGTGGTGCAGCGATATCCAGTTCATGCGCGCGGCCCCGCTGCCGGCGGCATGGCGACGACCGTCCGGCGGCCGGCGAAGGTCTTCGCGAGGTTGACTGCCATGAGCACCGCGCCCGCGAGGAAGGTCAGGCCGGCGAGGAAGCGCAGCAGGTAATAGGGCTGCATCGCCGCCATGACGTCGTTGAAGCTGAACCGCACCTCGCCGAGCTCGTCGAGCGACAGCCACAGCACGCCCTGGGACACGCCCGCGCCCCACATGGCGAGCACGTACAGCATGGTGCCGGCGAGCGCGAGCCAGAAGTGGATGTTGGCGAGCTTGGTGCTCCACAGCGGCGCGCCCGCCAGGCGCGGCACCAGGAAGTAGAACGTGCCGAAGGTGATCAGCGCGTTCCAGCCGAGCGCGCCGGAGTGCACGTGGCCGATGGTCCACTCGGTGAAGTGGCTGAAGACGTTGACGCTCTTGATCGCGAGCATCGGGCCCTCGAAGGTCGCGAGCCCGTAGAAGGCGAGCGAGAGCACGATGAACTTGAGTGCCGGATCGGTCTGCAGCTTCCTCGCGGCGCCGGCGACCGTCATGATGCCGTTGACCATCGTCGCCCACGAGGGCGCCAGCAGGATCAGGCTCATGACCATGCCGAGCGACTGCACCCATTCCGGCACCGCGTGGTAGTGCAGGTGGTGCGGGCCGGCCCAGATGTAGGTGTACACGAAGGCCCAGAATGCGACGATCGACAGGCGGTAGCTCCAGATCGGCTGCTCCGCCTGCTTCGGCAGGAAGTAGTAGAGCATGCCGAGGAAGCCGCCGGTCAGCAGGAAGCCGACCGCGTTGTGCCCGTACCACCACTGCACGACGGCGTCCTGCGCGCCGGCGAACAGCGAGTACGACTTGCCGATGGTCGCCGGCAGCGCCAGGCTGTTCACGATGTGCAGCATCGCCACGACGATGATCAGCGAGCCGTAGAACCAGTTCGAGATGTAGATCGAGCGGACCTTTCGGGTCGCGATGGTGCCGAAGAAGATCACGGCGAAGGCCACCCAGGCGACGGTGATGGCGATGTCGAAGGGCCACTCGAGCTCGGCGTACTCCTTGGCCGAGGTCCAGCCCGCGAGGATCGAGGCCGCGCCCAGCACGATCGCGAGCTGCCAGGCCCAGAACAGCGCCCAGGCCAGCCCCGGCGCGAACAGGGGCACGTGCGAGGTGCGCTGCACGCTGTAGAACGCGGTCGCGATCAGGCCCGAGACGCCGAAGCCGAACAGCACCAGCGTCGTGTGCGCGGTCCGCAGGCGCCCGAAGGACAGCGCCGGCAACCCGAAGTCGATCGTCGGCCAGACCAGCTCCGCGGCCACGTACACGCCGGCGATCATGCCGGCGAGCGACCAGAACACGGCGCAGTACATGAAGGCCGTGACGACGCGGTCCTCGTAGTGCCGCACGCTCATGCGCCGATCAGTGGCCCGATGCCGCTGCCCCAGAGTGCAACCGTGATGCCGAGCAGGCTCACGAAGGCGACGAACAGGTAGGCGATGAGCGCCGAGGCCATCAGCATGCCGCGGTTGGGACCGGTGCCCAGCACGACCGGCAGGCCGCGGTACAGCAGGTACATGCACCAGATCAGCACCGGCACCAGCACCAGCACGTTGAAGAAGACGTGCGGGTACAGGTGCACGACGCTGCCCACCGCGAGCGGCGCGCCGACGATGGCCATCAGCGCCAGGCAGCGGCCGAGCGACTGGCTCGCGTCGTAGGTGACCGCCATCCAGCGGGCCACCACCGCGCCCGAGACGAAGCCGAACAGCAACGCGACGAAATAGGCCAGGCAGACCGCCAGGACGGTCGACTGCGGCAGGAATACCGGCTCGACGCCGAGGCGCCAACCGAACTGCATCGTGCCGACGTAGGCGAACAGCGGCGGCAGCAGGCCGATCCAGAGCGCGAACTTGAAGAACACGCGCGAGGCCGGGGGTGACTCGTCCGCGACCGCCTGGAACGCCCGGCCGGGCGAAAAAAGGATGGTGCCGAGCGATAGCAGTGAAAATCTGGCCGGCATGGCTCGTCAGCCGCGGAGTCTACAATGGGGCCTTCCCGCCGATTCTATACGCACAAGTGCGGATTGCGGCTAGGATTCCGTCATGAACGAGGCCAGCACCCGCCGCGCGCTCTACCCGCCCGTCGAACCGAACCGTCACGGCTGGCTCGCGACCGGCGACGGCCACGAGCTGTACTGGGAAGAATGCGGCGACCCCGCCGGCAAGCCGGCCGTGTTCCTGCACGGCGGGCCGGGCGCCGGCTGCGACACGCGCGCGCGGCGCTTCTTCGACCCGGCGCGCTACCGCATCGTGCTGTTCGACCAGCGCGGCTGCGGGCGCAGCCGCCCGCACGCGAGCCTCGAGAACAACACGACCGGACACCTGGTCGCCGACATCGAGCGCCTGCGCACGATGCTCGGCATCGAACGCTGGCTGGTGTTCGGCGGCTCCTGGGGCTCGACGCTGGCCCTCGCCTACGCCGAGGCGCACCCGGAGCAGGTCAGCGAACTGGTGCTGCGCGGTATCTTCCTGCTGCGCAGGTCCGAGCTCGACTGGTTCTACGAAGAGGGCCTCGGCGCCAGCAAGATGTATCCGGATTTCTGGGAGGATTTCGTCGCGCCCATCCCGCCCGCCGAGCGCGGCGACATGATGCAGGCCTACTACCGCCGCCTGACCGGCAGCGACCGCGAACAGGCCGTCGCCGCGGCGCGCGCCTGGGCCGTCTGGGAGGGCTCCACGAGCTACCTGCTGCTCGACGAGGAGAACGTGCGCAAGTGGGGCGAGGACGAGTTCGCGCTCGCAGTGGCGCGTATCGAGTGCCACTACTTCGTCCATGGCGGATTCGTGAAGCGCGAGTCGCAGCTGCTCGACGAGCTGGACCGCATCCGCCATATCCCGTCGGTCATCGTCCAGGGCCGCCACGACGTGGTCTGCCCGATGTTCACGGCCTGGGACCTGCACCGCGCCTGGCCGGAGGCGGAGCTGCGCGTGGTGCCCGACGCCGGTCACTCGGCCTTCGAGCCCGGCATCACCGACGAGCTGATCCGCGCCACCGACCGCTTCGCGCAGAAATAAAGGGGACGCATCCCATTTACCACCGTCGGTAAATGGGATGCGTCCCCTTTATCGTCAGCACTCGGGGACGTTGACGGCGAGACCGCCCTGCGAGGTTTCCTTGTAGTGCGTCGACATGTCGAGGCCGGTCTGGTGCATGGTCGCGATCACCTGGTCGAGCGAGACCTTGTGCGTGCCGTCGCCGCGCAGCGCGAGCCGCGCGGCGTTGACCGCCTTCACCGCGCCCATGGCGTTCCTCTCGATGCAGGGAATCTGGACCAGCCCCGCGACCGGATCGCAGGTGAGGCCGAGGTTGTGTTCCATGCCGATCTCGGCGGCGTTCTCGACCTGTTCGGGCGACCCGCCGAGCGAGGCCGCCAGCCCCGCGGCCGCCATCGAGCAGGCGACGCCGACCTCGCCCTGGCAGCCCATCTCGGCGCCTGAAATCGAGGCATTCTGCTTGTAGAGCAGGCCGATCGCGCCCGCCACCAGCAGGAAGCGGCGCACGCCCGCCGGGTCCGCGCCGCGGCAGATCCTCGCGTAGTAATGCAGTACCGCCGGCACGATGCCGGCGGCGCCGTTGGTCGGCGCCGTCACGACCTGCCCGCCCGCGGCATTCTCCTCGTTGACTGCGAGCGCCCAGGCATTGACCCATTCCGTCGGGTCGGCATGGCCCGGCGGCTCGTCAGCCTCCAGCGAGCGCTTGAGCGCCGCCGCGCGGCGCGGCACCTTCAGCACGCCCGGCAGCACGCCCTCGGTCGCGAAGCCGCGGCGTACGCAGGCCTGCATGACCTCCCAGGTCCGGTCGAGGCGCGCCTGGACTTCCGCCCGCGGGCGCAGCGCCGACTCGTTCTCCATCATCACGCCGTCGATCCCCATCCCCGACTCGCCACAGCGCAGCAGCAGCTCGGCGGCATCACCGAATGGCAGCGGCAGCGGCGGTCCGGTGCCGCCCACCGCCGCGAGCGGCTCGCCCGCGCGCTGCACGGCGCCGCCGCCGATCGAGTACATCTCCTCGGCGTGCAGGACCTGACCCGCCGCGTCGCGCGCCGTGAAGCGCATGCCGTTGGAATGCCCGGGCAGCATCTGGTCGCGGTGGAACAGCAGGTTCATCGGCTCGTCGAAGGAAATCTCGCGGCGGCCCAGCAGGCGCAGGCGGCGGGCCGCGCGGATCCGCGCGAGCGCCGGTTCCGTCGCCGCCGGGTCGATGCCGGTCGGATCGTGGCCCTCGAGGCCGAGCAGGACGGCGCGGTCCGTGCAATGGCCGAGGCCGGTGAGCGCCAGCGACCCGTAGAGCTGCACGAACACCTCGGCTGTCGCGTCGAGCGCCCCGCGCGATTCGAGCGCCAGCGCGAACATGCGCGCGGCCAGCATCGGGCCCATCGTGTGCGAGGACGAGGGCCCGATCCCGATCCTGAAGACCTCGAAGACCGAATGCTTCATAGCGCGGAGAACCGCCGCAGCATCAGCGCGGCGATCTCGTCCGCGAGGGCCGCGCGCAGCGACTGCTCCTCGTGCTCCTTCGCGAGCACCGTGGCCTCGTCGTAGCCGTAGTCGCGCGAGAGCCTGAGCTGCTGGCGCGGCAGCAGTTCCTGGCCCGCCGCGCTCACCGAGTACTCGGCCGCGTAGTACACCTCGTACTCGCCGGGCTTGTTGCCGGCCGCGACCGACAGCAACTCGCGTCCCGTCTCGTCCCGGTGCACGCGGATGACCGCGGTCGCGGTGGCCGGTCCGGGCGCGAGCTCCGCGCCCGCGGCCCGCAGTCGCGCGACCAGCGCGGCATGCAGCGGGCTGTAGCGGTCCGCGGAGTCGAGCCAGGGCCGCGCCAGCGCCGCGGGCAGCGGCGCCTGGCCGCGCAGCTGGAAGCCGCAGGCCGCCGAGGCCGCCGCCATCACCACGACGACCGTCGCGCGCAGCACGCCCATCACACCACCACGTTCACGAGCTTGCCCGGCACGTACACCAGCTTGCGCACCGGCTGGCCGGCCACGAACTTCGCCACGCCGGGATCGGCGAGCGCGGCCTCGCGCGCGGCGGCCTCGTCGGCGCCCGCCGACACCTGCACGCGCGCGCGCAGCTTGCCGTTCACCTGCACCACGATCTCGACGGTCGCCTGCTCGAGCGCGGCGCGATCCGGCTCGGGCCAGCGCTCGTCCACGACCATGCCCGCGTGGCCGAGCGCCCGCCACATCGCGTGCGCCGCGTGCGGCACGAATGGCGCGAGCATCAGCACCACGAGGTCGAGCGCCTCCTGCATCACGGCGCGGCCCTGCGGCGAGGCGTCCTCGAATCGCGCGATCGCGTTCAACAACTCCATCACCGCGGCGATCGCCGTATTGAAGGTGCGCCGACGTCCGATGTCGTCGCCGACCTTGGCCAGCGTCTGGTGCAGCTGCCGGCGCAGCGTGCGCTGCGCCTCGCCGAGCAACGCGACCGCGGGCCGCTCCGCCGGCCCGCCCTGCACGTGGGCGTGCACGATCTTCCACAGCCGCTTCATGAAGCGGAACGCGCCCTCCACGCCCTCGTCCGACCACTCGAGCGTGTGCTCGGGCGGCGCCGCGAACATCATGAACAGGCGCGCGGTATCGGCGCCGTAGCGGTCCACGAGTTCCTGCGGGTCCACGCCATTGCGGCGCGACTTCGACATCGTGCCGATGCCGCCGGACTCCACCGGCTGGCCGTCGGCCTTGAGCTTTCCGTCCGCCACCTCCGACGGGTGGTAGTAGACGATGCGGCCCGAGGCCGGCTTGCGGAACCAGATCTCGTTCAGCACCATGCCCTGCGTCAGCAGGCGGCGGAACGGCTCGTCCACCGCCGTGAGTCCGCAGTCGCGCATCACGCGCGTCCAGAAGCGCGCGTACAGCAGGTGCAGGATCGCGTGCTCGATGCCGCCGATGTACTGGTCCACCGGCATCCAGTAGGCGGCGCGCCCGTCCACCATCGCGCGCCCGTTGCCGGCGCAGGCGAAGCGGAAGAAGTACCAGGACGAGTCCACGAAGGTGTCCATGGTGTCGGTCTCGCGACGCGCCTGCGCCCCGCATTTCGGGCAGCGGCACTCCACGAACGCGCTCGATTTCGCGAGTGGATTGCCGGAGCCGTCCGGCACCAGGTCCTCCGGCAGGCGCACCGGCAGATCCTCGTCGGGGACCGGCACGTCGCCGCAGGCCGCGCAGTGGATGATCGGGATCGGGCAGCCCCAGTAGCGCTGGCGGGAAATGCCCCAGTCGCGCAGCCGCCAGACCACCTGCTTGCGCCCCAGACCCTTCGCCTCCAGGTCGCGTGCGATCGCGTCCACGGCGGAGGCATAGTCGAGCCCGTCGTAGGCGCCCGAGTTCACGCAGCGCCCATATTCGGAGTACCAGGGTTGCCAGGCGTCGGTCGAGTACGGGCGGCCCCCGACGTCGATCACGGGCAGGATCGGCAGGCCGTACTTCTTGGCGAACGCGAAGTCGCGCTCGTCATGGCCCGGCACGCCCATCACGGCGCCTTCGCCATAGGCCATCAGCACGTAGTTGCCGACCCAGACCGCGAGATCGGCGCCGGTCAGCGGATGGCGCACCACGAGCCCGGTCGCGATGCCCTTCTTGTCCAGGGTCGCGAGGTCGGCTTCCATCACGCTGCTGCGCCGGCAATCCTCGACGAAGGCGCGCACCCCGGCGTCCTGCCGCGCCGCGAGCTCGGCCAGCGGATGTTCCGCGGCGACGGCGACGAAGGTCGTGCCCATGACGGTGTCGGCGCGGGTCGTGAACACCTTCAGCTCGCCCTCGTCGCCGCCGATCCGGTAGGGGAACGCGAGGTTGACGCCCTCGCTCCGGCCGATCCAGTTCGCCTGCATCGTGCGCACGCGCTCCGGCCATTCCTCCAGGCGGTCCAGCGCGCCGAGCAGTTCCTCCGCGTACTGCGTGATGCGCAGGTAGTACATCGGGATCTCGCGCCGCTCGATGGGCGCGCCGGTGCGCCAGCCGCGGCCGTCGATCACCTGCTCGTTCGCGAGCACGGTCCGGTCCACGGGATCCCAGTTGACCGTGCCGGTGGTCTTGTAGGCGATGCCGCGCTCGAGCATGCGCAGGAACAGCCATTGGTTCCACCGGTAGTAGTCGGCGTCGCAGGTCGCGAATTCGCGGCTCCAGTCGATGCCGAAGCCGAGCGACTTCAGCTGCCGCTTCATGTGCGCGATGTTGTCGCGCGTCCATGTCGCGGGCGCGACGCCGTTCTCGATCGCCGCGTTCTCTGCCGGCAGGCCGAAGGCGTCCCAGCCCATGGGCTGCAGGACATTGAATCCCTGCATCCGCATGTAACGCGACAGGACGTCGCCGATCGTGTAGTTGCGCACGTGACCCATGTGCAGTCTCCCGCTCGGATACGGGAACATGCACAGGCAGTAATACTTGGGCTTCGCGGCGTCCTCGCGCACCAGGAACGTGCCGGCGGCGGCCCACTCTTCCTGGGCCGCGGCCTCGATCTCCGCGGGTTCGTAGCGGTCGCGCATGGAACGGAGAAGGATACCTTAGGGGGCGGTCCGGGAGCAGGTTTCGGGGACCGCCGTGAATCCATCCCTGGAGGCTTCGGGCGCGCCATCCCTGGCGCGCACGATCCCCGAAACCTGCTCCCGGACCGTGCCCTATGGCATGCGCCTCCGACGCCAGACGGAAAGGACGGCGATCACGGCCATCGCCAGGGCGAGCGCAAGCACCGGCCAGTTACCGGTGCGGGCGTAGGGCGTGAGGCCGCTGCGCGGCTGGACCGTGGCCTTGAGGACGGCGGGCTCGAACTGCGGCGCGCGGGCGGTCACGTGCCCGTCCGGCGCGATCACGGCCGTGACGCCATTGCTGGTCGCGCGCATCAGCCAGCGTCCGGCCTCGCGCGCGCGCAGGCGCGACATCTGCAGTTGCTGGTGCGGCGCCGCGGAATCGCCGAACCAGGCGTTGTTGGTGACATTCACGAGCAGCGTGGCCTCGCGCAGCACGGCGAGCTGCTCGGAACCGTAGGCGTCCTCGTAGCAGATCGTGGCGCCCAGCCGCTCGCCGCCCGCGGCCAGCGCCGGCTGGCGCTCCGCGCCCGGCGTCATGTCGTAGTACGGCAGGCTCATGAGGCGCATCCAGCGCCGCACGGTGGCCGGTACCGGGAAGAACTCGCCGAAGGGCACGAGCCGGCGCTTGTAGTACCAGCCGTCGCCCCCGGCGCTCATCGAATGGAGCCCGTTCCTGATCTCCCCGGTGTCGAAGTCGAAGCGCAGCAGGCCGATCATCACGTCGGAGCCGCGCTCGCGCGACTCGCGGCGGATGGATTCGAGGTAGACCGCGGCGTCGTGCGCCAGCATCGGGATCGCGGATTCGGGCCAGACAATGATGCGCGCGCCCAGGGCCTCGCGGTGGAGCGCGCGGTAGCGCGCGAGCGTCCCGGCGCGGTTCTCCGCCTGCCACTTCTCGTCCTGCGGGATCGCGCCCTGCAGCAGCGCGACCGCCATCGGCTCCCCGGCGGGCGCTGTCCATTCGCGTCCCGCGAGCGCGGACGCGCCGCCCCAGACCAGGATCGCCGTCGCTGCCGCGACCGCGCGCGGCCGCCAGCCGGGCTCGAGCACGAGCACCAGCGCGCCGGCCGTGACCGCGCTCGCGAGCGTCAGCAGGTGGACGCCGGCCAGGGGCGCGAGCGCGGCGAGCGCGCTGTCGCTGTGCGCGCTGCCGAGCTGCAGCCACGGAAACCCGGTGAACAGCCAGCCGCGCAGCCATTCCATCAGCGTCCAGCCGGCGGGCGCCAGCAGCAGCAGGCGCACCGCCGGCGCCAGGCCCGCCGGGCGCGCGACCAGCCAGCCGAGGAGCGCGTAGTAGCTGCCCTTGATCGCGACCAGCGCCGCGAGCAGCAGAACGGCGAGCCAGGCCGGCGCCTGGCCGAAATCGTGAACGGCCGTATAGATCCACCAGGTGCCGGCCGCGAACAGCGCGCCGCCGAAGGCGAAGCCCGAGAGCGCCGCGGTGCGCGGGGGCGAGTCGCGCCAGAGCAGGAACAGCACGGCGGGACCGGCGATCGCGAGCGGCCACAGGCCGAATGGCGCGAAAGCGAAGCTGGTCGCCGCGCCGGCCACCGCGGCGGACAGGACGCGCCTCACTCAGTCCCCGCGCGTCTCGTCGGGCGCCGGCACCGGGGTCGGCGTGGTCACGCGCAGCTCCGCGATGCGGCGCCGATCGGCGCGCAGCACGCGGAATTCGAGGCCGTTCATCGTTACCGCGTCGCCGCGGCGCGGCAGGCGGCCGAACTGCTGCAGCACGATGCCGCCGATCGTGTCGTACTCCTCGTCGCTGAACAGCGTGCCGAAGTACTGGTTGAATTCCTGCACGCCGGTCGCGGCCTGGACCGTGAACTGGCGCTCGCCCTCGCGGCGGATGGTCTGCTCGGGCACGTCATACTCGTCGGCGATCTCGCCGACGATCTCCTCGATCACGTCCTCGATGGTCACGAGCCCGGAGACGCCGCCGTACTCGTCCACCACGATGGCCATGTGGTTGCGGCTGGCGCGGAACTCCTTCAGCAGCACGTTCAGGCGCTTGCTCTCCGGCACGAAGGCGGCGGGCCGCAGCGACTCGCGCACGTCGAAGCGCCCCGCCGTGCCTTCGGCGAAATGCCGCAGCAGGTCCTTGGCCAGCAGGATCCCGACCACCTGGTCCCGGTCCTCGCCGATCACCGGGAAGCGCGAATGTCCCGCCTCGACGACCGCAGGCAGCAGCTGCTCCGGCTTCGCGTCGCGCTCCAGCACCACCATCTGCGAGCGCGGCACCATGATGTCGCGCACCTGCAGGTCGGCCACGCGCAGCACGCCCTCGATCATCGCCAGCGCTTCGGCGTCCAGCACCCCGCCCTGGCGCGCCGCGCGCAGCATCTCGACCAGCTCGACGCGGTCGGCCGGCCCTTCCCGGGTCAGCCGCCGGAGCCAGGTGCCGGATTTCCTGTTCCTCGCCATCGCCTCAGTCGCCGTACGGGTCCGCGAACCCGAGCCGCGCCAGCAGCGTGCGCTCGCGCCGCTCCATGCGCTTCGCGTCCGCCGCGCGCACGTGGTCGTAGCCGAGCAGGTGCAGCGTGCCGTGCATGACCATGTGCGCCCAGTGCGCGGCGAGCGTCTTGCCCTGCGCGCGCGCCTCGCGCGCGACCACCGGCGCGCAGACCACGATGTCGCCGATCTGCCGGCCGTCGCCCGGGAACGAGAGCACGTTGGCCGGCTTCGCCCGGCCGCGCCAGCGCTGGTTCAGCGCGCGGCTCTCGCGGCTTCCGACCACGCGGATGCCGAGTTCGCCCCGGCGGCGGGGGGCCGCGAGCCGCGCCCAGCGCCGCAGCGTGGCCGGGCCCGGCGCCCAGGGCCGGCGCGTGCGGTACTGCAGCAGGACGGCCAGCGTCATTTCGGCTCCCCGCCCTTCGGCTCGCGCTCGTAGGCCTCGACGATGCGCTGCACCAGCGGATGGCGCACGACGTCCCGTGCCGTGAAGCGGATCATGGCGATGCCCGGCACGCCCGCGAGCACGTCGAGCGCATGGCGCAGCCCGGACTGCCGGTGCGCCGGCAGGTCGGTCTGGGTGATGTCGCCGGTCACCACCGCGCGCGAGCCGAAGCCGATGCGGGTCAGGAACATCTTGATCTGCTCGACGGTCGTGTTCTGCGCCTCGTCGAGGATGATGAAAGCCTCGTTCAGCGTGCGCCCGCGCATGAAGGCGAGCGGTGCGATCTCGATGACGTTCCGTTCCACCAGGCGCGCGACGCGGTCGAAGCCGACCATCTCGTACAGCGCGTCGTACATCGGCCGCAGGTAGGGGTCGATCTTCTGGCTCATGTCGCCCGGCAGGAAACCGAGCCGCTCGCCGGCCTCGACCGCCGGGCGCACCAGCACGACGCGGCGCACCGCCTCGCGCTGCAGCGCCTCGACTGCGCAGGCCACGGCGAGGTAGGTCTTGCCGGTGCCGGCCGGGCCGATGCCGAAGGTCAGGTCGTTGCCGCGGATCGCCTCGAGGTACTGCTGCTGGTTCGGGCCGCGGCCGCGGATGCGCCCGCGCAGCGTCTCGACCGCGAGCTCGTCGCCGGCCGGCGCGCCGCCCATGCCGGATTCCTGGATCGCCAGGTGCACGTCCTCGGGCGTGACCGCCTGTGCCGCCGCGCGCTCGTGCATCATGCGCAGCACCGCGACCGCGGCGGGCGCATTGGCGCCGCGCGCCGAGAAGCGGCCGCCGCGGCGGCGGATCTCGACGCCCAGGCGCTGCTCGAGCTGGCGCAGGTTCTCGTCCAGCGGGCCGCAGACGGCCGCGAGGCGCGCGTTGTCGCCGGATCCGAAGTCCACGCTGGATTCGGGCGCGGCGTTCAAGCGACCAGCCGGCCGCGCAGCGAATTCGGCATGGCCTCGGTGATGCGCACGTCCGCGAAGCGGTCCACCAGCGCCGCCGGGCCGTCGAAGTTCACCCAGCGCATGTTCCCGGTGCGCCCGGCGAGCTGGCGCGGGTCGCGGCGCGACGGCCGCTCGACCAGCACGCGCTGCGTGCTTCCGACCATGGCCTCGCTGATGCGCTGCGCCTGTGCGTCGATCTGCGCCTGCAATCTCGCCAGGCGCCGCTGCTTCACTTCCCGGGGCACCTCGTCCGGCAGCGCGGCGGCCGGCGTGCCGGGCCGGCGGCTGTAGATGAAGCTGAAGGACTGGTCGAAGCCGACCTCCGCGGCCAGCTCCAGGGTCTGCTCGAAGTCGGCCTCGGTCTCGCCCGGGAAGCCGACGATGAAGTCGGACGACAGGCTGATGTCCGGGCGCGCGGCGCGCAACCGGCGGATCTTCTGCTTGTATTCGAGTCGCGTATAGCCACGCTTCATCAGCGCGAGGATCCGGTCCGAGCCGCTCTGCACCGGCAGGTGCAGGTAGCTGGCGAGCTTCGGCACCTCGGCATAGGCCTGCACCAGCGAGTCGCGGAACTCCAGCGGGTGCGAGGTCGTGAAGCGGATGCGCTCGATGCCCTGCTCGCGCGCGACGTGGCGGATCAGCGTCGCGAGATCGCAGTCACCGCCGTCGCCCATGGCGCCGCGGTATGCGTTCACGTTCTGGCCCAGCAGCGTCACCTCGCGCACGCCCTGGCGCGCGAGAGAGGCGACCTCGGCCATCACCTGCGCGAACGGGCGGCTCACTTCCTCGCCGCGCGTGTAGGGCACGACGCAGAAGGTGCAGTACTTGCTGCAGCCCTCCATGACCGAGACGAAGGCGGTCGCGCCCGCCGCGCGCGGCTCGGGCAGGCGGTCGAACTTCTCGATCTCCGGGAACGACACGTCCACCTGCGGCTCGCAAGTCTCGCGCAGCGACCGGATCATCTGCGGCAGGCGGTGGATGGTCTGCGGCCCGAACACCAGGTCCACGAACGGCGCGCGCTCGAGAATGCCCTCGCCCTCCTGGCTCGCGACGCAGCCGCCGACGCCGATCACGAGGCCGGGCTTCGCGCGCTTGCGCAGCCGCCACTGGCCGAGCTGGGAGAACACCTTCTCCTGCGCCTTCTCGCGCACCGAGCAGGTGTTGAGCAGCACGACGTCGGCCTGTTCCGGATCGGTGGTCAGCTCGAGCCCTTCGGACGCCGCGAGCACGTCGGCCATGCGCGCCGAGTCGTATTCATTCATCTGGCAGCCGAAGGTCGAAATGTAGAGACGGCCGCTCATGTGCCGCGGTCGGGCCTCGCGTCGGGAAACGGGCGCCTAGGGTACCAGTATTTGACGGCTTGCGCCTCAACCAGTTGATTTTACAGGTTTTTCTTCTGCTGCTCGGGGCCGTGGGTGCCGGTGGAGGCAAACCGGAGATCCATCGGGTGCAGATCGCCCACCACGAAGCGGCCGGTCGCCGTGAAGCGCGCGCCCTGCGGCAGCGTGTCGGCCATCGTGCGCCGGCGCAGCATGTGCTCCGAGTACTCGAGCTCGTGCAGCATCCCGGGCCTGGCGTAGTGATAGCCCTGCCCCGCGACGCAGCCGAGTTCGACGAGGCGCAGCTGCTGCTGTTCGGACTCGATGCCCTCGGCGACCACCTCGAGCCCCAGCGTCTCGCCGAGCGCGATGATCGCGCGCGCCAGCCCGGCGCCGTCCTCGATGCGGTCGAGCTGTTCCACGAAGGAGCGGTCGATCTTCAGGATGTCGATCGGGAAGCGGTGCAGGTAGGAAAGCGACGACAGGCCGGTGCCGAAGTCGTCGATCGCGATGCGCACCCCGAATTTCCTGAGCTTGCCGAGCGTCGCGAGTACCTCCTCGCTGTTCTGCATCAGCACGCTTTCCTTGAGTTCGATGACCAGGTTGCCCGGATCCAACGAGGAGATCCTGAGCGCGTTCTCAACGTCGGCGCAGATGTCCGATTGCACCAGTTGCACCGCCGACACGTTGACCGACACCCGCACCTGACGGCCCTCCGGCAGGCGCGCCTGCCAGACGCGCACCTCGCGGCAGGCCTGCGCCAGCACCCAGCGGCCTAGCGTGACGATCTGGCCGGATCGCTCCGTCACCGGCAGGAATTCCGCGGGGCCGATCAGGCCCCGCTTCGGATGCTGCCAGCGCAGCAGCGCCTCGACGCCCAGCAGGTAGCCCGAGCGCAGGTCGACGGTCGGCAGGTAGTGGATCAGGAACTGGCGCGCCTCGAGTCCGCGCGCGATCTCGGCCTCCATTTCCTGCCGTTCGCTGGCCGCGCGGTTCATGGCCGGCTCGTAGACCGTGTAGCAGCCCTTGCCGCGGGCCTTGGACGCATACATCGCCACGTCGGCGTTGCGCAGCAGTTCCTCGACTCCGTCTTCCGGCCCGGCGAAGGCGATGCCGATGCTCGCGCCCACCCGCGTGTCGTTGCCGGTCAGCTCCAGCGGACCCTGCAGCGCCTCGACGATCCGCGCCGCGACATCGATGACCTGGTCACGACCGGTCAGGTTCTCGAGCAGCACGGCGAATTCGTCGCCGCCGAAGCGCGCGACCGTGTCGCCATTGCGGGTCGCCTTGACCAGGCGCTGGGCGCTGCGGTGCAGCACGCGGTCGCCGGTCGCATGGCCATGGGAATCGTTGACGTTCTTGAAGTTGTCGAGATCGACGAACAGGACCGCGACGCCGCGCCCGTTGCGCCGGCTGACGGCGACCGCGTGCTCCAGACGGTCGCGGAACAGCGAGCGGTTGGCGAGCAGGGTCAGCGGGTCGTGCAGGGCAAGGCGCTTGAGCTGCTCCTCCATGCCCTTGCGGTCGGTGTTGTCGCGCAGGTTCAGCAGGTAGCCGCCGATCGCCGGCTCCCGCAGCATGTTGGAGGCGTGGATCTCGACGATGCGCTGCTTCTCGTCGCCGCGCGGGATCCGCGCCTCGACGTGCGCGGAGGTGCCCGGTTGCGCCAGGTCGCGCTGGAAGAATTCGCGCACCCTCGCGCGATCCTCGAGGGCGACGAGCTCGGCGAACTGGCGTCCGATCAGCTCCTGCGGGGGCTGCCCGAAGATCCGCTGCGCCGTCGGCGTGAGGTAGCTGAAGTCGCCCTGCCCGTCGACCACCGCGATGACGTCGGCGGTGTTCCTGATCAGCGCCGCGAAGCGTGCCTCCGCGGAACGCCGGGCGAGGCCGGTCTGCAGCGCGACGGCGCGCGCGGTGGAGAAAGCCTGGCGGGCGAACAGCAGCCCGGCGGCGATGCAGACCACCCAGGCGATGACGTGGGCGGGTTCGCTGCGGCTGCCGGTGTGCAGCGACAGCAGCGTGACGCCCGCCAGCATCAGCGCCGCGTAGGGCAGCAATGCGGCCAGCGGTGAGCCGCGTTCCGCGGCATCCATCGGCGGCGCCTGGCGCTCGGCCCGCAGGTATTCAAGATGGGCCGCGACCGCGATTGCCACCAGCGCGAGCAGTTGCAGCGGGCAGGTGGCGGCGGGCGCGCGCCCGCCCGCAACCGTCATCGCCTCCAGCAGTCGCGATCCGGCGAGCCCGCCGAGGCCCAGGGCGAAGAACACGAGTCCCGGCCAGCCGCGCCAGTCCGACCGGCGCAGCAGCACGACTGCCGCCAGCGCGAGCAGGCCGGCATCGAGTGTCGCGGCCCAGGCCGCAAGGGCGGGCGGCGCCGCCGTCGGCATCGGGAATGGCGCCAGATTGCGGGGCAGCGCCAGCCACAGCACGGCGCCGATGCACAGGGCGACCAGCAGCGCCTCGAGCCAGAACAGCGCCCCGAAAGGCTGGTGTCGCGTCGACAGCAGCATGGCCGCGACGGCGGCGATGGCGCAGGGGAAGAAGGCGAACTTCAGAAATACGGCAGCGGCATGCAGTTCGGGCGCCTCGAACGCAAACGTTGCCGCGACCGCGAACGCGCCGGCGAGCTGGATGCCGAGCGCGACGCCCAGCCAGCGCCAGGCCTGGCGCCGCGGCGCGGTAGCGTCCTCCAGCCCGCTCGCATGCCAGGCCGCAGCGATGGCGGCGAAGGTTGCGGCTGCCGTGGCCAGGAGCGGAGCCAGGCCGTAGCGGGTTGCCCCGGGGGCGAAGCCGGCCAGCGTCCCTGTGGCGGCAAAACCGGCGCAAAGCAGCACGAACCAGCCCGACCGATGGTCGAACCATAGCGCCACGGCTGCACGCAGCCTCTCTGCGTGTGGCTGGGTCCCGTTCATCGGCTCGATCGTGACTTATTATGTCGCGGACGGGACGCCAAACCCGTCACATTGCAGGGCCCACAAGCGTGAAATCCGTCAGGGACCGTCTCCAGCGCCTGCTCGACCCGGCCGACGTGCGCCTGGACGGTGCACGCCGCTGGGACATCCAGGTCCGCGACGAGTCTTTCACCGCCCGAGCGTTGATGCACGGCTCGCTGGGCGTCGGCGAGAGCTACATGGACGGCGCCTGGGACTGCGCCGACCTCGACGGCATGCTGACCCGCGTGCTGACGGCGCGGCTCGACGAGCGCGTGCGGACCTGGGACGACGCCTGGTTCGCGCTGCGCGCGCGGCTCGTCAACCTGCCGAAACGCCGCGCGTTCGAGATCGGCCGGCGCCATTACGACCTCGGCAACGACCTTTACCGCGCGATGCTCGGCAAGCGCCTGGTCTACAGCTGCGCCTACTGGCCGGCGGCCCGCGACCTCGACGAGGCGCAGGAGCACAAGCTCGAGCTGTGCTGCCGCAAGCTCATGCTCGAACGCGGCATGCGGCTGCTCGACATCGGCTGCGGCTGGGGCGAGGCGCTGCGGTTCGCGGCCGAGCGCTACGGGGTGCAGGGATTCGGCGACACGGTCTCCGCCCAGCAGGCGGAACTCGCGCGCGAGATCTGCCGCGGGCTGCCGGTCGAGATCCGCCTCCAGGACTACCGCGCGCTCTCGGGACGCTTCGACCGCGTGCTGTCCATCGGCATGTTCGAGCACGTGGGCGCGAAGAATTACCGGCGCTTCTTCGAGGTCGCGCGCTCCTGCCTCGGCGACGACGGCCTGTTCCTGCTGCACACGATCAGCCGCGACCGCACGAGCCAGTCCATCGACCCGTGGATCGGCAAGTACATCTTCCCGAACTCGATGCTGCCGTCTGCGGCGCAGGTCACGCAGGCGATCGAGGGCCTGTTCGTGATCGAGGACTGGCACTGCTTCGGCGCCGACTACGACCGCACGCTCGCGGCCTGGCGCGCGAACGTGGAACGCGCCTGGCCCGGGCTCGGCGCGCGCTACGACGAGCGCTTCCGGCGCATGTGGCGCTATTACCTCGCCAGCTCGATGGCGACCTTCCGCTCGGGCCGCTCGCAGCTCTGGCAGATCGTGCTGTCGCCGCGCGGCGTGCGCGGCGGATACCGCGCGCCGCGCTAGGACTCGGGCGGGCGGCTAGAAGGGAATGTCGTCGTCGAAGGATTCGGCGACGCCGGCGGCCTCGCCGCGCGTGCCCTTCTCCGCCGCGCGGTCCGCGACGCGGTCCACGGGCGCCGCCGCGGCCGCCGCGCCGCCGCCGCGCCCGCCCAGCATCTGCATCTCGTTGCAGACGATCTCGGTGGTGTAGCGGTCCTGGCCTTCCTTGTCCTGCCACTTGCGCGTGCGGATGCGGCCCTCGACGTAGATCTGCGAGCCCTTGCGCAGGTACTCGGCGGCGATCTCGGCGAGCCGGTCGAACATCACGACGTTGTGCCACTCCGTCGCTTCCTTGTTCTCGCCGGTCTGCTTGTCGCGCCACTGGTCGGTCGTCGCCAGCCGCAGGTTGACCACCGCCTTGCCGGAAGGCATCGCGCGCTGCTGGGGATCCTGCCCCAGGTGGCCGATCAGGATGACCTTGTTGACGCCGCGTGCCATGGCTGCCCCCGATGTTCTCTTGTTGAAGTAGCCATTGTAGTCGCCGCGCGGCAGCCGGCGCAGCGGAAATGCGCCGGCTTCAGCGGGATTCGGCGCGAAACGCCAGCGGCAGCCAGGCCAGGGCGGCCACGGCGGCGGCCAGGAACGCCCCCGGCAGCGCGAGTTCGCTGCCCAGGATGGCCCCGCCGGCGGCCCCGCCCGCGAAGGCCCCCGCGAACTGGCAGGTGGCGAAT
>DASTOQ010000073.1:0-3680 GCA_035720205.1 Steroidobacteraceae bacterium | reverse complement strand
GCGCATGTCGGGGTTGGAGAGCTGCGCGATCATCGAGCCGTCGACGTACTCGACCAGCGAGTGCACGATGCTCTGCGGATGGATCACCACCGCGACGCGCGCGGCCTCGACTGCAAACAGGTGGCAGGCCTCGATCAACTCGAGCCCCTTGTTCATCAGCGTGGCCGAGTCCACCGAGATCTTCGGGCCCATGCGCCAGTTCGGATGCGCGATGGCCTGTTCCGGCGTGACGGCGGCCAGGTCTTCGCGGCGGGCCCGCAGAAACGGGCCACCCGACGCCGTCAGCAGGATGCGCCGCACCCCGGGCGGGGCGGCGTCGACTTCCCGCGGCAGCAGGCACTGGAACACCGCGTTGTGCTCGCTGTCGATCGGCAGGATGCGCGCGCCGGAGCGGCGCGCCGCGCCGATCAGGAGCGGGCCGGCGACGACCAGCGCCTCCTTGTTGGCCAGCAGCACCTGCTTGCCGGCCGCGACCGCCGCCAGCGTCGGTGCGAGCCCCGCGGCGCCCACGATCGCCGCCATCACGAGTTCCGCCTCCGGCAGCGTGGCGACCGCGGTGAGTGCGTCCGCTCCGGCGAGCACGCGTGTCGGCAGGCTCGCGGCGCGCAGGCGCGCGGCCAGGCGCGATGCGGCGGCGGCCTCGAGCAGGGCCACGACTTGCGGCCGGTGCCGCTCGCACTGGGCGAACAGCGCCTCGTCGCTCGCGCGCGCGGCCAGCGCCACCACGCGGAACCGCCCCGGATGCGCCGCCGCCACCGCGAGCGTGTTCTCGCCGATGGTCCCGGTCGAACCGAGCACGACGAGGCCCTTCATGCCACCCGCCCCAGCCAGGCGAGACCCAGCGCCAGCAGCGGCACCGAGGACGTCAGGCTGTCGATGCGGTCGAGGATCCCGCCATGGCCCGGCAGCACGCTGCCGCTGTCCTTGAGCCCGCGCTGGCGTTTGAACATGCTTTCGAGCAGGTCGCCCACGACGGACACCAGCACGGCCGCGATGCACAGCGACAGGAAGGCGAGCGCCGGCAGGCCGAACCACGCGCGCGCGGCAAGGGCGACCATGAGCCCGGCGACCAGTCCGCCGAGCACGCCTTCCCAGGTCTTGTGCGGGCTGACGATCGGCGCCAGCCGCAGGCGGCCGAAGCGGCGTCCGGCGAAGTACGCGCCGATGTCCGCCGCCCATGCCAGCACCAGCGCGAAAATGACGAGTTCGTAGCCGTTCGCCTGACCGTACAACCGGGCGAGCGCGAGCCAGGTCGGCGCCAGCGCCCAGATCCCGGCGATCGCGGCGAGCCAGGCCGCGCCGCGGCGCGGGGCGAGCGTGATCCAGCCGAACAACGGGATCCAGCCGAGCATGGTCACGAGCATCGCGCGCTCGAAACCGGCGGCGTCCGCTGTCGCCGCCCACAATCCCGCCATGGCCGCGCCGCAGGCGAGCACGTAGCCTGCGCGCGCCGCCGGATGCGTCAGACCCGCGAGCGCGGCCCATTCCCAGGCCCCGGCCAGGAAGATGGCCGCCAGCGCCGCGACCGCCACCGGCGCCGGCAGCACGAACAGGACCAGCGCGAGCACCGCGACCAGGCCGATGGCGGTGAGGACACGCGTGCCCAGCATCAGCCGGCCCCGACCTGCGCCGCGATGCGCCCGAAACGGCGCTGGCGGCCGGCAAAGGCCTCGAGCGCCGCCTCGAACCCCGCTTCGTCGAAATCGGGCCACAACGTGTCCGTGAACCAGAGTTCCGTGTAGGCCAGGTCCCACAGCAGGAAGTTGCTGATGCGCCGCTCGCCGCCGGTGCGGATGAACAGGTCCGGCTCCGGCCGGCCGGCGGTCGACAGCCGCGAGGCCAGTGCGTCCTCGTCGATCGCGGCCGAGTTGATGCGGCCGGTCGCGGCGTCGGTCGCGAGGCGGCGCGCCGCCTGTGCCAGGTCCCAGCGCCCGCCGTAGGCGACTGCGACGACCAGGTCGAGCCGGTCCCGCCCCGCGGTGCGCGCCTCGGCCGCGGCCATGCGCTCGACCAGCGGCGGCGCGAGCCGGCTGCGCTCGCCGATGAAGCGCAGGCGTACGCCGTTGGCGTCGAGCTCGGCGACCTCGCGGTCCAGCGACTCCAGGAACAACTGCATCAGGACTCCTACTTCCTCCGCGGGCCTGCGCCAGTTCTCGCTCGAGAACGCAAACAGCGTCAGTGCGCGCACCCCGCGGCGGGCCGCCTGCTCGATGGTCGCGCGCACCGCGCGGGCCCCGGCCCGGTGCCCGGCGGCGCGCGGCAGCGCGCGCTGCTCGGCCCAGCGACCGTTGCCGTCCATGATGACGGCGACATGGTGCGGCACCGGGCCGCTGCCGGAATCCGGAGTAGCGGACGCGTGCATTTCAGACCTGCAGCAGCTCTTTCTCTTTCTCGGCCAGCACCGCATCGATGTCGTGCACGTGCCGGTCGGTGAGCTTCTGGATCTCCTCCTGCGCACGACGATGGTCGTCCTCGGAGACCAGCCTTTCCTTGAGCAGCTCCTTGAGTTCGTTCATCAGGTCGTGGCGCACGGCGCGCACGGCCACCCGCGCGCTCTCAGCCTCGTGCTTCGCGACCTTGGTCAGCTCCTTGCGCCGCTCCTCCGTCATCGGCGGCAGCGGCAGGCGGATCACCTGCCCCGCCGTGTTGGGCGTCAGCCCGAGGTCCGACTTCAGGATCGCCTTCTCGACCGCGCCGACCGCGGACTTGTCCCAGGGCGAGACCACCAGCGTGCGCGCGTCCTCGACGCTGATGCTCGCGACCTGGTTGAGCGGCACCTCGCTGCCGTAGTAGTCGACCTTGATGCCGTCCAGCAGCCCCGTGTTGGCGCGGCCGGTGCGCATCTTGCGGTAGTGGTCCTTCAGCATGGCGACGCACTTGCCCATGCGCTGGGTGGCGTCATTCGTCATCTGGTCTTGCATGCCCTTGTCCTCGCTCGCGGCCGGCTACAGCCCGTTGGCGACCAGCGTGCCGATGTCCTCGCCGTCGGCGATGCGCAGCAGGTCGCCCTCGTTCATCAGGTTGAAGACGCGCAACGGCAGGCCGTTGTCGCGGCACATGACGATCGCCGTTGCGTCCATCACGCCCAGCCGGTCGTCCAGCACCTTGTCGAACGACAGCTTGCGGTAGCGCGCGGCCTTCGGGTTGCGCGCCGGGTCGTCGTCGTAGATGCCGTTGACCTTGGTCGCCTTCAGCAGCAGGTCGGCGCCGATCTCGATCGCGCGCAGCGACGCCGCGGTGTCGGTCGTGAAGAAGGGATTGCCGGTGCCGGCCGCGAAGATCACGCAGCGCCCCTTCTCGAGATGGCGGACGGCACGGCGGCGGATGTAGTCCTCGCACACTTCCTGCACCCGCACCGCGGACATCACGCGCGCATGGGCGCCCTGCGCCTCGAGCGCGTCCTGCAGCGCCAGCGCGTTCATCACCGTCGCCAGCATGCCCATGTGGTCCGCGGTGACGCGGTCCATGCCGGCGCGCGCGAGCCCGGCGCCGCGGAAGATGTTGCCGCCCCCGATGACCACCGCGACCTGCAGGCCGCGTCCCATGACGTCCCGGATCTCGCCCGCGACGCGCTTGAGGACCGCCGGGTCGATGCCGTAGTCGGCGGAGCCGAGGAGCGCCTCGCCGCTGATCTTCAGCAGGATCCGCGCGAGCGGCGCGGTGCCGGGTCGTAGATTCGT
>DASTOQ010000072.1:0-16804 GCA_035720205.1 Steroidobacteraceae bacterium | reverse complement strand
GGCCTGCTGGCCGACCCCGGGCTCGCGGACTGGGAGGGGCTCGGGCTGGCCGTGCAGGCCTACCTCAAGCGCGCGCCGGACGTGCTGCGCTGGCTCTCCGCGCGCGCCGACGCGACCGGGCGCGTGCTGAACGTGCGCCTCGTCAAGGGCGCGTACTGGGACAGCGAAATCAAGCGCGCGCAGGAGCGCGGCCTGGCGGGCTACCCGGTGTACACGCGCAAGCACCATACCGACGTCTGTTACCTTGCCTGCGCGCGCATCCTGCTCGAGGGCAGCCGGCGACTGCTGCCGCAATTCGCGACCCACAACGCGCACACGGCGGCCCACATCATTCACCTCGCGCGCGCGAACGGCCGCGAGTTCGAGCTCCAGCGGCTGCACGGCATGGGCGAGGAGCTGTTCGCGGAACTGACCGACCCGGCGGGCCGCGACCTCCCGTGCCGCGTGTACGCGCCGGTCGGCTCGCACGAGGACCTGCTGCCGTACCTGGTGCGCCGGCTGCTGGAGAACGGCGCCAACACCTCGTTCGTGAACCGCATCGTGGACGAGTCGCTGCCGCCCGAGCGGGTGGTCGGCGACCCGGTCGCCGAAGTCGAGCAGGCCGGGCCGGGACCGCATCCGCGCATCCCGCTGCCGCGTGCGCTGTACGGCGCGGAGCGCACCAATTCCGCCGGCATCAATCTCGCCGACCCGCGCGCGCAGGAGGCCCTCGCCGCCGCCTGCCGCCAGGCGCTGGCCCGGACCGGCGTGGCCCTGCCGATCGTCGGCGGGCGCGAGCGCGAGGGCGCGCGCCATCCGGTGGTTTCGCCCGCGAACCTCGCGCGCATCGTCGGCGAGGCCGGGGAAGCGGACGCCGCGCTCGCGGGCGAGGCGCTCGCGCTCGCGTGCGCCGCGCAGCCGGGCTGGGACCGTACGCCCGCCGCTGAGCGCGCCGCGATCCTGCGCCGTGCCGCGGACGAGCTCGAGCGCGAGGCCGCCCGATTCGTCGCGCTCGGGGTCGCGGAGGCCGGCAAGACGGTGCCGGACTCGATCGCGGAAGTGCGCGAGGCGGTCGATTTCCTGCGCTACTACGCCACGGGGGCGGAGCGCGCGTTCGGCGAGCCGCTGCCGCTGCCGGGGCCGACCGGCGAGTCCAACCGCCTCGCGCTGCGCGGCCGCGGCGTATTCGCCTGCATCAGTCCCTGGAACTTCCCGCTCGCGATCTTCACCGGGCAGGTCGCGGCTGCGCTCGCCGCAGGCAATGCCGTGATCGCGAAGCCGGCGGAGCAGACGCCGCTGGTGGCGGCCGAGATGGTGCGGCTGCTGCATCGTGCGGGCGTCCCCGGCGACGCGTTGCACTTCCTGCCGGGTCGCGGCTCGCGCATCGGGCCCGCGCTGACCGCGGACCCGCGCCTCGCGGGCGTCGCGTTCACGGGCTCGACCGGGACCGCGCAGCTCATCAACCGCACGCTGGCCGCCCGCGACGGCGCGCTCGCTGCGCTCATCGCCGAGACCGGCGGCCAGAACGCGATGATCGTCGACAGCTCGGCCCTGCCGGAGCAGGTGGTCCATGACGCGATCACCTCGGCGTTCAATGCCGCCGGCCAGCGCTGCTCGGCATTGCGCGTGCTGTACCTGCAGGAGGACATCGCCCCGCGCGTGCTGGAGTTGCTGGCGGGCGCCATGGACCTGCTGGCGGTCGGCGACCCGGCGCTGCTCGCCACCGACGTCGGGCCGGTGATCGACGCGGGCGCGCGGGAGACGCTCGAGCAGCACGCACAGGCGATCGTGCAGGGCGCGCGCTGGCACCACCGCGTGCGGTTGCCCGCGGGGCTGGCGCGCGGCCACTGGTTCGCGCCGCTCGCGGTCGAGATCGACGGCATCGGGCAGCTCGAGCGCGAGGTATTCGGGCCGGTGCTGCACCTGGTGCGCTTCGGCGGATCGCGGCTCGAGGCCGTGGTCGACGAGATCAATGCCAGCGGCTACGGGCTTACGCTCGGCGTGCACACGCGCATCGACAGCGTCGCGCGGCGGATCGCCGCGCGCGCAAAGGTCGGCAACGTTTACGTGAACCGCAACATGATCGGCGCGGTGGTGGGCGTGCAGCCGTTCGGCGGCTGCGGGCTGTCGGGCACCGGCCCCAAGGCCGGCGGGCCGCACTACCTCGCGCGCTTCGCCACCGAGCAGACGGTCACGATCAACACTGCCGCGGTCGGCGGCAACGCCACGCTGCTCTCGCTCGGCGACTGACCAGTAAAGGGGACGCGTCCAATGAGGATCATTGGACGCGTCCCCTTTATTGGTCGGCACCGACTACATCATTCCGGTCTGCAGGCGCGCGGCCTCGGACATCATCGACGGGTTCCAGGGCGGGTCGAACACCAGCGCGACGTCCGCGCGGCGCACGGTCGGGATCACGAGCAGCTTGTCGCGCACGTCGGCGACCAGCACCTCGCCCATGCCGCAGCCGGGCGCCGTGAGCGTCATGCGCACCGCGACGTCGCGCGTCCCGTCCGCGTTGGCGGTGACCGCGCAGTCGTAGACGAGGCCGAGATCCACGATGTTGATCGGGATCTCCGGGTCGAAGCAGGTGCGCAGCTGGTCCCAGACCAGCCGTGTGACGTCCTCCTCGGTGGCGCCCTCGGGCAGCTCGGGCCGCGGCAGCGGCTCCTTGCCGATGGCATCGCCGTCCTCGCCCGCGATGCGGAACAGGTTGCCCTCGATGTACACGGTGAAGCTGCCGCCGAGCGCCTGGGTGATGGTGCCGACGCTGCCGGGGCGCAGCTTGACCTCGACGCCGGCCGGCACGATCACCGCGCGCACGTCCCGCTGCACGACGATGGGCTCGTGGCTTGCGTGGCGCATGCTCACTCCGTCGTCACCGCGCCGGTCGTGCCCGCGAGCGCCGCGTTCAGCGTGTGCCAGCAGAGGCTCGCGCACTTGACCCGCGCCGGGTACTCGCGCACGCCGGCGAGGGCTTCGAGCTTGCCGAGCGAGCCGTCGGGCGCGACGCCGGGCTGGGTCAGCATGCGGTGCACGGACTCGAACAGCGCGCGCGCCTCGGCGGGGCTGCGGCCCTTGACCGCCTCGCTCATGAGCGAGGCCGAAGCGGTCGAGATCGCGCAACCGGCGTTCTCGAAACGCAGGTCGCGGATGCGGTCGTCCTGCAGGTCCAGGTACAGGTGCAGCCGGTCGCCGCAGAGGGGATTGTTGCCCTCGGCCTGGTGCGTCGGGCAGTCGAGACGGCCGGCGTTCCGCGGCCGCCGGTTGTGGTCCACGATCACGTCGCGGTAGAGCTCCGCAAGGTCCATCAGCCGAGCATCCGGATTGCGTCGCGCACGCCGGCCGCGAGCGCGTCGATCTCGCCGCGCGTGTTGTAGAGCGCGAACGAGGCGCGCGTGGTCGCCGGCACGCCGAAGAACTCCATCACCGGCATCGCGCAGTGATGTCCGGTGCGCACCGCGATCCCGCGGGCGTCCAGCACGGTGCCGAGGTCGTGCGGGTGCAGCCCGTCCACGGTGAAGGACACCAGGCTGGTCTTCTCGGGCGCGGCGCCGACGACCGCCAGGCGCGGGATCGCCGCCAGCGCCTCCGTCGCGTGCGCGAGCAGCTCGTGCTCGTGGGCCGCGATGCGCGCGAGGCCGAGGCCCTCGAGGTAGTCGATCGCCGCCGCGAGCCCGACGGCGCCGCCGACATTCGGCGTGCCGGCCTCGAAGCGGTGGGGCAGATGGTTCCAGGTCGAGCCCGAGAAGGAGACGGTCAGGATCATGTCGCCGCCGCCCTGCCAGGGCGGCATCGCGGCGAGCACGTCCTCGCGCGCATACAGCGCGCCGATGCCGGTCGGCGCGTACAGCTTGTGGCCGGAGAACGCGTAGAAGTCGCAGCCGAGCGCCTGCACGTCCACCGCCAGGTGCGGCACGGCCTGGGCGCCGTCGACGACGGTCGCGATTCCCCGCGCGCGCGCCTCCCGGATCATCTCGGCCACCGGCAGCACCGTGCCCAGCGCGTTCGACACGTGTGCCAGAGCGACCAGGCGCGTGCGCGGGCCGAGCAGCGCGCGCCAGGCGTCCAGGTCCACGACGCCGCGGCGGTCGATCGGCGCGGCGCGCAGCACGGCCCCGGTCTGCGCGCACGCCAGCTGCCACGGCACGATGTTCGAGTGGTGCTCCAGCCAGGTGACCACGATCTCGTCGCCCGGCTGCAGCCGTGGCCGCGCCCAGGACTGCGCCACCAGGTTGATCGCCTCGGTGGTGCCGCGCAGGAACACGATTTCGGACGGGGAGGCCGCGTTCAGGAAGCGGCGGACGCGCTCGCGCGCGCCCTCATAGAGGGCGGTCGCCTCCTGCGAGAGCGTGTGCACGCCGCGGTGGACGTTGGCGTGATGCGCGCGCGCATAGCCGGCGACCGCCTCGATCACGGCGGCCGGCTGCTGCGCCGAGGCGGCATTGTCGAGGTAGGCGAGGGGATGACCGTGGACCAGGCGCGCGAGCACCGGGAAGTCGGCCCGGATGCGGGCGACATCCCAGGCCGGCGGGCGATGCGCAACGACGGCCATCAGGCGGGCCCCGCGAGCAGGGCGCGGTCCGGCAGGGCCGCGGCGAAGCGCGCCTGCATCGCGGCGCGCAGCTCCGGCAGGGGCAGTCGTCCGATCAGGTCCGCGCAGAACGCCCAGGTCAGCAGCGCCGTTGCCGCGGCCGCGTCGAGGCCGCGCGAGCGCAGGTAGAAGAGCTGCGCCTCGTCGAGCGAGCCGACCGTGGCGCCGTGGCGGCAGCGCACGTCGTCCACGTGGATCTCGAGCTGGGGCCTGGCGTTGATCTCGGCGAGCGGCGACAGCAGCAGGTTGCGGCTCGACTGGCTCGCATCCGCGCCGCGCGCCGCGGCTTCCACCACGATGCGGCCATTGAAGGCCCCGCGGCCACGGTCGCGGGCGATGCCGCGGTATTCCTGCTCGGTGCGCGTGGCGGGGGCTTCGTGCGTGACCCGGGTGTACAGGTCCACCTGGCGCTCGTCCTCCACGGCGAACAGGCCAAGCAGGCGGCAGGCGGCCGCCTCACCGGCCAGCGCGAGACGCAGGTTCGAGCGCAGGATCGAGCCGCCGGTCGCGAAGACATGCTGCTCGTAGCGGCTGCCAGCCTCCTGGTGCGCGACCCAGGTCTCCACCTGTGCCGCGGCCGCGCCCTGCTGGTGCAGCCGCACGTGGACCAGCGACGCGCCGCGCCCGAGCGACAGCTCCGCCGCGAGATTGCCGAGCACGGCCGCCGCGCCCGCCGTGGCGAAGCGCTCGACCAGCACGAGCGTCGCGCCCGGGCCGAGCTCGATGGACAGGCGTGCATGGTGGGTCCCGGGCGCCGCTGCAGTCGCCAGGTGCGTGAGGCAGACGGGGGCCGCCGGCGCCGCGCCCGCGGCGACACGGATCAGGGCGCCGCTGCCCGTGAAGGCGTCGGCCAGCAGGGCATAGCGGTCGTCCGCGTCGTCACCGGGCGCGCGCAGGAACCCGAGCGCCGCGGCGGGATCGCCTGCGAGCAGGCCGGCGATGTCCTCGACCTCGACCCCGTCTTCCGGCGCGTCGCAGAGCGCAGGCTCGAGACGCCCGTCCTGCAGCGTCACGCGGCGCATGGACGCGAGCGGCAGCGGCGGCAACGCGGGCAGGTCCGTGGCCGCCGCAGCCGCAGCAGGCTCGGCGCTGTAGGCACCGAGGCGCGCGTGGTCGAGGTACTTCCAGTTCTCGTCGCGCCGTTGCGGCAGCCCGCGCACCAGTAGGCGCTCGAGGGCATTCCGCCGCCGGCGTTCCCAGGACGGACCGCCGGCGAGGCGCGGTGCGACGCGCGCGTGCGCCGCCGCGATGCGTTCGAGCAGGGGCGCCGCGCTCATGCCGCGGTCCCGGTGCGCAGCCAGTCGTAGCCGCGCCGCTCCAGCTCGAGCGCGAGCTCCCGGCCGCCGCTCCTGACCATGCGCCCGCCCGCCAGCACGTGCACGCGATCCGGCACGACGTGCTCGAGCAGGCGCTGGTAGTGCGTCACCAGCACGATCGCGCGCCCGGGGCCGCGCAGCGCATTGACGCCCGCGGCGACGACTTTCAGCGCGTCGATGTCGAGGCCCGAATCGGTCTCATCGAGCAGCGCCAGCGTCGGCTCCAGCAGGCTCATCTGCAGGATCTCGTTGCGCTTCTTCTCGCCCCCCGAGAAACCCTCGTTGACGCCGCGGTTCAGCAGGCCTTCGTCCATCTGCATGGCCGCGAGCTTGCCGCGCACCAGGTTCAGGAACTCGAAGGCGTCGAGCTCCGGCAGCCCGCGGTGGCGGCGCTGCGCGTTCAGCGCGGCCTTCAGCAGGTACACGTTGTTGACGCCGGGGATCTCGACCGGATACTGGAAGGCGAGGAACAGCCCCTCGCGCGCGCGCTCCTCGGGCGGCATCGCCCACAGGTCGCGGCCGAGGTAGCTCACGCTGCCGGAGACGACCTCGAGTCCCGGGCGGCCAGCGAGCACGCCGGTCAGCGTGCTCTTGCCGGAGCCATTGGGGCCCATGATCGCGTGCACTTCGCCTGCGCGCACCTCCAGCGACAGTCCGTCGAGGATGCGGCGGCCACCGGCCTGCACGCAAAGGTCCCTGACCTGCAGGATCATGCCGGCGGGCGCGTTCATCCGACCGCTCCCTCGAGGCTGACGGCCAGCAGGTTCTGCGCCTCGACTGCGAACTCCATCGGCAGCTCCCGGAACACCTGCCTGCAGAAACCGTTGACGATCATGTTCACCGCATCCTCGGCGCCGATGCCACGCTGCAGGCAGTAGAACAGCTGGTCGTCGGAGATCTTCGAGGTGGTGGCCTCGTGCTCGACGACGGCCGTGGGGTTTCGCACCTCGACGTACGGGAAGGTGTGCGCGCCGCAATGCGGGCCCATCAGCAACGAGTCGCACTGCGTGTAGTTGCGTGCGCCGTCCGCGCCCGGCAGCACCTTGACCAGGCCGCGATAGGCGTTCTGGCCGTGCCCGGCAGAGATGCCCTTGGAGATGATCGTCGAGCGGGTGTTCCTGCCCATGTGGATCATCTTGGTGCCGGTGTCCGCCTGCTGTCGGTGGTTGGCGAGGGCGACCGAGTGGAACACGCCCACCGAGCCGTCGCCGCGCAGGATGCAGCTCGGGTACTTCCAGGTGATCGCCGACCCGGTCTCCACCTGGGTCCAGGAGATCTTCGAGTTGCGGCCGCGGCAGTCGCCGCGCTTGGTGACGAAGTTGTAGATGCCGCCGACGCCGTGCTCGTCGCCCGGGTACCAGTTCTGCACGGTCGAGTACTTGATCTCGGCGTGGTCCAGCGCGACCAGCTCCACCACCGCGGCGTGCAGCTGGTTCTCGTCGCGCTGCGGCGCGGTGCACCCTTCAAGATATGAAACATGCGCGCCCTCGTCGGCGATGATCAGCGTGCGCTCGAACTGCCCGGTCTTGGCGGCGTTGATGCGGAAGTAGGTCGAGAGCTCCATCGGGCAGCGCACGCCCTTCGGCACGTAGACGAAGGAGCCGTCGGTGAACACCGCCGAGTTGAGCGCCGCGTAGAAATTGTCACCGACCGGCACCACGCTGCCCAGGTAGCGCTCCACCAGCTGCGGGTGCTCCAGCACCGCCTCGGAAAACGGGCAGAAGATCACGCCCGCCGCGGCCAGGCGCTCCTTGAACGTGGTCGCGACCGAGACGCTGTCGAACACCGCATCCACAGCGACGCCGGCGAGCCGCGCGCGCTCGTGCAGCGGCACGCCGAGCTTGTCGTAGGTCTCGAGCAGCTTCGGGTCCACCTCCGCCAGCGACTTCGGCGCGTCCGCGCGCTGCTTCGGCGAGGAGAAGTAGGAGATCGCCTGGAAGTCGATCGGCGGGTAGCGCACCTGGGCCCAGCCGGGCTCGGTCATGCGCATCCAGCGGCGCCAGGCCTTCAGCCGCCACTCGAGCATGAACGCGGGCTCGCCCTTCTTGGCGGAGATCAGCCGGATCACGTCCTCGTCGAGGCCCGGCGCGACGGTGTCGCTCTCGATGTCCGTGACGAAGCCGTGCCGGTACTTGCCGACGACCAGCGACTCGAGGTCCTTCGACTGCGTGGTCATGCGGGTCCCGGCTTGCCGCCGCGCACCAGCGGGCGCCAGCGGGCGGCGGGCGGGCGATGCAGGTCGGGCGGGGAAAAGGCGGCGTCGTGGCGCAGCAGCTCGTCCAGCTTCACGTCGGTGAGCGCGCGCAGGATCGCGCCGCTGATGCGCTGCCAGCCGTGGCCGACCTGGCAGGTGGCTTCGATGCCGCACTGGCCCGCGCCGCTCGCGCATTCGGTGAGCGCGACCGGGCCCTCGACCGCGTCGATGATGTCGGCCGCGTTGATTTCGGCGGTCGACCGGGCGAGCTGGTAGCCGCCGCGGGCGCCGCGCACCGAGCGCACCAGCCCGGCGTGCTGCAGCTGCTTCAGCAGCTTGCTCACGGTCGGCAGGCCGATGTGCGTGCGATCGGCGATGTCGGCGGCGCTCGCGAGGCTGCCACCCGCGAGGCTCGCGAGAATCACCGTCGCATAATCGGTCAGGCGGCTGATACGCAGCATGGAGGCGTGCTCCCGGGCTCCGGAATAAACAGTACGATTTTAGTACTATTATGCGCGGCGGGGTAGAGGGCGGCAGCGGTCTGCTATCCTTCGCGCCCGGCACGGCCGCCTGGCCTGCCGGCAGGATTCCCGGAGGAAATGCCCGCGATGAACAGCCAGGAACTCGACCAGAATGCGGCCGCGATGGTGGCGCCCGGCAAGGGCATCCTCGCGGCGGACGAATCGACCGGCACGATCAAGAAGCGCTTCGACAAGATCAGGCTCGAATCCACCTTCGACTCGCGCCGCGCCTACCGCGAGCTGCTGTTCACGGCGCCCGACGCGGAGAAATACATCTCCGGCGTCATCCTCTACGACGAAACCCTGCGCCAGAAAGCGGCGGACGGCCGTCCGTTCCCCGAGCTGCTCGCCGCGCGCGGCATCCTGCCGGGCATCAAGGTGGACGCCGGCGCCAAGCCGATGGCCGGATTCCCCGGCGAGACGGTGACCGAGGGCCTCGACGGCCTGCGCGAGCGGCTCGCGGAGTACCGCGGCCTCGGCGCGCGCTTCGCCAAGTGGCGCGCCGTGATCGACGTCGGCGCGGGCATCCCGACCCGGGCCTGCCAGGAGGCCAATGCGCACGCGCTCGCGCGCTACGCGGCGCTGTGCCAGGAGGCCGCCATCGTGCCCATCGTCGAGCCGGAGGTGCTCATGGACGGCGACCACACCATCGAGCGCTGCGAGGAGGTCACCGATGCGACGCTCGAGACCGTGTTCCGCGCGCTGTTCCGCGCGCGCGTGCGGCTCGAGGGCATGGTGCTGAAGCCGAACATGGTGATCGCGGGCAAGAAGTGCCCGGTGCAGGCCCAGCCCGGGCAGGTGGCGGCGGCGACCGTGCGCTGCCTGAAGCGGCACGTGCCCGCGGCGGTGCCCGGCATCGCCTTCCTGTCCGGCGGCCAGAGCGAGGCCGAGGCCACGCTGCACCTGTCGCTGATGAACCGCCAGGGCGGGCTGCCGTGGCAGCTGTCGTTCAGCTACGGGCGCGCGCTGCAGCAGAGCACGCTCGACGCCTGGCGCGGCGAGCCCGGCAACGTGGCCGCGGCGCAGCGCGCTTTCCTGCGCCGGGCGCGCCTGAACGGGCTCGCCCGCAGCGGCAGCTACGACGCGGCGATGGAGCAGGCGGCCTGATCTCGCGCCCGGGATCCCGCGCATGACGCACGCCGCGCGCCAGGAGCCTGCCGCCGCGGACGGCAGCGTCGTGCGCGTGCGCGGGCTGCACTACGCGGTCAATTCGCGGCCGATCTTCGAGGGCGTCGACTTCGACTTCCGCCGCGGCTCGGTGACCGCCGTCATGGGTCCGAGCGGCACCGGCAAGACGACGCTGCTGCGCCTGATCACCGGCCAGCTGCGTCCTGACCGCGGCCTGGTCGAGGTCGAGGGGCAGGACGTCTCCCGGCTCGACCGCGCCGGCATCTACCGGCTGCGGCGGCGCATGGGCATGCTGTTCCAGAATGGCGCGCTGCTCACCGACCTCGACGTCTACGAGAACGTCGCTTTCCCGCTGCGCGAGCACACGCGCCTTCCGGAGCGGCTGCTGCGCCACGTGGTGCTGACCAAGCTGCAGGCCGTCGGCCTGCGTGGCGCCTGGCGGCTGATGCCGTCGGAACTGTCCGGCGGCATGGCGCGCCGGGTCGCGCTGGCGCGCGCGATCGTCATGGACCCGGGGCTGCTGATCTACGACGAGCCCTTCGTCGGCCTCGACCCGATCTCGCTGGGCATGGTGCTGCGCCTGATCCGCCGGCTCAACGACGCGCTGGGCCTGACCAGCATCGTGGTCTCGCACGACGTGCGCGAGATCACGGCGGTCGCCGACGCCTGCTACCTGATCTCGGGCGGCCGCGTGGTCGCGACCGGCGCGCCGGGGACGCTCGCCGACAGCGCGCGCGACGAAGTGCGGCAGTTCATGCACGGCCTGCCGGACGGGCCGGTGCCGTTCCACTACCCGGCGCCGGACTACGCGGCCCAGGTCGCGGAGGCGCGCCGGTGATCGCGGCGCTGCCGCGCGAACTGCTGGCGAGCGCGGGCGCGGCGCTCACGACGCTCGGGCGCTACGCGATCTTCGCGCTGCGGCTGCTGGCGGCGACCCCGCGGGGTCTGCTGCGTTTCGGCCTGGTGGTGCAGCAGGTGCACAACGCGGGGGCGCTGTCGCTCGTCATCATCATGCTGTCCGGGCTGTTCGTCGGGATGGTGCTCGGGCTGCAGGGCTACGACCTGCTGGAGCGCTTCGGCTCCGAGGAATCGCTCGGCACCGCGGTCGCCCTAGGACTGCTCAAGGAGCTGGGCCCGGTGGTGACGGCGCTGCTGTTCGCCGGCCGCGCCGGCACGGCGCTCGCGTCCGAGCTCGGCCTGATGCGCGCGACCGATCAGCTGGCGGCGATGGAGGTGATGGCGGTCGACCCGCTGCGCCGCGTGGTGCTGCCGCGCTTCCTCGGCAGCATCCTCTCGATGCCGCTGCTCGCGGCGATCTTCAGCCTGGTCGGCCTGTTCGGCGCGCAGCTCATCGGCGTACAGCTGATGGGTGTGGACGCCGGCCAGTTCTGGTCGCAGATGCGGGGCGCGGTCGAACTCGACGACGTCATGGAGGGCGTGATCAAGAGCGGCGTGTTCGGCGTCGCCTGCGGCCTGGTCGCGGTCTACGAGGGCTATCATTCGGTCCCGACCGCGGAGGGCGTGGGCCGCGCCACGACGCGCACCGTCGTGACCTCGTCCGTGCTCGTGCTGCTGCTCGACTACATGCTCACCGCGGTCATGCTGTAAGGAGTCCTGCCATGCGCCAGACGCGCGCCATCGAGCTCGGTACCGGGCTGTTCGTGCTGCTCGGGTTTGCCGCGCTCTTCTTCCTGGTCACGCAGATCACCAACCGCCAGTTCGGGATCGGCGACGACGGCTATCGCCTGGTCGCCTCGTTCGAGCAGGTCGGCGGGCTCAAGCCCGGCGCGCCGGTGTCCATGTCGGGCGTGACCGTGGGACGCGTCGAGGCCATCGAGTACGACTTCAACGAGTACCGCGCGCGCGTGACGCTGCGCATCGGGCGAGGCTACGACCGCATTCCGGACGACAGCGACGCGGGCATCCTGACCGCGGGCCTGCTCGGCGGGCAATATGTTGGCATCGGCCCCGGCGCCTCGGAAACTTTCTTCGAAGATGGCGATCAGATCCAGTTCACGCAATCCGCGATCGTGCTCGAGAACCTGATCAGCAAGTTCCTGTTCTCGAAGGCCTCCGGCGAGCCGGCCGGGGATTCCAAGGAGGACTCGCCGCCATGATGCGACATTTCGTGTCCCGCAGCCTGCTGTCGTTGATGGGCATGCTGGCCGCCGCCGGCGCGCCGGCCGCGGACGCGGTGCCGGGACCCGCGCCGCAGGCGCTGATCGAGGCCACCGCGCGGCGCATGCTGGAGTCGCTGGACGCCGACCGCGCCGCGGTGCGCAAGGACCCGAAGCGCGTGCAGGCGCTGGTCGACGAGATCCTGCTGCCGCACTTCGACACCGAGTATTCCGCCCGTCTGGTGCTGGGCAGGCACTGGCGGGATGCCACGCCCGGGCAGCGCCAGCGTTTCGTCGACGCGTTCTACCGGTCGCTGCTGCGAAACTACGGCTTCGCGCTCGCGGAGTTCACCGCCGACCGCCTGGTCGTGCTGCCGTTCCGCGGCGACCTGTCGAACGGACAGGCCACCATCCGCACGGAGGTCAAGCGCAGCGACGGCACGCGCGTGCCGGTCAATTACACCATGCGCGCGACGCCCGCCGGCTGGAAGGCCTGGGACGTCACGATCGAGGGGATTTCCTACGTGCGCAACTTCCGTAACGACGTCGGCGCCGAAGTGGACCAGCGCGGGCTGGACGCCGTCATCCTGCGGCTCGAGCGCGAGAACCGGGACGGGGCGCCGGGGCGCGCCGGCTGATCCCATGGAAGCCGGCGCTCTCGAGGACCTGGGCGCGGGGCGCTTCGCGCTCTCGGGCGACCTCGTGTTCGCCACGGTGGCACCGCTGCTGGCGGCGGGCGACGCTGCATTTGCCTCGCTCGCGGAGGCGGACGTGGACCTTTCCGGAGTCGGGCGCGTGGACAGCGCGGGACTCGCGCTGCTGCTGGAGTGGTCGGTGAGCGGGCGCGCGACCGGGCGCGCCATCCGCTACCGCAATGCGCCGGAGGCCATGCGCACGCTGGCGCGCATCGGCGAGGTCGAAGCGCTGCTGACGGCAGCCGGCACCGGCTGATCGCGGGGCTCCTGCGGCGCTTCCGGTTCGGCCGCATCCTCCGGATCGCCCGGGGCCTCCGGATCTTCCAGTTCCTCCAGTTCCTCCAGCGGTTCCTCGGGCACGTCGCCGTCCCGCACCTGGAATTCCCGCCGCTGCAGCCAGGCGTTGCGGATGAACGCGTAGCGGTCGAAGGCCGCGTCCACCGTGGCATCGGTGGACAGCAGGTTCGCGCGCGTGTCGAGCACGTAGAGCAGGGCGAGCGCCACGCGCTCCTGTTCCGTGATGTCGAGCTGCACGCGCAGGTCGGTCTGCGCGTCGGCGGCCATCGCCGGCGCGTCGCGCAAGGTCGAGGGGCCGAGCAGCGGCAGGACCAGGTAAGGCCCCGGCGGCACGCCCCAGCGGCCCAGTGTCTGGCCGAAGTCCTCGTCGTTGCGCCGGATACCGATGCTGGAGGCGGGGTCCAGCAGGCCGCCGAGGCCGAGGGTCGAATTGAGCGCAAAGCGGCCGAGGTCGGCGCCGAAGTCCGCGAACTTGCCCTGCAGCAGGTCGTTCACGATCGTGGTCGGGAAGGCGAGGTGCCCCAGCACGTTGCCGATGCCGGTGCGCAGCGGCCGGGGCACGACGCGCTGGTATCCCCTGGCGGCCGGACGCACTACGGCGCGGTCGATCGCGTCGTTGAGCTTCTGCACGCCGCGGTTCCAGCGCTCGAGCGGGTCCCCCGGCGTCGCCGGCGCGTGGGTGGTGGCGCAGCCCGCAAGGGCCAGCATCAGCGCGGCGACGGCGCCCGCGCGGGCGAAGATCGGCATTCGGCGTGTCTCCCGGCCGGTACGGCCGGGATTCTAGCGTGCGCCGCCGCCCTCGGGCTGCGGATTCGCCGGCCCCGGCAGCTGCTCGGCGCGACGGCCCTTCGGCAGGTATTCCTGCAGTTCGCGGATGCGGGCGTCGAAGCGCTCGCGCTGCACGCCGTTGAGCCCGGGCACGGCCTGGGCCAGGCGCAGCTGGTCGATCGCGAGCACCAGGTCGCCGCTGATCACGTGATATTCGGACATGTAGTAGTAGGCGTCGGCGACGTCGCCGGCCGCGTTCGCGGCGTAGGCGGTGTAACGCGCCTGCTCGGGGGTCGGCGGCACGTTGTTGAACAGGTCGAGCAGCACGATATGGGCGCGCCTGGCGTCCCCGTCGCGGATCAGCGCCTCGGCATAGCGCATCGTGACGGGCACGCTGCGCGGGAACAGCCGCATCGCCTCCTCGAGCGTTGCGCGCGCCGCGGCGACGCGACCCGCCGCGAGCCGGGCCTCGCCGAGCGCGGTGTGGTAGAGGATCACGTCCGGGCGCCGCTCGAGCAGCGACTCCAGCACCGGGATCGCCTCGTCGGCGGCGCCGTCGCGCATCAGCGCCAGCGCCCGGCCGTACCGCTCGCCATCCGTGGACGGCAGATCGGCGTCGCCGGCGCGCGCGTACAGGTCGCGGAACCGCGATTCCGGCGGCAGCAAGGCCACCGCGAGCCGCTCGCGCACCAGCGCGTAGCTGATGCTGTCGGGCGTGCGCGGCCGCTCGAGGCGGTTCGCGCGGTCGCGCGTCTCGGCGATGCGCTCGGTCGTGACCGGGTGGGTGCGCAACAGGTCGGGAATGTTGCGCCCGGCGCCGCCGCTGCGCTGCTGCATGGTCCAGAAGAATTCCGGCATCGCGACCGGGTCGAAGCCGGCGGCCGCGAGGATGCCGATGCCGACGCGGTCGGCCTCGCTCTCGTTCGCCCGGGTGAAATTGATCTGCTGCTGCTGCGCGAGCCCCTGCGCGGCGGTCATGGTGCCGAGCATGGCGTCGCCGGGCATGCCGGTGGTCGCGCTGATCAGGATCGCCGCCAGCACCGCGGCGGCCGAGGCGAGATTCGCGCGTCCCGCGTGCTGGATCGAGCGCGCGATGTGGCGCTGCGTCACGTGCGCGATCTCGTGCGCGAGCACGCCCGCGAGCTCGGCTTCGCTGCGGGTCGCCGTCACCAGGCCGGCATTCACGCCGATGAAGCCGCCGGGCAGCGCGAAGGCGTTGATGCCGGCATCCTTGACCGCGAAAAAGGTGAAGCGGTGCGCGCCCTCGTGCGCCTGGCTCGCGAGCCGCATGCCGAGCGACTGCAAATATTCGGCGATCTCGGGATCCTCGACGATCTGCCCGGCATCGCGCAGGCCGCGGACGATCATGAGCCCGATCCGGTACTCGTCCACCAGCGACAGCGTGGTGGAGGCCGGCGTGCCGATGTCCGGCAGGTCGCTGCCGGGCGTGCTCTGCGCCGCCGCGGGCAGCGGCGGCAGGCAGAGCAGCAGCGAGAGCAGCAGGGTGGTCGCGCGCATCGGTCCGGTCCCGGCGAAACTGCTCCTTCGACCGCGCCGGGCGCCCATGGTTCGTCCGGCCTGCGTCAGAGCGCCTCGGAGGCGAAGTCGGCGAGCCGCGAGCGCTCGCCGCGCACCAGCGTGACGTGCCCCGAATGGCGCCAGCCGCGGAAGCGGTTGACGACGTAGGTGAGGCCCGAGGTGGTCTCGGTCAGGTAGGGCGTGTCGATCTGCGCGATGTTGCCGAGGCAGATCAGCTTGGTGCCGGGGCCCGCTCGCGTGACCAGCGCCTTCATCTGCTTGGAGGTGAGGTTCTGCGCCTCGTCGAGGATCAGGTAGCGGTTCAGGAAAGTGCGGCCGCGCATGAAGTTGAGCGAGCGGATCTTGATGCGGTGGCGCAGCAGATCCTGCGTCGCTGCCCGGCCCCAGCTGCCGCCCTCCTGGCTCTGCGTCAGCACCTCGAGGTTGTCCATCAGCGCCCCCATCCAAGGCTCCATCTTCTCTTCCTCGGTGCCGGGCAGGAAGCCGATGTCCTCGCCGAGCGGGATCGTCACCCGGGTCATGATGATCTCGCTGAAGCGGTTGGTCTCGAGCGTCTGCACCAGGCCGGCCGCCAGCGTCAGCAGGGTCTTGCCGGTGCCGGCCGGGCCCAGGATGGTGACGAAGTCGATCTCGGGATCCAGCAGCAGGTTGAGCGCGAGGTTCTGCTCCCGGTTGCGCGCGGTGATGCCCCAGACCGAGTGCCGCTCGCTGCGGTAGTCCTGCGTCACCTCGAGCGTCGCGAGATCGCCGTCGATCGAGCGCACCATCGCCTCGAAGGCGTCCTCGCCGCTGCCGTAGAGAAACAGGTTCGGGTGCCAGTCGCGCACCAGCGGCCCGCGCAGGCGGTAGAAGCTGCGCGCCTGTTCCTGCCAGGATTCCATCTGGCTGCCGTGGCTGTCCCAGAAGTCCGCCGGCAGCGCTGCCACGCCGGTGAACAGCAGGTCGGCGTCCTCGATGGTGCGGTCGTTGAAATAGTCCTCCGCGTGCACCCCGAGGATCGCCGCCTTGATGCGCAGGTTGATGTCCTTGGACACCAGCGTCACGCGCGTCGCCGGGTTCTCGATCTGCAGCGCCAGCGTGTAGCCGAGCAGCGCGTTGTCGATGCCGTGGCCCGGCAGCGTGTCCGGCAGCCCCGCGGCCAGGCGCCGGGTCTGGAAATAGAGCCGTCCGCTCGGCGGCTTCTTGCCGTGGTTTCCGGAGCGGCCCGCGGGCAGCTCGAGCCCGCGGTCGATCTGCTCCTTGGTCGCGTTCGCCATCAGCTCGTCGAGGAAGCGGCTGACCTGGCGCGCATTGCGCGCGGACTCGGACACGCCCTTCTTGTTGGCGTCGAGCTCCTCGAGCACGCCCATGGGCACGTAGATGTCGTGCTCCTCGAAGCGGAAGATGGCCGCCGGGTCGTGCATCAGCACGTTCGTGTCGAGCACGAACAGCTTTTTCACTTTGGGTTTGCGCGGGGAACGGGACTGCCGGGACATCGGGGAGGGGGCTACGGGCTCTGCGGCGGCGGGTTCGACATCATAGGGCTTGAGCAAAGTTCAATACCTCCTGGACATGGCCTGTGACCTTCACCCCGCGCCATTCGCGCGCCAGCACCCCTTCCTCGTCGATCACGAAGGTGCTGCGCTCGATGCCGCGGACTTGCTTCCCGTACAGGTT
>DASTOQ010000071.1:0-8541 GCA_035720205.1 Steroidobacteraceae bacterium | reverse complement strand
AGGAATAAAGGGGACGCATCCCATTTAAATTAAATGGGATGCGTCCCCTTTATCTTTATTCTTTACGGGAAGGTGAGGTCGACGCTGCCGGAGCCGGTGTCGATGAGGCCGCGGCCGGCGCCGTCGCCGAGCCGGACCGTCCAGACGCCGTCCGACTTGCGCACGCTCGCAGCCGGGGCGTCCACGTCCACGCCGCCGCTGCCGGTGTGCACGCGGATTTCCATCGACGGCAACCCGCTCGAGCGCAGGCGCACGCTGCCGGAGCCGGTGTCGATCCGCAGCCGCTCGAGCGCCGCGAGATCGCCCTGCACCTCGACGCTGCCGGAGCCGGTGTCCACGTCCAGTTCGCGCACCGCGGATACATCCCGCGCGCGCACCGACCCCGAGCCCGTATCCGCCTCGATGGAGCCGGCGAAGCCCTCGATGGTGACGCGGCCGGAACCCGTGTCCGCGCGCAGGCTGCCGGAACCGCCGCGCACCTCGACCGAGCCGGAGCCGGTGTCGGCACTGATCCGGCACTCGCAATCGCTGATCCGCACCGAGCCGCTGCCCGTGTCGGCGTTGACGCGGCCACGGTGACCCAGGACCTCGACAGGGCCACTGCCGCTGTCGAGCTCGAGCTCGCCCTCGCCGCCCGCGGAGCGCAGCAGGCCGCTCGAGCCGTCGAGCTCAAGGTCGCCGGAGAAGCCGGTGGCCGTGGACTCGCCGAAGATGTTGTCCACCTGCAGTCTCGCGCCCACCGGCGCGCGGATCACGAGATCCACGCGCACCACCGGCGCATCGTCGCGGTCGCCGGTGAGGCGGATGCGCTGGCCGAGGTAGTTCACGTACATGGCGCCCCACCAGCGGGCATAGCCGCCGGAATAATGGATCTTGCGGAAGTGCTCGCGCGGGAACACCACGTCGAAGCGCGAGCCGATGCCGATGTCCGCGGTGCGGTACTCGATCAGGCCGGCGAGGCGCCCGGCCTCGGCCTGGGTCCTTGCCTCCACCGTGGCGCGCGCGGTCACGTGGAAGCCGGGTTCGGCGCCGCGCTCGATGCGGACGTCGCCGATGAGGTTGCGCACCGTGAGCCCGGCCGAGGACTCCGGCTTGTACTTCCAGGAACGCGTCACCGTCGCGCTCGCGGCCAGGGCCGGGAGGGACGCAGCCAGCAGGGCGAGCGCGGCAGTGACGCGGACGGGAATGTTCATTCGTCTGGCTCCGGATTGGCTCTGGTTCACGCGGTCTCGTCGCGGTAACGGCGCACCCACATGGCGGCGGCGACCAGGATCGCGGCCGCGACCACGCCCAGCCACAGCTCCGCCGAACCGTAGAAATCGCGCAGGCTGCCCAGCAGGTCGAGTTCGCTCAGCTTGATCACCTCGCGGCTCACTTCCTCGCCGGTTTCCGGATCGGCCTGGGAGACGGTCTCCGGCCGCACCAGGCGCAGCAGTCCGAACATGCGCTCCTTGATGAAGTCGCCGACATGGTTCGTGTGCAGCAGCACGCGCTCGAGCATGAACAGCGAGGCCGGCGGCAGCACCGCCCAGAGGAACGGGCCCTTGGGCGCCCAGGCCGAGGCCAGCATCAGGTAGCCGACGACCGGCGCGTACCAGACCATGGCGGTCACCGACCAGACCACGGCGATCGCGATGCCGCCGCTGACCGCCTGCGGATCCCACATCACGCCCGCGGCCTGCCCCGCCATCGCGAACTTGGCCGAGGCCCCCACGGCGATGACGAACTGCGAGAGCACGGCGCCCGCGAGCGCGACCAGCGGGATCACGATCGCCGCCACCGCGAACTTGGACAGCACGGTCTCCGCGTCCGACAGCGGCAGCGACTTCCAGAACAGCACCGAGCGGTCGCGCCGGTCCGCATACAGGGAATCGAGCGCGTAGAAGAACGACACGATGCCCATGACCATGAACACGACCAGCGCCAGCCCGGCATAGGCGATCAGGACCAGGCGCGCCTGCTTCTCCGCGGGGATGGCGTCCATCGCGGCGTCGATGCCGCTCGAGCCGATGGGCCCCAGGTGGATGTTGCCGGTCAGCGCGGCCAGCACCAGGCAGCCGATGACGATCAGCGGCGCCACCCAGATCGCCTTGTGCTCCCAGATCTCGCGGCGGACCAGCCAGATGAAGCGGCTCATGCGCGGGCTCCCTGGATCACGGCGACGAACAGGTCGGCGACCGAGGGCACGCCGACTTCGCCGAGGCGCTCGAGCTCGGCGCGCGGCGCGTCGCGGAACAGCATGTGCGTCCGGCCCAGGCCCTGGCGCTCGGCCAGCGGCCGGTGCGTGCGCGCGGCGGCGACGTGCTCCGGGCGCACCGCGACCTGCGTGTACTTGTCCTGCACTTCGTCCATCGCCGCGTCGAGCACAATGCGCCCGCGGTCGATGAACAACAGGTCCGTCAGGATGTGCTCGACCTCCTCGACCTGGTGTGTCGTGACGAGGATGGTGCGCTGTTCGTCGAAATACTCGTTCAGCAGCGTCTCGTAGAACTGCTTGCGCATCAGGATGTCGAGCCCCAGCGTCGGCTCGTCCAGCACCAGCAGCCTGGCGTCGATCGCCATCACCAGCGCGAGGTGCAGCTGCGTCACCATGCCCTTCGACAGCTCCTTGACCCGGCTGTCGCGCTTGACGTCGCTGCGCGCGAGGAAGTGGTCGCAGACCTCGCGGCGGAATTTCGGGTGCGTGGCCGCGACCAGCTCGATCAGCTGGCGCACGCGGATCCAGCGCGGCAGTACCGCGACGTCGGCGATGAAGCAGACGTCCTGCATCAGCCGGTGGCGCTGGCGGTAGGGATCGAGGCCGAGCACGGAGAGCTCGCCCTCGAATCGGGTCAGGCCCAGCAGGGCCTTCAGCGCCGTGGTCTTGCCGGCGCCATTCGGGCCGATCAGGCCGACGATGCGTCCGGGCTTGACCGCGAAGGAAACGTCGTCGAGTGCGCGGGTCGCGCCGAAGCTCTTGCCGAGCCCGCGCGCCACGATCAGGTCAGTCACGCTCGTCTCCCTCGGCCGTGTCAGGGGGCTCCGGCGCGCCTTTCAGGCTGGTCGCCGGCTGCGGTGGAATCTTGTCGAGGGCGTCCAGCAGCTCTTTCGGCTCGAAGCCCAATCGCTGAATGCGGCCCGCGATCTTGGGCCATTCCTCTTCCAGGAAATGCTGCCGTTCGTCCTTCAGCAGCGCGCGCCGGGCGCCCTCGGTCACGAACATGCCGCGTCCGCGGCGCTTCTCGACCAGTTGCTCGTCCACGAGCTGCTGGTATCCCTTCAGCACGGTGAGCGGGTTCAACCGGTACTCGGCCGCGACGCTTCGCACCGACGGCAGGGGGTCGCCGTCATTCAGGACGCCTTCGAGGATCATCGCCACCACGCGGTCGCGCAGCTGGCGGTAGATCGGCAGGCTGTCGTTCCAGTTGGTGTCCATGCGTCTCGCCGGAGGTGAGCTAGCCCGCTACCAGACTACTTTAGCAGAGCACCGTCGGTCGAACCGGCGCGGCTCGCATTCGCCTGCCCGCCGCGCGCGGCCTGGGCCTTCGCGACGATGTAGGCCACGCGCTTCGCGCTGACTACGATCTCCGGCAGCTGCGCCGCCAGCATCGAGTCCGCGGCGGACTCGCGCTTGGCCAGCACGGTGACTTCCGGCAACGTCACGAGCGCCATCTCCGTCGCGTCGACCGGGGTGAGCTCGCCGATTTCCACGGTGCCGCGGGGCGCCGAGGCGATGTGGCCCTGGTCCAGCACAAGGCCGCTGAACGACACGACCGCGACCGCCGCCACGGCGCTGACCGCCATCCGAGTGCTCTTTGCAACCATCGTGAACATGACCGTCTCCTTTCCTTTGCTTCCAGTTCGGGTCGGCCCTATTGCCGGTTCCGATGTACTGATGTGCTCCTCTGGTGTTGTAGTGAACTATAACACCGACTCAAATGCAAGCCCTTTTTGAGATCAGATGGCGGGTTGTCGGTGTTTTCCATATAAATCAATATGTTACTGAATCATTGTCGTGGTCGTGGGACTGTATGAACGGCCTTTCGGGCCGCCCTAGCCCGGCTTTTGCGCAGGACCAGAACACCCGAAGGGGGTGGAAAGCGTTCAAGAAAGTGCCGGCCAGGCCATCCGGCGTAGAGTGGCCGGCGATGGAGGCAGGGGACGCCGATGCGCAATTGATGCTGCGCTACGCGAGGGGCGATGCGCGCGCGTTCGACCTGCTGTACGCCAACCATCGCGCGGGGCTGTGGCGCTACATCCGGCGCACGGTGGGCGCGGATGCGGCGACCGACGACGTGTTCCAGGAATGCTGGTCGCGCGTGATCGCGCATCGCGCCGAGTACCGGCCCGAGGCGCGTTTCGCGACCTGGCTGTACCGCATCGCGCACAACTGCTGCATGGATCACTGGCGCCGGCAGGGCCGTCGCGTCGCGCGCGAAGCCGACGACGACGAGGCGATCGCGACGGCGGCGGACGATCCGGCGGCCGGACCGCTGCCGGCGGCGATTCTGGAGGAATCCGGCAGGCGCCTCGCGGAGGCGCTCACGCGGCTGCCGCCGGAACAGCGCGATGCGTTCCTGCTGTACGTGGAGGGCGGCCTGTCGGTGGCGGAAATCGGCGCGGCCGCCGGCGTCGATCCCGAGGCGGCGAAAAGCCGGCTGCGATACGCAGTAGCGAAGCTGAAGGAGATGCTCGGCGCCGACGCACCGACGTAACGACATGATGCAGGACGACGACAAACTGCCCGATCGCGACGCCTGGCGGCGCCTGCTGCAGCGCGGCGCCGGCGAGCCGCCGCGGGCGACCGATGAACGGATCCGCGCCGAGGCGCGCCGTGCGCTCGCGCCGCACACCGGGCGCTGGTGGCTGCCCGCCTCGCTCGCGGCCTCGCTGCTGCTGGCGGTGCTGGTGGTGCAGTGGCAGTACGAGGAAATCCGCCCGCCCGCGCTCGTCACCGAATCCGACGTCGCGCCCGCGGCGGAAGATTCCGCTGCGGCGGCAGCCGCGGAGCAATCGTCCGTTCCCGCGCCGATGGCGGATTTCGCGCCAGCCGACGCGCCGCCGGCTGCGGCGCCGCCGGCGGAGCGGCCCGCGGGCAAGGCCGCTCCCGCCGCGATGCCGCCACGCCAGATGGAGGAACACGCGGAATCCGCGGAGCGCGCCGCGCCGTCCCTGGACGCACAGTCCGCGCCCGTCACGGGCGTCACGCCGTCCGCATCCGTGCGCGCGCGCGAAATCTCCGCCGGCGAGGCCGAGAGTCCGGAGGCGTGGTACGCGCGCATCGAGCGGCTGCGCGCGGCCGGCCGCCACGAAGAAGCCGAGGCCGAGCTGCGCCGGCTCGAGGAAGCTCATCCCGGCTGGCTCGAACGGCGCCGCCGCAACGAGGAAGAGTAGCGGGCGCGGCGCCGGGGCGATGCCCGCATTCGCTGCTACAATCACGGCCCGCATCCGCTGCCGGGGTCCCCGATGAAGAAACCGGTCAATGTCGCGATCACCGGCGCCGCCGGCCACATCGGCTACGCGCTCGCGTTCCGGGTCGCCTCGGGCCAGATGCTGGGCGCCGACCAGCCCGTCAGCCTGCACCTGCTCGAGATCACACCGGCGCTGCCTGCGCTGGCGGGCGTCGTCATGGAACTCTCGGACTGCGCGTTCCCGACGCTCGCCCGCATCGTGCAGACCGACGACGCGAAGACGGCCTTCCGGGACTGCGACTACGCGCTGCTGGTCGGCGCGCGCCCGCGCGGCCCGGGCATGGAGCGCAAGGACCTGCTGCTCGCGAACGCGCAGATCTTCTCCGCCCAGGGCAAGGCCCTGGACGCAGCCGCCTCGCGCGAGGTGCGCGTGCTGGTGGTCGGCAATCCCGCCAACACCAACGCGCTGATCGCGGCGTCGAACGCGCCCGGTATCGAGCGGCGCAACTTCACCGCGATGACCCGGCTCGACCACAACCGCTCGCTCGCTGCGCTCGCCGAGAAGACCGGCACGCACGTGAGCGCGATCCGCCGCATGATCGTCTGGGGCAACCACAGCGCGACCCAGTACCCGGACATCGCCCACTGCACCATCGGCGGCAAGCCGGCCAAGTCGCTGGTGGACCAGGCCTGGTACCGCGAGCAGTTCATCCCCCTGATCCAGCAGCGCGGCGCCGCGATCATCAAGGCGCGCGGCGCGTCGTCCGCGGCCTCCGCCGCCTCCGCCGCGATCGACCACCTGCGCGACTGGGCGCAGGGCACGCCCGACGGCGACTGGACCAGCATGGCGGTGCCCGCCGACGGCAGCTACGGCATCGGCGAGGGCGTCATGTACTCGTATCCCGTGACCTGCAAGGGCGGACACTACACGGTGGTGCAGGGGCTCGCCGTGGACGAGTTCAGCCGAGGCCGCATGGATGCGACGCACCAGGAACTGCTCGAGGAACGCGAGGGCGTGCGCGAACTGATCTGAGGGGAGAGCGATGACCGTATCCCGGCTTTTCGCGGCTGCCGCCGCCGTGATGGCGGCGACCCTGGCCCTGTCCGCCAGCGCGCAGGAAAAGACCCAGAAACCGCCGCTGCACGGGTCGCACTGGATGGCGATCACGGGCAAGCCGCTGGCGGCAACCGCCGGCGCGCGCATGTTCGAGCAGGGCGGCAATGCGGTGGATGCGGCCTGCGCGATGCTCGCCGCGACCTCCACGATGTGGGACGTGCTCTCCTGGGGCGGCGAGACGCAGGCGCTGGTCTACAACCCGGAGACCGGCCGCATCGTCGCGATCAACGGGCTCGGCATTGCGCCGACCGGCGCCACCGCCGAGTTCTACCGGCGCAAGGGCCTCAAGTACCCGCCCGAGGAAGGCCCGCTCGCGGCCGTCACGCCGGGCACGCCGGGCGCGCTGCTGGTGATGCTGGCCGAGTTCGGGAGGCTGTCGCTCGCCGAGGTGCTCGCGCCCTCGATCTCGCTGGCCGACGGCTACGCGATCGACGCCGAGACCGCGGACCGCATCGAGCTCGAGAAGGAGAAGATCAAGCAGTGGCCTTACGCCAGGACCGTGATGCTGCCGCACCTCGGCGAGAAGCGCGAGGCGCCGCGCGCGGGCGAGATCTTCCGCCAGCCCGATCTCGCCGCGACGCTGCGCAAGCTGGTCGAGGCCGAGGCGAGGGCGCTGGCCGCGGGCCGCGCGCGCAAGGAAGCGATCATGGCGGCCTACGAGCGCTTCTACCGCGGCGACATCGGCGAGGAGTTCGTGCGCGGGCTGCGGGAGCAGGGCGGGCTGGTCACCCGGGACGACCTGGCGCGCTGGCGCGTCGAATTCGAGGAGCCGGCGCACGCCAACTACCGCGGCATCGACGTCTACAAGCTCGACCGCTGGACCCAGGGCCCGGCGATGCTGCAGGCGCTCAACATCCTGGAGAACTTCGACCTCCGGGCGATGGGCTACAACAGCGCCCAGTACGTCCACACGGTGTACCAGGCGATCAGCCTCGCCTTCGCCGACCGCGACTTCTATTACGGCGACCCGTACTTCCCGCCCGAGGAACCGATCCACGGGTTGCTGTCGAAGGAATACGCGAAAGAACGCGCGGCGCTCGTCAACCCGCACGTCAACGACCCGGCGATCGGCCCCGGCGACCCGTACCCGCACCAGGGGGACAGCAACCCGTACCTCGAGCTGCTGAAGCCGCGCGCGGGGGCGATGCCGGCGTTCGACGCGGCGCGCTTCGCCGCCGCCACCGATCCGGATCGCGGCACGATGCTGCGCGGCACGACCACGGTGGTCGCGGTCGACAAGGAGGGCTGGCTGGTGTCGATGACGCCCTCGGGCGGCTGGCTGCCGGCGGTGATCGCAGGCTCGACGGGCATCGGCGTCAGCCAGCGCGCGCAGATGTTCGTCACCGATCCGGCCGAGAACCCCTTCAACGTGATCGAGCCCGGCAAGCGACCGCGTGTCACGCTGACGCCCTCGCTCGCATTCAGGAACGGCAAGCCCTGGCTCGCGTTCGCGGTGCAGGGCGGCGACACGCAGGACCAGAACCTGCTGCAGTTCTTCCTGAACGTGGTCGAGTTCGGGATGACGCCGCAGCAGGCGGCGGAGGCGCCGAATTTCAACAGCTGGCAGATGCACGACTCCTTCGGCATGCACGAGATCTTCCCGGGCCGGATCACCCTGAATGCCGCCATGCCGGACTGGGTGCGGCGCGAGCTGAAGGCGCGCGGCTACAAGCTCGAGTACCAGTCGCGCAGCTCCGGCCCGATCAACGCGATCATGCTGGACCACGAGCACGGCACATTCTGGGGAGGCTCCAGCAACCACGGCGAGGACTACGGCATCGCCTGGTGATTAAGCGTAGGATACGGCCACGCCCGGATGTATCCGGGCTGCCAATAACCACGTATCCAGGGGGATCTAAATGAAGAGCACAGTAATCGGCCTGCTGGCCGCGGGCCTGCTTGCCTCGGGCGCCGCCGTGGCGCAGGAACACTGGACCGAGGGTCCGGTATGGGAGTGCAGTGCGTACCGCACGAATCCCGGCATGTTCGACACCTACATGAAGTGGATCCGCAGCCATTCCGAGCCCATCAACG
>DASTOQ010000070.1:0-58128 GCA_035720205.1 Steroidobacteraceae bacterium | reverse complement strand
TCCTCGACTTCACCGAAATCAAGTACGTCTGCGTGGGCGGCCTCCTGTAGCGCGCACGCGACAACCACGACGATCGTCATAATCCAGCCATTGCAGCCTGCGACGGCAGGAACTTGCCAACGGCCCCCGGGTCTGTAGGCTGCGCACTACAGCAGGCGGCTACCCCTCTCCGCCGGCTGTCCGGGAACCCTCCCCAGGGGCGCCCGGCGTGTGCGTAACTCCCTCAATTGAAAAGGAAATTTGATCATGAAGATCATGAAGGCCCTGGTTGGTTCGTGCCTGCTCGCGGTCATGCCGCTCGCGGCACAGGCGGCCGACGGGATGAGCTACTCGTACGTCGACCTCGGCTACAACGAGATCGACATCGACGGCGCGCCCTCCGGCGACGGTTTGGGACTGCGCGGATCGATCGGCTTCGCGGAGAATTTCTTCGCCTTCGCCGAGTATGCAAACTTCGGCTTCCCGGCCAGCGTGGACGTGGATGTCTACTCCGTGGGGCTCGGCGGCCGGCTCGGCGTGTCCGACCGCGTGGATCTGGTCGGCCGCGTGGGCTACACGGAAGCCGACTTCTCGGCGGGCGGGTTCTCCGCCGACGCCGACGGTTACCTCGTCTCGGCCGGTGTGCGCGCCGAGGTCGCCGAAGGCTTCGAGCTGGAAGGCAGCGTGATCTACTCCGACTACGGCAGCTCGGGCGGCGATGACACCGAGCTCGCGGTCGGCGGGCGTTACTTCTTCACGGAGAACTTCGCCGCGGGCGCCGAGTTCCGCACCGGCGACGATGCCGACACGATCTTCGTGGGCGTGCGCTTCGCGTTCTGAGGCCTGAAGGCCTCTCCCAGAACGGCGGCCGGGGCCTCCCCGGCCGCCGTTTCTTTTGCGGTATCGTCACGGTATGACGGCCCCGACCGGCATCCTGCTCGCCAATCTCGGCACCCCGGACGCACCCACGGCAGCCGCCGTGCGCCGCTTCCTCGCGGAATTCCTCGCCGACCGGCGCGTCGTGGACCTGCCACGCCTGCTGTGGCTGCCGATCCTCCACGGCGTGATCCTGAACATCCGCCCGCCGCGCAGCGCGCGCGCCTATCGCGAGATCTGGACCGAGGCCGGTTCGCCGTTGCTGGTCAACACGCTGTCGCTGGCGCGAAAACTGGAGGCGCGGATCGCCGCGGTGCTGGGCGCCCCCGTCGCCGTCGCGCCCGGCATGACCTACGGCAGACCCTCGATCGCCGCCGCGCTCGAGAGCCTGCGCGCGCGCGGCGTCTCGCGCCTCGCCGTGCTGCCGCTCTATCCGCAGTATTCCGCGAGCACGACCGAGTCCGTGTTCGACCGCGTGGAAGCGGCGCTGGCCGCGTCCGGCTGGCGGCCCGGGCTCACGCACATCCGCGACTACTACAACGACAGCGGCCACCTGGATGCGGTCGCCGGATCGCTGGCCCCGTACCGGGCGGCGCTCGCGGCGGGCGCGCACCTTCTCCTCTCCTTCCACGGCCTGCCGCAGCGCTACGTGGACGCGGGCGATCCCTATGCCTCGCAATGCGAGACGACCGCGCGCCTGGTCGCGCATCGGCTCGCGCTCCCGGCCGGCAGCTGGTCGCTCAGCTACCAGTCGCGCGTCGGGCGCGAGCGCTGGCTGATGCCGTACACGGAGGAGCGCCTCAGGGAACTCGCGGCGGCGGGCACGCGCCGGCTGGTCGCCTGCTGCCCGGGCTTCGCGGTGGACTGCCTGGAGACGCTCGAGGAAATCGCGATGCGCGGGCGCGGGACTTTCCTGGCGGCCGGCGGCGAGTCCTTCGAGTACGTGCCGGCGCTGAACGACGGCACGGCCCAGGTCGAAAGCCTCGCGCGCCTCGCGGCGCGCGCGCTCGGTGCGCGCGCGTGATCGGGCGCTTTCACGAATTCAGCGTCCATGCTCCGGACGTGCTCGCCTCCATCGAGTTCTACGAGAAGCTGGGCTTCGTGCAGGCCTCCACCGGCGAGGCCTGGCCCTATCCCTACGCGGTCGTCACCGACGGGCGGATCGGCATCGGCCTGCACCGGCAGGAACTGCCGGCGTCGCCGCTGCTCGCCTTCGTGCTGCCGGACCTGCTGCGCCGCCTCGCCGCACTGGAGGCGGCGGGGATCGAGATCGTGGATCGCCGCCTCGGCGGCGACGAATTCAACCAGGCCGCGATCGAGGCGCCCGGCGGCCTGCAGCTGCGCCTGCTGGAGGCGCGCACCTACTCGCCCGTGCACCGGCCGCCCGGCGCGACGTCGAAGCTCGGCTGGTTCGAGCAGATCGCGCTGCCGGTCGCGGATGCCGAGGGCGCCGCGCGCCGCTGGGAACTGCTCGGCTTCGTGCCGTCCGGCGAGGCGGAAGAGCCGCTCCTCCACCTCGGGCTCACGAGCGATGCCGTGAGCCTCGCGCTGCTGCCGGCGGGCGCGATCGCCGGGCCTGCGCTGGTCTTCACGCATGCCGCGATGCCCGAGCGCATCCGGGCATTGCGCGACGCGGGGCTGGTGTTCGCGCGGCGGCTGCCCGCGGGACTCGACCCGGAACGCAATGCGTTGCTCCTTGCGCCGGAGGGCACGCAGTTCCTGCTGACCACCAGCTCATGAAGCACCGGCTGCCCGCGCTCGCACTGGCATGCGTGACGCCCGCGGCCGGCGCCTGGGTGCCCTGCAACGGCCCCGGGATCACCGCGCCCGTCGCGATCCGGCGCGAGGCGCCGGCCTACCCGCCCGCGGTGCGCGAGATCGGCGTCGAGGGCTCGGTCGAGGTTGCACTCACCGTGCTGGCCGACGGCAGCGTCGGCTGGGTGCGCGTGGTGCGCGCGGACCCACCGGGCTATTTCGAGCAGGCGGCGATCGCCGGCGTGCGCGCCTGGCGGTTCGAGGCCGCGCGCGCCGACGGCCGCGCGATCGAATGCCGGATGCTGACGCGCGTGGTCTTCACGCTGGTCGACCAGGTGGACCCGGCGTCCGCCGGCGCGGGCGAGCGCCCTGCTCCGGTCTATCCGGCGCGGCTGCTCACCGAACGCATCGAGGGCTACGTGGAAGTCGAGTTCGAGCTCGGCGCCGACGGCACCGTTGCGAACGCCCGCGCGATCACCGCGATGCCGCGCGGCGAGTTCGAGGACGCGGCGCTGGCGGCGATCCGCCGCTGGACATTCAGGCCGCCTGCGCAATCCGGCGAGCGGCGCACGCGCCGCTTCGAGTTCCGCCTGCCGGACTCGGCGCTCGCCGAAGTCCCGCCGACGCTGCTGGCGAGCGCCCCATTTCCGGCCGCCGCCTGCCAGCGCCGGACCCGCGGCCGCGTCGCGCTCGAGGCCACGACCGACGCCGCGGGCAGGGTGCAGCAGGCGCGCATCCTGTCCTCCGAACCGCGGGGCCTGTTCGACGCCACCGCGCGTGCGATTGCACGCGGCTCGCGCCTCTCGCCCGCGTGGCGCGACGGGCAACCCATGGCCGCGACCGCGCTGCTCACGATCTACTTCGATCCGGAGAAGGCCACCTGCCCGGGCGGGCTGGGCCCCGAGCGTGACCAGGGCCCGGCGCCACGACCGCAGCCCAGAGTGTCCCGGATCGATGAATGGCCCGGCCTGCGCGGCGGGTGGTGACATGAGCTGTCCGGGCATGGCGCCCAACCGCTAAAATGCCGGCATTGCCGCAGCCTTGCGGCCTTCGAACGCACGGGAGTCCCTGATGAAGCGCATTCCGGTCGCGGCCATGGCCGCCCTGGCATCCCTGTCGGCGGTGGCCGACGAAGGCATGTGGACCTTCGACAATCCGCCGCGCGAGGCCATCGCCTCGAAGTACGGCGTCACGCTGGATTCCGCCTGGCTCGGCCGCGTGCAGCGCGCGACCGTCCGCCTGGAGAGCGGCTGCACCGGCTCCTTCATTTCCGCGGACGGCCTGGTGCTCACCAACCACCATTGCGCCGAGGAGTGCATCGCGCAGAACTCGACGCCCGAGAGCGACCTGGTCGGCAACGGCTTCTACGCGGGCACGCGCGAGAAGGAACTCAAGTGCGGCGAAGAGGCGGTGTCGGTGCTGGTCGGCACCGAGGACGTGACGGCGAAGGTCGCCGCGGCGACCGCCGGGCTCTCCGCCGAGGCGGCGGGCGAAGCCCGGCGCGCGGAGCTCGCGCGCCTGGAGCAGGCCTGCGAGGAAGCGTCGAAGAAGTCGAAGGGCGGCGCGCTCAAGTGCGAGCGCGTGTCGCTGTACCAGGGCGGCCAGCACTGGATCTACAAGTACAAGCGCTACGAGGACGTGCGCCTCGTGTTCGCGCCCGAGCGCGACATCGCGGCCTTCGGCGGCGACCCCGACAACTTCCAGTTCCCGCGCTGGTGCCTGGACTTCTCGATCCTGCGCGCCTACGAGAACGGCAGGCCGGCGAAGACGCCCGACCGCCTGCGCTTCGACTGGGACGGCGCCAAACCGGGCGACGCGGTGTTCGTTTCCGGCCATCCCGGCAACACCGACCGCCTGCTGACCGTGGCGCAGCTCGAGACCCAGCGCACGACGTTCATGCCGTTCTGGCTGCTGCGCTTCTCCGAGCTGCGCGGCCGGCTGCTGCAGTACTCGAAGACCGGCGAGGAGCCGCGGCGCACGACCGAGAGCTACCTGAACCTGGTCGAGAACTCGATCAAGGTGCGGCGCAAGCAGTTCGACGCACTGCTCGACCCGGCGCTGCTGGACGCGGCCGCCGACAAGGAGGCCGCGCTGCGCCAGGCGGTGGCCGCCGATCCCGTGCTCGCGGGCACGGCCCCGGCCTGGGACGACATCGCCGGAGCGCAGGTCACCTGGCGCGACATGCTGGTGCCCTACACCTTCATCGAGGGCGGCGCGGCCTTCAACTCGACGCTGTTCGGCTATGCGCGCTCGATCGTGCGCGCGGCCGAGGAGCGCGGCAAGGACAACGCCGCGCGCCTGCCCGAGTTCACCGAGGGCCGCCTGCCCGCGGTGCTGCAGTCGCTGAAGGCGCCGTCGCCGATCTACCCGGAGTTCGAGATCGTGCGGCTCTCGTTCGCGCTCGAGCGCATGCGCGAGTGGCTGGGTCCGGACGACCCGATCGTGCGCCAGGTGTTCGGCAAGGATTCCCCGGATGCGCTGGCGGCGAAGCTGGTGCGCGAGTCGGCGCTCGCCGACCCGGCGGCGCGCGTCGCGCTCTACGAGGGTGGCAAGACCGCGGTGGATGCGAGCCAGGACCCGATGATCCGCCTGGCCGCGGCGGTGGACCCGGCCGCGCGCGCGCTGCGCAAGCGCTACGAGGAGCAGGTCGAAGGCCCCGAGGACCGCGCCCAGGAGGCGATCTCGAGGGCGCGCTTCGCGGTGTACGGCACCAGCATCTACCCGGACGCGACATTCACGCTCCGGCTCTCCTACGGCGCCATGACCGGCTGGAAGGAGAAGGGCGAGGACGTGCGCCCGTGGACCGAGCTCGCGCGCGCCTTCGAGCGCGCGACCGGCGAGCCGCCGTTCCGCATCCCGCCGCGCTGGATGGCGGCGAAGGACGCGCTCGACATGACGACGCGCGCGAACTTCACCACCAACAACGACATCGTGGGCGGCAATTCCGGCAGCCCGATGCTGGGCGCCGACGGGCGCATCGTCGGGCTCGCGTTCGACGGCAACATCCACTCGATCTCGGGCAGCTACTGGTTCGACGACCGCATGAACCGCTCGATCGGCGTGCACCCGGCCTACATCCGCACGGCGCTCGAGCAGGTGTACGGGGCGAAGGCGCTGCTCGCGGAGATCGACGCGCGCTGAGGCGCCTCAGTTGAACCACTGGCGCAGCACCGCGAGCGCCTGCTCGTGGTGCATGCCCCAGTAGATCACGAGCACCATCAGGCCGCCGACGTAGGCGGCCGAGACCAGGGTCGCGAACCAGCCGAGCGCGATGACGACGCCGTCGCGCTCGGCCATCCCGAAGCACAGCAGGATGATCGCGATCGCCGGCAGCGTGTTGACGAAGGGCACCAGCGGCAGCGGCGTCATCAGCAGCGCCACGGCGAGCATGACCAGCCCGCCGTTCACGAAGTTGATGACCGCGCCGCCCGACAGCGCGAGCGCGCGCGGACGCACCAGGTGCTCGAACCGCTGCGCCCAGCCGCGCACCTTCGCCAGCATCTGGCGCACGGTGCGCGCCGCGACGCGGTGGTTCAGCAGCCGCTCCGGCAGCCAGGGCACGCGGCTGACCATCACGGCGAACCCGATCAGCAGCATCGGGATGCCGAACACCGTGCTCATCATCGGCACCGTCACCGGCAGCAGGAACGGCACCGCGAGGACGCCGCAGAACACCAGCAGGCCCTGCTCGCCGAGCAGCGCCAGCAGGTCGCGCAGCGCGATGTCCGGGTCGGCGACCCGGGATTCGGCGGTGGCGAGCGCCAGCGACAGCCGGACCTCCGGATTGCGGAAGCGGATGGCGGTCATGCGGCGCGCCGCGCTTCGAGCCGGCAGTCGATCGCGATGTCGTCGCGCACCGAGAGCGCGCCCATCGCGACCGTGAACGGGACCAGGCCGAGATCGGCGTGACGCAGGACGGCGTGCGCGTGGACCCGCGCCAGGTCGCCGTCGAGACTCACGCTGACCTGGACCGGGACCACGCGCTCCTCGCCGCGCAGCGAGACGCGCAGCCGCGCGACGTAGTGTTCCGGGCCGCCCTCGAGCGCGTCGGCCGAGAGCCGCAGCACGGGCTGCAGCGCGGCGTCCAGCACGCGCGGACCGAGCAGGTTCTGCAGCGTGCCCGCCCGGTCCGCATCCGGCACGGGCGCCGCGAATGCCGGCCCCGCGGCGGCGCGCGATGCCGGGTCGTCCACGACCAGCGAGTCGAGCGGCAGGGTCAGGGTGAACCCGCTGCGCGCGCGCGGCTCGCGCAGTTCCAGGCGCCCGGCCAGCGCCGTCGAGGTGATCACGTGGTCGTGGCCGAGCCGCGCCAAGGGCCCGTCGCGGAACACGCGGATCTCCAGCCACGAGGACGTGACTTCCCAGCGCTCGTAGGGGGCCGCGGCCACGGGCGCCGCCGGCGCGGCCGGTGGCGGCGCCGGGGGTGGCGCAGCGCAGGCCGATGCCAGGGCGGCGAACGCGAACAGGAACTTGCGCATCGCGCTATTCTCCAAGACCTCATGGGCCTGCGGAATACCCCCGAACGCTACGGATCGGTCGCGCAAGCCCTGCATTGGGTGGTGGTGCTGCTCCTGATCGGCCAGGTCGCGGTCGGCAAGATCGCCCACGAGATGCCGGACGGCTTCGACAAGCTGGTGCTGCTCGCCCGGCACAAGTCGGTCGGCATCACGATACTCGCCCTCGCCGCGATCCGCCTCGGCTGGCGGCTTTTCGACCGCCCGCCGCCCCCGCCGCCCATGCCCCGCTGGCAGTTCGTCGCCTCGCGTGCGACGCACTGGGGCCTCTACGCGCTGCTGTTCGCGATGCCGCTGACCGGCTGGATGATGTCCTCGGCGTCGAACTACCCGGTGAGCTGGTTCGGACTGCTGCAGCTGCCCGACTTCGTCGCGCCGGACCGCGACCTGAAGCACCTGATGGAGGAGATCCACGAGACCCTCGCGAACGCGCTGATCGCGCTCGCGCTGCTGCACGTCGCGGCCGCATTGAAGCACCAGTTCGTGAATCGCGATGGCCTGATCTGGCGGATGCTGCCATGGCGCGCGCGGTGATCGCCGGGCTCGCGGCGCTGGTGGTCGCGCTGCCGGGCGCCGGCGTCGCCTGGGCCGGCGGCTGGCAGGGCGACGGCAAGGCCGGCATGCTCGAGTTCACCGCGACCCAGGCGGGCGCGCGCTTCACCGGGCGCTTCACCGACTTCCGCGTGGAATTCGATTTCGACCCGGCGTCGCCGGCCACCGGCCGGCTGCACGTGACGATATCGACCGCCTCGACCGACACGCAGGACGACGATCGCGACGGCATCCTGAGGAGCGAGGATTTCTTCTGGAGCGGGCGCCACCCGCAGGCGGTCTACCACGCAGAGCGATTCGAGCGCGACGGCCCGGGCTGGCGCGCGCAGGGCATGCTCACGCTGCGCGGCGTCACGAAGGAAGTCCCGGTGCATTTCGAGCTGGCGCCGGGCAAGGAGCGGCTCGGCATGACCGGCGGCACAAGACTGCGCCGCCTCGCCTTCGGCGTCGGCCAGGGCGACTGGTCCTCCACCGAATGGATCGGCGACGAGGTGGGGATCGCGTTCGAGCTCAGCCTGAGTCCGGCAGCGCCCGCAACCAGCCCGTGATGCTGTAGCGCGGCGCGGCGGCGAAGCTCGCCACCTGGGTCACCGCGTGCAGCATCGGCACGCGGAACAGGTTCAGCGAATTGAAGGTCGGCAGGTAGGCCTCGGCCAGGTGGCCATGGCGGTCGGGGAATGCCAGCAGCCCGCCCCAGTCGGTCCGCCACTCGGGCGTAAAGCCCAGCACGTAAGCCGCGACGCGGTGCCGGCCATCGACCGCGTCGTCATGGCGGGTCAGGAAATCCCCGGCGCGATACATCGTCGCCTGGCCGTCGGCGAAGCCGATGCGCGCATCGCCCGTCAGGCGACGCGCGAAGCCGAGAAAGGCCGGCGCATTCAGGAACTCGAGCACGCGCATCAGCTGCGAGTCGAGGTGCCGGCCGTTCAGGTAGTTCTCGAACAGCCGGAAGGTCGAGTAGCAGTAGCTGAATCCGCGCTCCGCGGCGCGATGCACCCGCGCCAGCCAGTCGCGCCGCTCCTCCTCCGGCAGGCTGGAGAGCGCCGGGACCGGCAGTTCCCGGTGCCCGCCGCCATCGTGCAACACCAGCTGCCAGCGCGTCTCCTCGGCGAGGCTGCGGTGGATGAGCGCCGCCGTGGGCGCGTCGAAGAAGTCGGGCACGTGGACGCGTCCCGCGGAACGGAATACGCGCGCAATCAGCTGCGCATCCAGCGCCGGATTCAGCCGAATCGCGGGCGCGGGGCGGGCCGCGCAAAGCTGTTGTTCGGCGCTCATCGCGGTGGCCGGCGCACGGGCACACCCTCCCCTGAAAGCAGGGCGGCCCGCCTCTACGGCAGCGGCGGTGCGCTGCCGTTCACGCCACCGATGGCGAACGACCGGAATTATTTGCGAACGACGGTGTCCGCACCGCCCGGGCGCGGGGTTCCCGTGACGGACACCAGCCAGATCGCGAGCCAGGACAGGACGAATCCCGGCACCAGCTCGTAGAGCCCGAAGATCTCGCCCTTGAGCTGCGGCCAGACGATCACGGTGATCCCGCCCACGACGATGCCGGCGAGCGCGCCGTTGCGGGTCATGCGCTCCCAGTAGAGCGAGAGGATGATCGCCGGTCCGAAGGCCGCGCCGAACCCTGCCCAGGCCCAGGCGACCAGCGAGAGCACCTTGCTCTCCGGATCGAGGCCGAGCCAGAACGCGATCGCGGCGATCCCGAGCACCGCGCCGCGCCCGACCCACAGCAGCTCGCCGCGCGCCGCGGCCGGGCGGAACAGGCCGCGGTAGAAATCCTCCGCGAAGGCCGAGGACGAGACCAGCAGCTGCGCCGAGGCCGTGCTCATCACGGCGGCCAGGATGCCGGAGAGGCAGATGCCCGCGATCACCGGGTGGAAGAACTGCGTGGACATCAGGATGAACACCTTTTCGGTATCGGCGCCGGCCAGCGGACGCTCGAGCGCGAGGATGCCGGTCAGCCCCACGACGATGGCGGCCGCGAGCACGACGATCACCCAGCCCATGGCCACGCGGCGCGCGACGTCCATCTCCTCCACCCGGCGGATCGCCATGAAGCGCGCGAGGATGTGCGGCTGGCCGGCGTAGCCGAGGCCCCAGCCGACCAGCGAGGCGATGCCGATCCAGCCCAGCGCCTCGCCGCCGCTGCCGATAAAGGGATCGAGCAGCGCAGGGTCGCGGGCCGCGATCTGGTCGAGCGTGGGCGTGACGCCGCCCGCGAGGTGCACGCCCGTCCAGGCGACCAGCACCAGAGCGAGGAACATCAGCGTGCCCTGCAGCACGTCCGACCAGCTCACCGCGAGGAAGCCGCCGAAGAAGGTGTAGGCCAGCATCACGATCGAGCCCCAGAACATGGCCTCGACGTAGGGCAGCCCGAACAGCGTCCCGAACAGCTTGCCGGAGGCGACGAAACCGGAGCTCGCATAGAAGGCGAAGAAGACGAGGATGAACGCCGCCGAAATGGTGCGCAGCAGGCGCGAGCGGTCGTCGAAGCGCCGCTCGAAGTAGTCGGGCAGCGTCAGCGAGTCGGAGAGCTGCTCGGTGCGGGCGCGCAGCTTCGCGGCGATGAAGCGCCAGTTGGCCCAGGTGCCGACGACCAACCCGGCCGCGAGCCAGATCGCGTCGAAGCCCGAGAGGTAGGCGAGCCCCGGCAGGCCCATCAGCAGCCAGCCGCTCATGTCGGAGGCCTGCGCCGAGAGCGCCGTCACCCAGCTGCCGAGCTTGCGGCCGCCCAGGATGAAGTCGCCGAGCGTGCTGGTGCGCCTGTAGGCGACGAATCCCAGCAGCAGGCAGACCGCCATGTAGGCGACGAGGCTGGCGATGATGCCGGTGTTGTTCTCGATCATGGCTCCCCGGACCCTTAAAGGGGACGCATCCCATTTATGATTCTAAATGGGATGCGTCCCCTTTAAATGACTATACGCTAGAGTCTTCGCGATGGATGAGCGCCAGCCCCGGTTCCTTGCCGACGTCGGCAGCTGCGTGGAGCAGGTGCTGTCGCAGGTCGGCAGCAGGATCGTGCTGTGCCTGCCGATCGGCGCCGGCAAGCCGATGGCGCTCGCCAACGAGTTCTGGCACCGCGCCGTCGCGGATCGCTCGATCGAACTGACGATCCTGACGGGGCTCACGCTGCGCCGTCCGCGCGGCAAGAGCGAACTCGAGCGGCGCCTGGTCGAACCGATGGCCGGGCGCGTGTTCGCCGGCGGCCCGGACCCGGCATGGTCGGATGCACTGGCCGCGAGCGCGGTCCCTTCGAACATCCGCATTCAGGAATTCTTCATGGAGCCGGGCGCCTGGTTGCATTCGCCGCAGGCGCAGCAGTGGTACGCGAGCATCAACTACACGCACGTCGCGCGCACGGTGCTGGCCGCGGGCGCGAACGTCATCGCGCAGCAGATTGCCCTCAGGCCGGGCACCGGCGGGCGCGCGAGCCTCGGCACCAACCCGGACGTCTCCGTGGACCTGCTGCCGATCTTCGCCGAGCGGCGGCGCGCGGGCCGGAAGGTCGCCACCATCGGCCAGGTGAACGCCTACATGCCGTTCATGTTCGGCGCAGCGGAAGTGCCCGCCTCCGCCTTCGACTTCATCGTGGACGACCCGCGCGGCCACCACGAGCTGTTCAGCCCGCCCAACCTGCCGATCTCGACCGCCGACCACTGCATCGCACTCGCCAACAGCATGCTGATCCGGGACGGCGGCACGATCCAGATCGGCATCGGCGAGCTCGGCGATGCGATCGTGCACTCGATGACGCTGCGGCACCGCGAGAACGCCACCTGGCGCCGCGCGCTCGCGGACACCGGCCTCGGCCCGCGCTTCGGCAGCGTGCAGGCGGAGCTCGGCGGCGACGGGCCGTTCGAGCACGGGCTTTATGCCGTCACCGAGATGTTCGTGGACGGCTTCCTCGACCTCTACCACGAGGGCATCCTGAAGCGGCGCGTCGAGCCCGACGGGGTGCTGTTGCACGGCGCCTTCATGCTGGGGCCGCAGGCCTTCTACCGCGAGCTGCGCGAGATGCCGGACGCCCGGCGCGCGCTGTTCGCGATGATGCCGGTCAGCTTCACCAACGAACTGCTCGGCCCCGGCTGGGAGCGCAAGCTGGCGCAGCGGCGCGACGCGCGCTTCATGAACACGACCATGATGGTCACGCTCGGCGGCGCGCTGGTCTCCGACGGGCTCGCGGACGGGCGCGTGGTCAGCGGCGTCGGCGGGCAGTACAACTTCATCGCGCAGGCGCACCAGCTGCCCGGCGGCCGCTCGCTCATCGCGGTGCGCGCGACCCGCGACAATCACGGCAGCGTCGAGTCGAACATCCGCTACAGCTACGGCAGCGCGACCATCCCGCGCCACCTGCGCGACGTCGTGGTGACCGAGTACGGCGTCGCGGACATCCGCGGGCTGGCCGACGACGAGGTGGCCAGGCGGCTGCTCGCGATCGCGGACTCGCGCTTCCAGGACTCGCTGCTTGCGGACGCCAAGCGCGCCGGCAAGCTGCCGGCCTCGTACCGGATCCCGGACCCGCACCGCAACAACCTTCCCGCGGCGCTCGAGCGGGCGCTCGCGCCGCATCGTGCGGCGGGATTCTTCGGCGAGCTGCCCTTCGGCACCGATCTCACGGCGGAGGAGATCCGGCTCGGGCGCGCGCTGCGGCGGCTGAAGTCGCGCGCGCAGCGCTGGCCGGGCCGCTTCGCGATCGCGGCGCGGATGCTGCGGCCGCTGCCGGGCAGTCCGGAGACCGCGCCGTTGTTCGAGCGCATGGGGCTGGCCTCGCCGCGCGGCTGGCGCGAACGGCTGCTGCGCCGCGTCGTCGCGGCGGCTCTCTAAACAAAGCTCGCGATCTCCGCGAGCGGCTTGCGCGCGATGTCCGGTACCCTGGCATCCGCCGCCGGATAGCCGACGACCAGCAGCAGGAATGGCCGCTCGAGGTCCTTCGGGCGGCCGAGGATCCCGTTCAGGAACTTCATCGGCGACGGCGTGTGCGTCAGCGATACCAGTCCCGCGTGGTGCACGGCGGCGAGCAGCAGTCCGGTGGCGAGGCCGACCGATTCGTCGGTGTAGTAGTGCTTGCGCTTGCTGCCGTCCGCATTGCGGTCGAAGCGGCGGATGAAGACGGCGATCAGCCAGGGCGCGGTCTCGAGGAAGGGCTTGTGCTCGTCGGTGCCGAGCGGCGCAAGCACCTCCAGCCACTCCGGCGGCGCGCGGCGCGAGTAGAACTCGCGCTCCTCCGCCTCGGCGGCCTCGCGGATGCGGCGCTTGACCGCCGGATCCGACACCGCGACGAAGTGCCAGGGCTGCTGGTTCGCGCCCGAGGGCGCCGAGCCCGCGGTGCGCAGGAACTCCTCGATCAGCTCGCGCGGCACCGGGCGGGCGGAGAAGTCGCGGACCGTGCGGCGCATGCCCATCTCGTCCGCGAAGGCCTTCGCGCGCGCGGACATCTCCTGCGGCGGATATTCGCGGTGGCCCGCGAGCGGCAAGAACTTCGGTTGCATCGCAATCCCCTTCAGACGGCGGCCAGCAGGCGCTCGACCATGGATTCGGCCTGCGCGCGGTAGCCGCCACCGAACAGGTTCAGGTGATTGAGCACGTGGTAGAGATTGTAGAGGTCCTGGCGCGCGGCCCTGCCGGGGTCCGGCGGCCAGGCCTGGTCGTAGGCGGCGTAGAAGCGCGGGCCGAAACCGCCGAACAGCCGCGTCATCGCAAGTTCGCATTCGCGGTCGCCATAGTAGACGGCGGGGTCATAGATCACGGGACTGCCGTCCACCAGCATCGCGCGGTTGCCGCCCCAGAGGTCGCCGTGCAGCAGGGAGGGCTGCGGGCGGTAGCTGCCGAAGAAAGCGGGAACGGCTTCGAGCAGCTTCCGGCCGCGGTCCTGCAGCCGGCCGCGGTAGCCGTTGGCTGCTGCGAGATCCAGCTGGAACGCGAGGCGGCGATCGCGCCAGAACACGGGCCAGTCATCCGACAGCGTATTCGGCTGCGGCGTCGCGCCGATCGCATTGTCGCACGCGAGGCCAAAGGCGGGCGCGGTGACGGCATGCAGCCGCGCGAGCGCCTTGCCCATGCGCGCGTCGGAGGCCGCATCGGCCGGATGCAGGTCGAGCCACTCCAGCTCGATCCAGGCCCCGGTGTCGTTCGCGGCGATGCCGTGGACCTGCGGCACGCGGATGGCGCCGGCCTGCGCGAGCCGCGCCAGGCCGTCCAGCTCCGCGTCCAGCCGCCAGCGCTCGCCGACCGGCAGCCGCTTCACGAATAATTGGGGACGCATCCCGATTACTTTAATCGGGATGCGTCCCCAATTACCTGGCGAGGCGCTCGGCCTGGCGGCGGAGCGCGGCGCCGAATTTCGCCTGGTCGTAGAAATTCCCGAGGCCCCGCACATCGGGCTTGCGCCGCTCGAGCGCATCGGCCGTGACCTCCAGCGGCATGTCGCAGGCGATGGTCGTCAGCCGCCGCGCGAAGAACGCCGCCTCGCGATGCCGGCGCAGCTTTTCCGGCAGCTGCGAGGCACCGCGGATCGGAAGCGCTGGCACGCGCTCGAGGCCGTCATAGAGCTCCTCGAGCGAGGCGAACTTGCGCAGCAGCGCGGAAGCGGTCTTCGGCCCCACGCCCGGCACGCCGGGGATGTTGTCCACCGAATCCCCGGTCAGCGCGAGGTAGTCCGCCATGCGCTCCGGCCGCACGCCGAACTGTTCCTCGATCTCGTGGTAGCCATAGCGGCGCTCGCCGGCATAGTCCCAGTAGGCATCGCCGTCACGGATCAGCTGCGCGAGATCCTTGTCGCGCGTGACGAGCACCGAGCTGTGGCCGCGCGGGCGCAGGCGCGTGGCGATGGTGCCGATGATGTCGTCGGCCTCGTGCGTGGGGCTGCTGAACTCGGCCAGGCCCATCAGCCGGCACAGCTCGCGGCACAGCCCGAACTGGCGCTTGAGCTCGGGCGGCGCCGGCTCGCGGTTCGCCTTGTAGGCCGGGAAGATCTCGTTCCTGAACGACGAGGACAGGCTCTCGTCGAAGGCCACCGCGACGTGCGTCGCCCTCGACTGCTCCAGCAGGTCGCCGAGGAAGCGGCCGAAGCCGTACAGCGCGTTGACCGGCTGGCCGTCCTCGCCGGTCATCTCGATGCCGACCGAGTAGTAGGCGCGGAAGACGAAGTAGCTCGCGTCGATCAGGTGGACCGCACGGGCCGCCGCGCGCTTCACTGGCGGAAGCGCTGGATGCGGGCGTGCAACGGGCTCGAGCGCGGGAAGTGCGCGAGCAGGTACTCCATCTGGTCGGCGAGCACGCGCCGGCCCTTGAGGTAGATGTACTCCGCGTAAGTCGGCGTGAAGGGCACGGCGAGCAGCTGCATGCCCGCCTGCTCCGGCGTGCGCGAGGCCTTCTGGTTGTTGCAGCGCCGGCAGGCGGCGACCACGTTGTTCCAGGCGTCCCGGCCGCCCTGGCAGAACGGGCGCACGTGATCGCGCGAGAGCTGGCTCGACGGGAGGCGCATGCCGCAGTACATGCACAGGTTCGCGTCGCGGCGGAACAGGGTTTCGTTGTTGAGCGGCGGCACGTAGTCGCCGCGCAGGCTGCCCGGATTTCCGGACGAGCCCTGGGTCGCCATCATCGAGTTGACCTCGATCACCGTCTGCCGGCCGCTCCTGGCGTTCACGCCGCCGTGCAGCGCGTACAGGCGGCTGCCGAAGGCGTACGCGACCTGGCCCAGGCAGTGCAGGCGCACCGCCTCCTTGTAGTCGATCCATTCCAGCGGCATTCCGGAGGCATCGGTGCGCAGCACCCATTGCGACAGGGCGACCTCCTGGCCGCCCGCCGGAACCACCTTCCTCGCCATGACCGAAGCTGCGCCCACGTACGTACAAATCCCAGGCCGAAACCCTGAAACAATAAGGCACGATTGTTATAATTTTCAATGCGCGGCCAGCCGGCCGGCAGATCCGGGGAGGAATGGGATGCCAGTCACGATCGGCGTGCTTCGGGAAACCGTGCCGGGCGAGAATCGCGTCGCCATCGTCCCCGAAGTCGCCACCCGCCTGGCCGGCCAGGGAGCCCGGATCCTGGTCGAGCGCGGCGCCGGCGCCGCCGCCCGGTACCCGGATGCCGCCTACAAGGACGTCTCCTTCGCCGATTCCGCGGACGTGGTGATCGCGCAGTCCGACGTCCTGCTCACGGTCCAGCCGCCCGATGCCGCCGTCGTCTCGCGCCTGAAGCCGGGCGCGGTGGTGGCCGGATTCCTCGCGCCGCACGCACAGGCGGCGCTGGTGCGCGCGCTCAAGGAACGGCGCGTCACCAGCTTCGCCATGGAGCTGGTGCCGCGCATCTCGCGCGCCCAGTCCATGGACGCGCTCTCCTCGCAGGCCGCGGTCGCCGGCTACAAGGCCGTGCTGATCGGCGCCGCGGCGCAGGACAAGTTCTTCCCGATGCTGACGACCGCGGCCGGCACCATCCGCCCGGCCACCGTGCTGGTGATCGGCGCCGGCGTCGCCGGCCTGCAGGCGATCGCGACCGCGAAGCGCCTGGGCGCGATCGTCGAGGCCTACGACGTGCGCGCCGCGACCCGCGAACAGGTCAAGTCCCTCGGCGCGAAGTTCGTCGAGACCGGCGTCACCGCCGAGGGCGCGGGGGGCTACGCCCGCGAACTGACCGCCGAGGAGAAGACGAAGCAGCAGGCGGTGCTGGACGGGCGCATCGCGGCCGCGGATTGCGTGATCACGACCGCCGGCGTACCGGGCCGCCCGGCGCCGCGCATCATCACCCGCGCCGCGGTCGAACGCATGAAGCCGGGCGCCGTGGTCGTGGACCTGCTCGCGGAGAACGGCGGCAACTGCGAGCTCTCCAAGGCCGGCGAGACCGTCGAGCACGGCGGGGTGCGCGTCATCGGGCCGGTGAACCTGCCGGCGACCGTCGCGCACCACGCGAGCGAGATGTACGCCAAGAACCTGCTCAACTTCCTGAAACCCGCGCTCAAGGACGGCGCCGTCGCGATCGACTGGAACGACGAGGTGTTCGCGGCGTCCTGCGTCACGCACGAGGGCGCGATCCGCCATGAACCCACCCGCAAGACCGTGGAGGCCGCGTAAATGGAAGGCGTGATCGCGCTCTATATCGTGATGCTCGCGGCGTTCACCGGCTACGAGGTCATCGCACGGGTGCCGGTGATCCTGCACACGCCGCTGATGTCGGGCAGCAACTTCGTGCACGGCATCGTGCTGGTCGGCGCCATGGTCGCGCTGGGGCGCGCCGACACGATGCTCGAGCAGGTCATCGGCTTCCTCGGCGTCGTGCTCGGCGCCGGCAACGCGGTGGGCGGCTACGTGGTCACCGAGCGCATGCTCGAGATGTTCAAGGCCAGCGGCCAGAAGAAGAAGGAGTCCACCTGATGGGCTTCCTGCCGGAGAACGTCGCGACCCTCGCGATCGACCTGTCGTACCTGCTGGTCGCGTTCCTGTTCATCATGGGCCTGAAGGCCATGAGCTCGCCGGTCACGGCGCGCCGCGGCATCATCGTCGCCGGCGTCGGCATGCTGATCGGCACGCTGATGAGCTTCCTCTACCCCGGGATGGGCAACTTCGCGCTGATGCTCGCGGCGATCGCGGTCGGCGGCGGGCTCGCCTGGTGGTCGGGGCGCATCGTCGCGATGACCGACATGCCGCAGATGATCGCGCTCTACAATGGCATGGGCGGCGGCGCGGCGGCGGCGATCGCGGCGGTCGAGCTGCTGCGCATGGTCGCGGCCCCGGCGGACGGGGCCGCCCATCATGGCCCGGTGGTCACGGCCCTGGCCGCGGCCGGCGCGTTCATCGGCTCGGTGAGCTTCTCGGGCTCGCTGATCGCCTTCGGCAAGCTCCAGGACCTGATCAAGCGCAGCTTCCGCTTCAGGGGCCAGCAGGCCGTCAACCTCGTGATCACGGCCGCGACCGTCGCGATCGGCGTGTGGATCGTCATGTCCGGCCATCCCACGCTCGGCATGGTGATCGCGTTCTTCGCGCTCGCGCTGCTGCTCGGCGTCACCATGACGCTGCCGATCGGCGGCGCCGACATGCCGGTGGTGATCTCGCTGTACAACGCCTTCACGGGCCTCGCGGTCGCGTTCGAGGGCTTCGTGCTCGAGAACGCGGCGATGATCATCGCCGGCATCGTGGTCGGCTCCGCCGGCACGCTGCTCACGCAGCTGATGGCCAAGGCCATGAACCGCTCGCTCGCCAACGTGCTGTTCTCCGGCTTCGGCGAGGGGCCGGCCGCGGAGGCCACCGGCGTGACCGGCTCGCTGAAGCCGATCGAGCCCTCGGACGCCGGGATCATGATGGCGTTCGCGCAGAAGGTGCTCGTGATCCCGGGCTACGGCATGGCGGTCGCGCAGGCGCAGCACAAGGTCTGGGAGCTGTGCCAGCTGCTGATCGACAAGGGCGTGATGGTGCGCTTCGCCATCCACCCGGTGGCCGGCCGCATGCCGGGGCACATGAACGTGCTGCTGGCCGAGGCCGGCGTGCCTTACGACCTCATCTCCGACCTCGACGAGATCAACGCCGAGTTCGACACCGCCGACGTGGCGCTGGTGATCGGCGCGAACGACGTGGTGAACCCGGTCGCGCGCAGCGACAAGTCGAGCCCGATCTACGGCATGCCGATCCTGAACGCCGACAAGGCGAAGAACGTGCTGGTCATCAAGCGCGGCCGGGGCGCCGGCTTCTCCGGCATCGAGAACCACCTCTTCTACCTCGACAACACGCGCATGGTCTATGGCGATGCGCAGAAGGTCGCGGCCGAGCTGATTCACGCGGTCAAGGCGGCGGGCTGAAGACGGCGCCGATCGGCCCGATCCAGCCTGGCTGGCCGGATCGGGCGGAGCAGCGGCAGCGTCAGTCGGCGAGTTCGCGCGCGAAGAACTCGATGGTGCGGCGCCAGGCGGTCTTTGCCGCTTCGGCGTTGTAGCGGGCGGCGTTGGTGTCGTTGTGGAAGGCGTGGTCGGTGTCGGCGTAGAAGTGCATCTCGTAGCGCGCGCCCGCCGAGCGCAGCGCGGCGTCGAAGGCCGGGACCGCATTATTGATGCGCTCGTCGCGGCCGGCGTAGTGCATCATGACCGGCACGCGCACGCGCGCGGCTTCCTCCGCCGCCGGCGGCATGCCGTAGAAGACGACCGCGGCGTCCAGTTCGGGCGCGTTCGCGGCGAGGCGCCCCGCCATGCCGCCGCCCCAGCAGAAACCGACGCAGCCGACCTTGCCGGTCGAATGCGCGTGGGCCGCGGCGTGGCGCACGGCGGCGAGGTAGATGCCGAGCGCGGTCTCGCGCTCGAGCGCGCCGATGAGTTTCCTCGCCTCGTCCTCGTTGGCCGGCGTGCCGCCCGAAGCCGAGAGCGCGTCCGGCGCGATCGCGAGGAAGCCCGCCATCGCGGCGCGCCGCGCGACGTCCTCGATGTGCGGATTGAGGCCGCGGTTCTCGTGGATCACGACCACCGCGGGCCGGCGCGCGGGCTCCGCCCTCGGCCGCGCCACGTAGCAGGAGACGGCGCCGGCGGGACCCGCGAAAGTCTCGCGGCCAACCGCGAGCGACGGATCATCGGGCGCAACGGTCGCGGCGAGGGCGTAGCGGTTCTCGAGCAACGGCAACACCACGGCCGCCGCCGCGGCGCTGCCGGCGAGGCGCGACAGGCGCGACAGGAACTCCCGCCGCGGCATCGTGCCGTGCGTGAATTCGTCGTAGAGCTCAATGAGCCTGTGGTCCATGTCTAAAGGGGACGCGTCCATTTATTGCAGGCAACAAATGACGCGTCCCCTTTAATCACTCGTCGGGCATCACGAGCCAGAGCAGCAGGTAGACGATGATGCCGGGGAAGGCCGCGGACAGGATCGAGAGGATCACGTAGGCGACGCGGACGCGGTCCGCCTTCCAGCCGTAATGCTCCGCGATGCCGCCGCACACGCCGGCGATCATGCGGTCGTTCGAGCGCTTCAGCTTCCGGTCTGACATCGCGGTCTCCGCAGCGGGCAGGGTGACTCCACTCATCCTCCCACGATGCGGCAGCGGATGCGAGTGCCGGGCCTCAGCCGCCGGGGCGGCGGGTAGTCGCGGGCTCCTGCGGCGGCCGCTGCACCGGCCGGTCCTGGCGGCGCTGGATCGCGCGCTGGCGCTCCTCGGGCGTCATCTGCCGCCAGCGCTCGCGCAGCCGCTGGCGCTGTTCCTCCGAGAGCTGCTGGAAGCGCCGGAAATCCCTGCGCAGCCGCTCCCTCTGCTCCGGCGTCAGCTCGTGGAAGCGCTGCCAGCGCTCGCGCAGCCGCGCGCGTTCCTCCGGCGGCAGCGAGCGCCACTTGCGCCAGCGTTCCTGCGCCCTGGCGCGCTGCTCAGGCGTCATGGACGCCCAGCGCTCGGCGCCCTCCGCCATCGCCTGCTGGCGGCCGGGCGGCAGCGATTCCCAGTCCTCCTCCTGTCCCGCGAGGATCCTGCGCTGCTCCTCGTCCAGCTCGTCCCAGGCGATGCCCGGCAACGTGTCGGGCTCCACGGGCTGCGCCTGGTCCCCGGCCTGCACAGCCGCAGGCGCGATCAGGAGCGCGAGCCACACCGCGAGAATGCCTGCGAGCTTATTCATCGTCGTCATCCTTCGAAGCCTCTTGCTCGGCGCGCCTGAGCTCCTTCTCGCCCCTGCGCGATTCGAGGTACTTCACGAACTCTTCGTCCTCGCCGCCGATCTGCGCCAGGAATTCCAGGAACTCCGGGTCCGGCGGCGGCGGCGCCTCGGACGCCGCCCCCGGCAGTGCCACGAAGCAAGCCGCCAGCCAGGCGCGGCGCATCGGCTCAGCCCACGTCCCCGGCCGCCTCATCGGCCGCCCAGGCGTAGAAATCGCCGTCCTCCTCGAACATGTCGAGGTCCTCGGCGCCCGCGACCAGGTCGAGGTCCTCGAACGCCGCGAGCGCAGGCTCGCCGGGCGCCGTCGCGCGCTCGCCCTGCCACAGCATCACGGCGACGACCGCGGCCGCCGCCGCCGCGCCCGCCGGGATCCACGACGAGGACCAGCGCAGGCGCCGCTGCCGCAGCTCCGCCAGCGCCACGGCGCGGGCTTTCGCCAGGCGCGAGCGCGTGGCGGCATCCAGCGACCCGACGCTTTCGTCGAAAGCCGCGCGGCTGCGACGCTCCAGTTCGCGCATCCGCCGGTTCATGTCTTCCATTGCCCCAGTACCTCCTGCAGTGCCCGCAGCGCGCGGAAGTAATGCGTCTTCACGCTGCCTTCGGAACATCCCATCGCAATCGCCGTCTGCGCCACGTCCATACCCTCGAAATTCCTGAACAGGAACGCCTCGCGCTGCCGTCCGGGGAGCCCCTCGAGCGCCCCCTCGATGCGCGCGAGGAGCTCCTCGCCCTCGAGCGCCGCATCGGGCCCGCCGTCCGGGTCCACGGCGGACTCCACCGGGTCGGGCGCCTCGGGGTCCGCCCCGGCGGCGGGCCGCCAGGCCATCACCGCACGGCGCACCTTCTGCCGGCGCTGGCTGTCGGTGATGCGGTTCTGCAGGATCCGGTAGAACAGCGGCCGCCATTGCTCCGCCGGACGGCCCGCGTATTTCCGCACCAGCCGGATCATCGCGTCCTGCACCGCATCCTCGGCCTCCGCCTGATCGCGCAGCGCGAGCTTTGCAATGCGAAACGCACGCCGCTCGATGCCGGCCAGAAACCGCTCCAGTGCGCGCTCCGAATCCAGCGCCGCCTCCCGCATGTTGCGCCGCCCGCGCTCCCAAGCCACGGGCGCGCAGAGCGTAGCAGAGCGGGTCAACGACTCCTCCGGCATCGGCGCGCGACTCCAGGCCCGGCCACGGTGTTATAACGTGCCTTCCCGGGCGGCCGTTGACAGCCACGGCCGCCTCGCCTAACTCACTGATACATAAAGATAATTGGGCACCGACGCGCAAGTGATCCAGGTGGTATTCGATACGCCGCTGCGGCGTCGCTTCGATTACCTGCCCCCGGAAGGCGAACCCCTGCCGCGCCCGGGCGCGCGCGTGCGCGCGCCGCTTGGCCGGCAACGCGCGATCGGCGTGGTGGTTGCCGTCGCGCGCGAGAGCACGCTGCCGCGCGCGCAGCTGAAGCGCGCGCTCGCGACGCTCGACGACGAGCCGCTCTGGGACGAGGCGACCCGGGGCTTGCTGCTGTGGGCGGCGGACTATTACCACCATCCGCTCGGCGAAGTGCTGTTCGCCGCGATGCCGAAGACGATGCGCGCGGGCGCGCGGGCGCGCGCCGACGAGACCGTGTGGCGATTGTCGGCGCATGGGCTCGCCGAGCTGCCCGCCGCGCGGCCCGGCGCGCGGCAACAGGAGCTGGTCGCGCTGCTCGGCGGCGAAGGTGCGGGCGCGGATGCGATCTCCGCGGCCGGCCTGGGCGACGCATTGAAGTCCTTCGTGCGTCGCGGCTGGGTGGAGTCGTTCGAGCGGCCGGAGGCGGCGCCGCCGGCGGGCCTGGGACGCGCCGGTCCCGCGCTCACACCCGATCAGTCCGCCGCCTGCGAGGCCATCGGTCAGGCGTTCGGGCGTTACGGCGCGTTCCTGCTGCACGGCGTGACCGGCAGCGGCAAGACGGAGGTGTACCTGCGGCTGATCTCGCGGGTGCTGGAGGCGGGGCGCGGGGCGCTGGTGCTGGTGCCGGAGATCGCGCTCACGCCACAGCTGGTCGCGCGCTTCCGCGAGCGGCTCGCCGTGCCGATCGTCGCACTGCACTCCTCGCTCGCGGACGGCGCGCGCGCCGCGGCCTGGCGCGCCGCGGCCTCGGGCCGGGCGCCGGTCGTGATCGGCACGCGCTCCGCCGTGTTCACGCCGATGCCGGCGCCCGGCATCGTGGTCGTGGACGAGGAGCACGACGCGTCCTACAAGCAGCAGGAGGGCTTCCGCTACTCGGCGCGCGACCTCGCGGTGCTGCGCGCCTCGCGCGCGGGCGTGCCGGTCGTGCTCGGCTCGGCCACGCCCTCGTTCGAGTCGCTCGCCAACGTCGCCACCGGCCGCTACTCCAGGCTGTCGCTGCCCGAGCGGACCGGGCGCGCCGGCAAGCCGCGCGTCGCGGTCGTGGACCTGCGCGTCAACCCTGCGCGCGACGGGCTCTCGCCGCAGGCTTGCTCCGCGATCGAGCGCCATCTCGGCGCCGGCGGACAGGTGCTGGTGTTCCTCAACCGCCGCGGCTGGGCGCCGACGATGTTCTGCCCGGGCTGCGGCTATACGGTGCCCTGCAGGTCCTGTGACGCGCGGCTCACCGTGCACCTGGGCCGCGCGCGGCTCGTGTGTCATCACTGCGGCGCTGACGAACCCATGCCCTACGGCTGCCCGCGCTGCGGCAGCGAGCTCGCGCCCGTCGGCGAGGGCACGGAGCGCGTCGAGGCGGCGCTGGCCGCGCGCTTTCCCGGGGCGCCGCTGGTGCGCGTGGACCGCGACGTCATCAGGCGGCGCGGCGAGATGGAGCAGGCGCTGGCGGCGGTCGCCGACGGGCGGGCGCGCATCCTGCTCGGCACGCAGATGCTCACCAAGGGCCACGATTTTCCGGACGTGACGCTGGTCGTCGTGCTCGCCGCCGACCAGGGCCTGTTCGGCGCCGATTTCCGCGCCAGCGAACGGCTCGCGCAGCAGATCGTGCAGGTCGCCGGCCGCGCCGGGCGCGGCGACCGCCCGGGCGAAGTGCTGATCCAGTCCGCCTATCCCGAGCATCCGCTGCTGCAGTGCCTGATCCGCGAGGGCTACGAGGGATTCGCGGCCCGGGGCCTCGAGGAACGCCGTGCCGCCGGCTGGCCGCCCTGGTCGCACCTGGCGCTGCTGCGCGCGGACGCGCCGGCGCGCGGCGAGGTCCTGGCGTTCCTCAAGGCGGCGCTCGAGGCGGCGCCTGCCACGCGCCCGCCCGGGCTGCGCATCCTCGGACCCGCGCCCGCCGCCATGGAGCGCCGCGCCGGCCGGCACCGCGCGCAACTATTGATCGAGTCGCCCGCGCGCGCGCCGCTGCAGCGCTTCCTCGCCGAATGGCTGCCGGGAGTCTCGAAGCTGCGCGCGCCGCGCGCGCTGCGCTGGTCCGTGGACGTCGATCCGATCGAAGTCGACTGATAAACTGTCGCGCCTTGAAAATCCTCATCGAAAAACTGGTCAGCGACGCGCTCGCGGCGCTGCCGGCCGGCACCCGCGGCGAGGCTCCCCTGCCGGTCCCCGAGATCGAGCACAGCCGCGACCCGGCGCATGGCGACTTCGCGACCTCGGTGGCGCTCAGGCTCGCCAAGGCGGCCCGCGCCAGCCCGCGCGCGCTCGCGGGCGCGATCGTGGCCGCGCTGCCGCCGAACGAGCTGGTCGCCAGGACCGAGATCGCGGGGCCGGGATTCATCAACTTCTTCCTCACGCCCGCCGCCTGGCAGGGCGAGGTCGCGCGCGTGCACGCGGCGGGCGCGGCCTACGGGCGCAGCGGACGGGGCAGCGGCCGGTCCGCCATCGTCGAATTCGTCTCGGCCAACCCGACCGGGCCGTTGCACGTGGGCCACGGCCGGCAGGCGGCGTTCGGGGCCTCGGTCGCCAGCCTGCTGGAAGCCGAGGGCTGGCGCGTGCATCGCGAGTACTACGTGAACGACGCCGGCCGGCAGATGGACATCCTGGCCACCTCGGTCTGGCTGCGCTACCTCGAGCTCTGCGGCGAGAGCCCGGAGTTCCCGGCGAACGGCTATCGCGGGGACTACGTGCGCCCGATCGCGGCGGCGCTGCGCGAGCTCCGCGGCGACGCGCTGCGCCGTCCCGCGGCGGAGCTGCACTCCGGCCTGCCGCCCGACGAGCCCCGGGGCGGCGACAAGGAAGTCCACATCGACGCCCTGATCGCGCGCGCGAAGGCGCTGCTCGGCGCAGCGGACTTCCAGGCGGTGCTCGAAACCGGGCTCGCCAGCATCCTCGCGGACATCCGCGACGACCTCGCGGAGTTCGGCGTGCGCTTCGACCGCTGGTACTCGGAGCGCGACCTGGGCGACGGCACGGACGGCGGCCCGATCCACCGCGCGCTGCTGCGGCTGCGCGAGCACGGCCACGCCTTCGAGCTGGACGGCGCCACCTGGTTCCGCGCCACCGCCTTCGGCGACGAGAAGGACCGCGTCGTGGTGCGCGCCAACGGCCAGAAGACCTACTTCGCCTCCGACATCGCCTACCACCTCGACAAGCGCGAGCGCGGCTTCGACCTGCTGGTCACGATCCTCGGCGCCGATCACCACGGCTACATCGCCCGCGTGCGCGCCGGGCTCGAGGCCATGGGCGAGCCCGGCGCGTCGCTGGAAGTCCCGCTGGTGCAGTTCGTGACCCTGCTCAAGGGCGGCGAGAAGGTGCCGATGGGCAAGCGCGAGGCGCAGTTCGTCACGTTGCGCGACCTGCGCCGCGAGGTCGGCAACGACGCCACGCGTTTCACCTACGTGATGCGCTCGAACGACCAGCCGCTCGACTTCGACCTCGAGCTCGCGAAGTCGCAGAGCAACGACAACCCGGTCTACTACGTGCAGTACGCGCACGCGCGGATCGCAAGCGTGCTGAAGCAGGCCGGGGAGCGCGGCCTGCCGTTCGACCGCGAGGCGGGGCTCGCCTCGCTTGCGCTGCTGACCGACGCCCAGGAGCAGGCGCTGATACGGGAGATCTCGCGCTGGCCTGAGGTGCTCGCGCTCGCCGCCGAGATGCGCGCGCCGCACCAGGTGGTGCATTACCTGCGCGAGCTGTCCGCGGCCTTCCACGCCTATTACAACTCGCTGCCGTTCATCGTCGAGGACGCGCCGTTGCGCAACGCGCGCCTTGCGCTCGTGACGGCGGTGCGGCAGGTGCTGCAGAACGCGCTGGCGCTGCTCGGCGTGTCCGCGCCGGAGTCCATGTAGTGGTCGCGCGCGACTACAAACGCTCGCGCGCGCGGCGCGAATCGTTCTCGGGCTGGACCGGGCTCCTCATCGGCCTGGTCGTCGGCCTCGGCGTCGGGCTCGCGCTCTATTACTTCGACCCGCGGACGCCCGCGCCGCCCGCGGCCGGCGCCGAGGCCGGGCCGGCGTCCGCACGCGAGGGGACGGCCGAGGAGCCGGCGGACCGCTACGACTTCTACGAGATGCTGCCCAACTTCGAGGTCGTGGTGCCCGAGCGCGAGGCCCCGGTGCGCCGCGGCGCGCCCGAGGCGCCGGTCGAGCGCGCGGGCGCCTACGTGCTGCAGGTCGGCTCCTACCGCAAGTTCGAGGAGGCGGACCGCGTGCGCGCGCAGCTCGCATTGCAGGGCATCGAGTCGAAGGTGCAGCGGGTGTCGGTCGACAACGACACCTGGCACCGCGTGCGCGTCGGCCCCATCTCCGACCTCGGCGAACTCAACCGCATCCGCGACCGGCTGCGTGAGGCGGACATGGACCTGCTGGTGATCCGCGTCGGCGACTAGTCGTCGGTGATCTGGCGGAAGTCGACGCCGAGCGAACGCAGCTTGCGGTAGAGGTGGGTGCGCTCCATGCCCACGCGCTTGGCGAGCAGCCCGACCTTGCCGCCGCAGAGCATGAGCTGCTGCAGCAGGTAGGCGCGCTCGAACTGCTCGCGCGCCTCGCGCAGCGGCAGCGCCAGCAGGTCCTGCTTCACCAGCGGCTCGTCGGGCGCCTGCTGCGTCACCAGCTGCTGCTCGATCTCGTCGAGCCCGATCTCCTCCGGGCCGCCGATGATCAGCACGCGCTGCACCAGGTTGCGCAGCTCGCGCACATTGCCGGGCCACGGGTAGTTGCGCAGGCGGTTCTGCGCGGCGACCGAAAAGCGCCGGAACGGCATGCCCTCCTCGTCCACCAGCCGGTCCACGTAGTGGCGCAGCAGGTCCGGCACGTCCTCCGCGTACTCGCGCAGCGGCGGGATGCGGATCGTGATCACGTCGAGGTGCGCCAGCAGGTCGCGGCGCACGCCGTCGGCAGGGCCGTCGCGGCCCGGGCCGGCGCCCGCCACGATGCGCATCGAGAACGGCATGCGCTGGCTGCCGCCCTCGCGCCGGAAACCGCCCTGCTCGAGGTCCGCGAGCAGCAGGCGCTGCGCGCCGGCCGGGAGGTCCTCGATGCCGCCGAGGAACAGCGTGCCGCCCGCGGCTCTCTCGTAGTACCCCGACTCCGCCTGGCCGCCGGATTCGCGCCCGCGCAGCTGCACGGCGGAGGTCGCGTCATCGAGGCTGGCGCAGCTCGCTGCGACGAACGGCCCCGACGCGCGCGGCCCGAGCGAGTGCAGGTAGCGCGCAAAGGCCTCGCGTCCCGTGCCCGGCTCGCCGATCAGCAGCACCGGCGCGTCGTGCGCGGCCACCTGCTGCACCTGCTCGCGCAGTTTCTGCATCAGCTTGCTCTTGCCGACCGGCGCCACCAGCGGCGGGATCAGCGTGCGCTGCGCCTGGCGGCGCTTGCGGCCGGCCTCCAGCGCGCGCTCCACGGTGCGCAGCAGCTTGGCGATCGACAGCGGCTTCTCGACGAAGTCGAATGCGCCCAGGCGCGTCGCCTCGACCGCCGTCTCGACCGTGCCGTGGCCGGAGAGCATCACCACCGGGCAGCGCAGCGTGTGCTTCTCCGACCACTCGCGCAGCAGCGTGATGCCGTCGGTGTCGGGCATCCAGATGTCGAGCAGCACCAGGTCCGGCTCCTGGCGCGCCACCGCGCGCCGCGCCGCGGCCGCGTCGGCGGCGACCTCGACCTCGTAGCCCTCCTCCACGAGGATCTCCCCGAGCAGCCCGCGGATGTCCGCCTCGTCGTCGACGACGAGAATTCTCTGCGCACTCATGCCTTCTCTCTCCTGGCCTCGGCGCGCCGCGCCTCGCGCGGCGCCGCCGGCAACGTGATGCGGATGCGCGCGCCGCCCTGCGGCGCGTTGTCCACCTCGACCCGGCCGCCGTGCTCCTCGACGATCCGGCGCACGATCGCAAGCCCGAGGCCGGTGCCCTTGGGCTTGGTCGTGACGTAGGGATCGAAGGCTTGCTCCATCAGGCCGCCCTGGAAGCCCGGACCGTTGTCCACGACGGTCAGCACGATCTGGTCACCCGCACGCTTCGTCTCGATCATGATGACAGGATTCTCCCGCCCGTCGAGCGCCTCGAGCGCGTTGGTCAGCAGGTTGTTCAGCAGCTGGCGGATGCGGCCCGGATCCGCCTCCAGCGTGGCCGCCTTCGGGTCCAGCGACAGGCCGAATGCGACGCGCGGGTCCTGCGCGTGGTAGAGATCGGAGACCTGGCGGATCAGCGCCGCGAGGTCGAGCTCGGACAGGTGCAGCTCCGGCACCTTCGCGTACTCCGAGAAAGCCGCGACCATCTGCTTCATCGCCTCGACCTGCTGCACGATGGTGTGCGTGCCGCGCTCGAGCAGCTCCGCCTCGCCGGGTGGCAGCCCGCGCAGCAGCTTGCGCCGCATGCGCTCGGCCGACAGCTGGATCGGCGTCAGGGGGTTCCTGATCTCGTGCGCGAGGCGGCGCGCGACCTCGCCCCAGGCGGCCTGGCGCTGCGCCTGCAGCAGCTGCGTCACCTCGTCGAACACCAGCACCAGCCCGCCCGCCGCGCCGCCCTCGCCCGGCAGCGCGGTCGAGGCGCACACCAGTTCGCGCCGGCCCCCGTCGGTGCGCAGCGTCACCTGCTCGCGCCACTCCGTCTCGCCCGACTCCAGGTGCCGCTGCATCACCGCATGCACCTGCGCGAGCAGCCGGTTCCGGGCCGCAAGCTCCGCGAGCGGCATGCCCGCGGCCTGCGCGAAGTCCACGCCGAGGATATGCCCCGCGGCCGCATTGGCGACCCGCACCCGCAGGTCCGGCTCGAGCGAGATGACCCCGCTCGTCAGGCGCGCCAGGATCACGGCGAGCGCCGCGCGCTCCGCCTCGACCGCCGCGCGGCTCCTCTCCGTCTCCTCGCGCGCGCGCGCGAGCCTCCGGGTCATGTCGTTGAACGAGGTGACCAGGAAGCCGATCTCGTCGTGCGAGGGGCGCTGGATCTGCGTGTCGAGATCGCCCTTCGCGACCGCGCGCGTGCCGGCGATCAGGTCCTGCACCGGCTGCACCAGCCGCTGCGAGAAGAACAGCGCGCCGTACAGGGCCGCGAGCACGGCCGTCAGCAGCACCAGCGACAGGGTCAGCACGAAAGAGAGCTTCAGCGGCTCGCGCAGGAACTGCAGCCGGCCGTATTCCTGGTAGGCCGCCTGCACCTGCGTCGCGAGGTCCGCCAGGCGCTGCGGCACCGGGTAGGTCGCGATCAGGAGCCGCGGCGCCGCCAGCCCGGGCTCGCCCGGGATCTGCGTGGCCACCGTGATCCGGTAGCCGCCGCCCTCCACGGGCTCGAGGCTGACGTAGGGCCGGCCCTGGCGCAGCTGCAGCAGCAGCTCGTCCGGCGGCACGCCCGGCAGGCCGTGCAGCATGCCGGCGCGGCTGAAGCCCTCGGGCTGCCCGCCGGCGGTGGTGACGACCAGTTCCTCGGCGCCGGCGCGGCGCAGCTCGACGTCGAGCGCGGCATAGAGCGAGGCACCCGAGAGCCCGGCAAGGCCGCCCGCGATCGCGCCGCTGCGGTCGAGGTATTCGCGCATGCGCAGGTCGAGCGCGGCGCGCGACAGGCTGAGCGCGTCGGTCAGGCCCTGGCGCACCTCGGCGTGGAACCAGCTGTCGATGCCGCGCGTCAGGAACAGCACCGAGAATGCGAACACGAGCAGCAGCGGCGCCGCGGCGAGGCCGCCGAACATCAGGATGGTGCGGCCGCGCAGCCGCGAGCCCGGCACGTGGCGGCGCCAGTCGCGGATGAAGTCGGCAAGCCGCCCGCCGATCAGCGCGAGCAGCACCACCACGCCGGCGATGTTGACGAGCAGGATCCAGGGCTGCAGCTGCGAGTAGCGCTGCGAGCCCTCCGCGGTGACCGCGAGCAGCGCCAGCGCCGCGACCCACACCACGATCCCGGCGACCACCGCGATGGGGAGCCAGCGCCTCATGGCCGCACGTTCCAGGCGTACCAGTCGGTGCTGCGCGACCAGCTCTTCCAGAACAGCAGCATCTTGATCGCCGCCGGCAGCTCGCCGATCTCGACGGTGGCGCGCACGCGCATGCCGAAGCGCGCGTCCGGCGGCAGCGTCGCCTCGTCCGCGATCCGGATCGCGGGCAGGTGCGCGAGCGCCGCGAGCGCATCGGCCTGCGTGCCGTAGGTCTCCTGCTCGCCGTCCGCCAGGTCGGTCACGACGTAGCGCTGTGAGATCGCGTCGTAGGCCAGCTGCCAGCGACGCTCGATCTCGGCCACGGTCGCGCTCGGCAGGAAACGGCGCTCGACGCTCGCCTCGGCCTCGAGCTCCAGCATCAGCGGCACGCCCTCGTCGAAGGCCTGGCGTGCGGCCTCGGCGAGCGCGAGGTCGAGGCGCACGTCCAGCAGCCACTGCCCGTTCGCGCGCTCGACGTAGGCGTTCCTGACCTCGAAGCGGCCCTGGTCCTGCGCCTGTGCGGCGGCGCCCGCCGCGGCGCACAGCAGCGCCGCGAGGCAGGCCAGTCCGGGACGTCGCCACCGCATCGAATGCACGCCGGTTCCTCAGGCCCGCTTCTCGAGGCAGGCGTAGTAGAAGCCATCGGCGTCGGCCGCGCCGCTTGGCAGCGCGCAGCCAGCCCCCGCGTCAAGCACCGGCGCAGCGCCGGGCAGCAAGAGCCTAGCAGATTCGGTCGCATCCACTGCCTGCGGGTTTGCCGCAAGAAACGCACGCACCACCGCAGCGTTCTCGGCCGACAGCACCGAGCAGCTGGCGTACACCAGGCGCCCGCCGGTCGCGAGCAGGCCGAAGCAGCGGTCGAGAAGGACGGTCTGGGTCGCCGCGAATCGCGGGATGTCGTCCGGCCGGCGCAGCAGCTTGATGTCCGGGTGGCGGCGGATCACGCCGGTGCCCGAGCAGGGCACGTCGAGCAGGATGCGCTCGAACGGGCGGCCATCCCACCAGTCCCCGGGATGTGACGCATCGCCCGTGACGACCCGCGCGGCGAGCCCGAGCCGCGCGAGGCTCGACGAGATGCGGGCCGTGCGCGCGGAATCCGCGTCCAGCGCCACCAGTTCCGCCATCCCGGGGAAGATCTCCAGCAGGTGGCAGGCCTTGCCGCCCGGCGCCGCGCAGGCGTCGAGCACGCGCATGCCGCCGGCGGGCGCGAGGAAGAATGCGGCGAGCTGCGCCGCCGCGTCCTGCACCGACACGTCGCCGTCGGCGAAGCCCGGCAGCAGCGCGACGTCCACGGGCCGCGCGAGCCTGAGCGCCTGCGGCGCGAAGGCGCAGGGCTCCGATTCCATGCCGGCGGCGGCGAGGCGCGCGCGGTATTCATCCTGCGTCGTGCGGCGCGCATTCACGCGCAGCCACATCGGCGGCTCGGCATTGCCGGCGGCGGCGATCTGCTCCCATTGCGACGGCCAGTCGCGCTGGAAGGCCGCGAGCAGCCATGCCGGGTGCGCGAGCCGCGCCGCCGGTTCCGCGTGCGCGGCCGCGACCACGGCGTCGCGCTCGCGCTGGAAGCGCCGCAGCAGCGCGTTGACGAGGCCCTTCGCGCGCGGGTGGCCGAGCGCCAGCGCCGCCTCCACCGTCTCGGAAACGGCCGCGTGCGGGGGTGTCGCGCCGTGCGCGAGCTGGTAGAGGCCGACCAGCGCGAGTGCGCGCAGCTCGTGCGGCAGCGGCGCATCCGGGCGGTCGAGCAGCAGGCCGAGGACTGCCTCGAGTTCGGTGAACCAGCGGATGGTGCCGAAGGCGAGCGCCTGGATGGCCGGTCGCGAGGCGCCCTGCTGCGCCTGTTCCGCGACCGCGTCCTCCAGGCGCTGGCCGTGCGCCGCCACCGCGACCACCGCGCGGGCCGCCGCGGCACGAATCGCGGCTGCCTCGGGCAGGCTCAGGCGAGCACCCGTCCGGCGAGCGGTCGCGTACCCGCGAGTGCCGATGCCGCGACCACGCGCCGGCCGGGCAGCTGCACGCGCGTCAGCAGCAGCGCGCCGGACCCGGCGGCGACCGTGACGCCTTCCGGGCCGGCGCGCAGGATCGTGCCCGGCGCCGCGCGCACGGAATCCGCCACGGCCTGCGCCGCATGGATCCGCAATGGCACGCCGTCGAGCGCCGTCTCCGCGATCGGCCAGGGATTGAAAGCGCGCACACGCCGTGCGAGCACCTCTGCCCGTTCACGCCAGGCTAGCCGCGCCTCGGACTTGGCGAGCTTGTGCGCATAGGTCGCAAGCCGCTCGTCCTGCGCTTCGAAGGTCGCGCGGCCGCCGGCCAGCGCATCCAGCGCGGCCACGACCTGCCCGGCGCCGAGCGCCGCGAGCCGCGATTCGAGCTCACCCGCGGTTTCGTCCGCGCCGATCGCGGTCCGCTCGCAGCGCATCACCGGGCCGGTGTCGAGTCCCGCCTCCATGCGCATGATGCAGACCCCGGTCGTCGCGTCGCCGGCCTCGATCGCGCGCGCGACCGGCGCGGCGCCGCGCCAGCGCGGCAGCAGCGAGCCGTGGATGTTGATGCAGCCGAGGCGCGGCACCGCGAGGATCGCCACCGGCAGCAGCAGGCCGTAGGCCGCGACGACCATCACGTCCGCGGCGTATGCGGCGAGCCGCGCCGCAGCATCCGGCGCGCGCAGCGTCTCCGGCTGCTCCAGCGCGAGGCCGAGCGAGAGCGCGAGCTGCTTCACCGGACTCGCGGCAAGCCGGCGCCCGCGGCCGGCCGGCCGGTCGGGCTGCGTGTACACGACGGCGACGCGATGGCGCGAGGCCGCGATCGCGGCCAGCGCGGGAACGGCGAAGCCGGAAGTGCCGGCGAATGCGACCGCCAGGCCGGGGTGCATGGCGGCGGGGGCGCTCAGATCGCGGGTGCGCGGGCGGGCGCGGCGGCCCCGCCTTCCGCGCGCAAGCGCTTGTCCTTCTCGATCTTCTTGCGCACCCGCTGGCGCTTCAACTCCGAGAGGTAGTCCACGAACAGCTTGCCGTCGAGGTGATCGATCTCGTGCTGCACGCAGATCGCGAGCAACCCGTCGAGGTCCTCCTCGAAGGGCTTGCCCTCGCGGTCCAGGGCCCGGACACGGACGCGCTCGGCGCGCGGGACGTCGTCGTAGTAGCCCGGCACCGAGAGACAACCCTCCTGCGAGGTGGTCGAGCCGTCCTTCGAGAGGATTTCCGGGTTGATGAAGACGCGCGGCTGCTCGCGCCCTTCCGAGACGTCGGCGACCAGCAGGCGGCGGTGGACGTCGACCTGGGTCGCGGCCAGGCCGATGCCGTTGGCCGCGTACATGGTCTCCAGCATGTCGTCGATCAGTTCACGCAACCGGGCGTCCACGGTTGCCACCGGGATCGCCCTGGTCCGCAGGCGGGGGTCCGGATACTCCAGGATTGTGAGGCGCGTCATGGGCGTGGGGCCTGGGTTGCGTGTATCTGACGGGTCAATGCTGCTAAAGTTCGTCGAACCATGGACTTACGTCGGACTCCGGAGGCGATTATACGGTCGTCCGGCCCGGCCCGGCAGTCTGGGAGCACTCGCATGCCATCGTCCATCCTGAACCATTCCCTGGGGCCCGCCCGCCGCCTGGCCGCCGCCGCGCTGGTGGCGCTCGCGATCGCCGTGCCGGCCAGCGGCCAGCAGGGCATCGACCGCAGCGTCATCCCGATGTCACCGGACGCACCTTCGACCTACGTGGTGCAGCCGGGCGACACGCTGTGGGACATCTCGGCGAAGTTCCTGACCGATCCCTGGTACTGGCCCGAGATCTGGCACATCAATCCGCAGGTCGCGAACCCGCACCTGATCTATCCGGGCGACACGCTGGCGCTCACCTGGGTGGACGGGCAGCCGCGCGTGACCGTGGCAACGGGCGGCGCCACGCGCCTGTCGCCGCGCGTGCGCGAACACCCGCTGTCGGAGGCGATCCACGCGATTCCGTACGAGCGCATTGCGGCTTTCATGCAGCGGCCGGCCGTGCTCTCCGAGGAGCAGGTCAAGGGCGCACCCTACGTGGCGCACGGCCGCGACCACCGGCTCATCTCGGCGGCGGGCCAGGAAGTCTACGTGCGCCGCCTCGCCAACGCCTCGCCGGGCAGCCGCTACAACGTCTACCACGTCGGTGACCAGCTGAAGGACCCGGACGACGGCGACGTGCTCGGCTACCAGGGCCTGTTTGCGGGCGAGGCCGACCTCAAGCGTTCCGGCGACCCGTCCACGATGATGATCGTGGAGTCCGCGCGCGAGACGCTGGACGGCGACATCCTGGTGCCGCTCGCGCGCGACCCGAAGATGGACTTCATTCCGCGCGCGCCGAAGTCGAAGGTCGAGGGCACCATCATGTCCGTGATCGACGACCGCACCGTGGTCGCCGATTACGACGTCGTCATCATCAACCGCGGCAAGCGCCACGGGCTCGAGCCCGGCCACGTGCTCACGGTCTGGGAGGCCGGCGAGGAAGTACGCGACGTCACGCCGCACGCCGAGAGCCGAACGGTGCAGCTGCCCGACGAGCGCAACGGCATCGCGATGGTGTTCAAGGCCTACGACCGCATGAGCTACGGGCTCATGATGCAGTCCGACCGCGAAGTGCACGTGGGCGACGCCGTGCGCTCGCCCTGACCCGCAGTTCCGTTTGCTGAACGAATGACGCCGGCCCCGGAGCCGGCGTCTTCGTTTCGGGCCTCCCGCTTTCAGGATGGTGTGTCATCAGGGGGCAGGCGGCCGGAATCCCTGCTCGCTCGCTCAGGGCGGCGACCGCATTCGCTCGCTCGCAGGATCCCGGCCGCCTGCCCAGTGCGACGCACCACGCCGAACGCGGCGGGCCTGAAATGTCGTCAATTCGTAGATTCCACGATTGTCGTGGCCGCATATAAATGTAAAGTGGCTGCACGTTCACGAGGCGGGAATTTCGTGAGCGGGCTTTTCCGGCACGACGGTGGCGGAAAGGAGGCGCATCAAGAGGTTCGAATCTGGTGCGCGCGCCGTGAGGTCGCTGGACACGGCGGAGGCCCACAGTTGGGCTGCCTGAGTCGGGCCCGTCCGACGAGGGGAAGATGGCCGACAGCGCCGGCGCAAAGTCCGAAATGGGCACTGCGCGGCATCGAAACGAGACCGGTCATCGCCAGCGGGTCAAGAACCCCCGCGCGCGGCAGCGCTGCCGCCACGGGGGTTCGGCTTGTCCGGGCGCGGCATAATCGCGCGATGGGCACCTTGCCGACCTTCACCACCCACCTGGAGTGCAGCGCCACCGGCCAGCGCCTTCCGGCAGACACCCTGCAGGGCCTGTCGGCGGCCGGCAAGCCGTTGCTGGTGCGCTACGACCTCGCGGCCGCCGCTCGCGCACTGACGCGCGAAGCGCTGTCGGCCAGGCAGGAGGGCGGATTCTGGCGCTACCGCGAACTGCTGCCCGTGCGCCGCAGCGAGCACGTCGTCGCCCTCGGCGAGGTCACGACGCCGCTCATCGAGCTGCCCGCGCTGGCGCGCGCGGGGGGTGCGCGCCGGCTCATCGTCAAGGACGAGGGCCGGCTGCCGACCGGCTCGTTCAAGGCCCGCGGACTCGCGCTCGCGGTCTCGATGGCGAAGGAACTGGGCGTCACGCGCATGGCGATGCCGACCAACGGCAACGCGGGCGCCGCGCTCGCCGCCTACGCCACGCGCGCCGGCATCGAGTCCTTCGTGTTCTGCCCCGCCGACACGCCGGAGATCAACGTGCGCGAGATCGCGCTCGCGGGCGCGAAGGTCACGCTGGTGGAGGGGCTCATCAACGACTGCGGCCGGCGCGTCGCCGAAGGCCGCGATCGCATGGGCTGGTTCGACGTTTCCACGCTCAAGGAGCCCTACCGCATCGAGGGCAAGAAGACGATGGGCTACGAACTCGCCGAGCAGCTCGGCTGGCGGCTGCCGGATCTCATCTTCTACCCCACCGGCGGCGGCACCGGGCTCATCGGCATGTGGAAGGCATTCGCCGAACTCGAGGAACTGGGCTGGATCGACTCGCGCCGGCCGCGGATGGTCGCGGTGCAGGCGGCGGGCTGCGCGCCCATCGTGCGCGCCTGGCAGGCGGGCGCGGAACACGCCGAACCCTGGCAGGGCGCGCATACCTTCGCAGCGGGCATCCGGGTGCCGGCCGCGATCGGCGACTTCCTGATCCTGCGAGCCGTGCGCGAGAGCCATGGCATCGCGATCGCCGTGGACGACGCCGCCATCACGGATGCGCTGGCGGAGGTCGCCGGCCAGGAGGGGCTGCTGCTGTGCCCGGAGGGCGCCGCGACCTACGCCGCCTGGAAGGCGGCGCTCGCCGCGGGCCAGGTCGGCCCGGAGGAGACGGCCCTGCTCTTCAATTGCGCCAGCGGGCTCAAGTATCCCCTGCCACCGGCCGCGACGGCGGCCTGAGGCGAATCTCGCGGTTTGCGGGCGATATGCGCCGCGGCGGGCGCGGGGACGCGGCCCAAGATGGCGCGATGGACCCAGGCCCTGCCGCAGGGACGCCAGGCTGGACGCTGCTGCGCGCCGGCGACCCTCGTTATCCGGCCCAGCTCGCCGCCGTTCGCGGGCGCCCGGACGCGCTCTACGTGCGCGGCGACCCCGCGGTGCTCGCGCTGCCGCAGCTCGCGATCGTCGGCAGCCGCGCGGCTTCCGCGGCGGGTCGCGAGACCGCGTTCGAGTTCGCGGCCGCACTCGTGTCCCGGGGGCTCGCGATCACGAGCGGACTCGCCGCCGGCATCGACGCCGCGGCCCACCGCGGCGCGCTCGCCGCGGGCGGCGTGACGATCGCGGTCTGCGGCACCGGGCTCGACCGCGTTTATCCCGCGGACCACGCGCCACTCGCGGCCGAGATCGCGCGACGCGCCGCCGTCGTGTCCGAGTTCCCGCCCGGCACGCCGCCGCTGGCGGAGAACTTTCCGCAGCGCAACCGGCTGCTGTCGGGCCTGTCGCTCGGCGTGCTCGTGGTCGAGGCCACCGCGCGCTCCGGCTCGCTGATCACCGCGCGGCACGCGGGCGACCAGGGCCGCGACGTGCTTGCCGTGCCGGGGTCGATACGCAGCGCCCTCGCGCGCGGCTGCCATCGCCTGATCAAGGATGGCGCGGCGCTGGTGGAGACGCCCGACGACGTGATCGCGGCGCTGGAATTCCGGGGATTCTTGCCCGCGAATCCCGCGGCTGGCAGCGCCGCAGACACGGAGATTTCCGGCGCCCGGTTGGACAGCGACGCGGAAATACTGTTGAATGCGCTCGGTTTCGAGCCGGCGGACCTCGACCGATTGGTCGAACGCACGGGGCTTCCGCCCCCGGCCGTCGTCTCGAAGCTGCAACTGCTCGAGCTCGAGGGCCGGGTCGAGTCGCTGGCCGGCGGGCGTTTCAGCCGGACTTCACCGAGGCGCACAAGATGAAGGACAGCGTGCTCGACATCCTGATCCACCTGTTCGAGAACTTCCTGGACGCCGAGGACGACGACACGCCGGGCCGCGACGCGCTCAAGCTGGAACTCGAGCAGGCGGGCTATCCCGACGCCGAGATCGAGCGGGCGCTGAACTGGCTCGAGAGCCTCGCCTCCGACCCCGAGCGCGCGCTCGGCGAGGGCACGGCGCGCGCGGTGCGCGTGTTCAGCGGCCAGGAGCAGGTGCGACTGGACACCGACGTGCGCGGCTACCTGATGCACCTCGAGAACCTCGGCATCCTGTCCGGCTCGCAGCGCGAGCTGGTGATCGACCGCCTGCTCGCGCTGGAGGCCGACGACATCGACATCGAGCAGCTCAAGTGGGTGGTCCTGATGGTGCTGTTCAGCCAGCCCGGCCAGGAGAACGCCTACCAGCGCATGGAAGACCTGGTGTTCGACGAGCGCCGGGACGCGATGCACTGAGCGGCGTGGGCGCCAACCTCGTCATCGTCGAGTCGCCCGCCAAGGCGAAAACGATCAAGAAGTACCTCGGGCCGGAGTTCGAGGTGCTGGCCTCCTATGGCCACGTCCGCGACCTGATCGAGAAGGAGGGCGCGGTCGATCCCGGGCGCGGCTTCGAGATGAAGTACCAGCTCATCGAGAAGAGCAAGCCCAGGGTGGACGCCATCGAGCGCGCGATGAAGAAGGCGCGCGCGCTCTACCTCGCGACCGACCCGGACCGCGAGGGCGAGGCGATCTCCTGGCACCTGTCCGAGATCCTGCGCCAGCACGGCGCGCTCGACGGCAAGGACCTGAAGCGCGTGCGCTTCTACGAGATCACGAAGAACGCGGTGCGCGAGGCCGTCGAGCAGGCCGAGCCCGGCCTGAACGACAACCTGGTCAACGCCTACAAGGCGCGCCGCGCGCTGGATTACCTGGTCGGATTCAACCTCTCGCCGCTGCTGTGGAAGAAGATCAAGCCCGGCCTCTCCGCCGGGCGCGTGCAGAGCGTGGCGCTGCGGCTCATCTGCGAACGCGAGGAGGAGATCGCGCGCTTCGTCCGCCAGGAATACTGGACGGTGGAGGCCGACGCGGCCAGGGACACGGCGCGCTTCCCGGCGCGCCTGGTCGAGTACCGCGGCGAACGCTTCGAGGCGGACACGCAGAAGAACCGCTTCACGATCACGAGCGAGCGCGACGCGCGCGAGGCCGAGCGCGCGATCCTCGCGGCCGCGGGAGGCGTGCTCACGGTCGTCTCGGTCGAGCGCCGGCCCAAGCGGCGCAACCCGCCGCCGCCGTTCACGACCTCGACGCTGCAGCAGGAGGCCGCGCGCAAGCTCGGCTTCACCGCCCGGCGCACGATGCAGGCGGCGCAGAAGCTGTACGAGTCCGGGCACATCACCTACATGCGCACCGACTCGGTCTCGCTGTCGAAGGACGCGGTCGGCGAGATCCGCGACACGATCAAGGCCGTATTCGGCGGCAAGGCGCTCTCCGACGGCGTCAACGAGTACAAGACCAAGTCGAAGAACGCGCAGGAGGCGCACGAGGCGATCCGGCCGACCGAGGCCGCCGAGACGCCGCAGAAGGCCGAGCACGACCTGCACGACGAGGACCAGCGGCGGCTGTACGCGCTGATCTGGAAGCGCGCGGTCGCCTGCCAGATGGCGCCGGCGGTGTTCGACACGGTCGCCGTGGATCTCGTCGCCGGCACCGACGCCGGGGCGCCGGCCGGGAAGCGGCACCTGTTCCGCGCCAACGGCCAGACGCTGCTGGAGGCCGGCTTCCTCGCCGCCTACCACGAGGACCACGACGAGGACGAGACCGACGTCGAGAGCGAGGATGAAGCGGCGCTGCCGCCGCTCGCCGAGGGCGAGCGCGTGACGCTCGAGCAGCTGCGCCCCGAGCAGCACTTCACGCAGCCGCCGCCGCGCTACACCGAGGCCTCGCTGGTCAAGTCGCTCGAGAGCCACGGCATCGGCCGGCCGTCGACCTACGCGTCCATCATCGAGACGCTGCGCTATCGGCGCTACGTCGAGATGAGCGGACGCGCCTTCGTGCCGACCGACATCGGCAAGATCGTCAGCAAGTTCCTGGTGAAGTACCTCGGCACCTACGTGGACTACGGCTTCACCGCGCTGATGGAGGACGTGCTGGACGAGATCAGCAACGGCGAGAAGGAGTGGCACCTCGAGCTCGGGCGCTTCTGGAAGCCGTTCACCGAGCGCGTGCAGCACATCGGCAAGTCGGTGAGCCGCGAGGAAGTCGCGGAATCGCGCGAGATCGGCCGCGACCCGGTTTCCGGCAAGCCGATCACCGTGCGCATGGGCGCCTACGGGCCGTTCGTGCAGCAGGGCTCGCGCACCGACCCGGACAAGCCGCGCTTCGCCAGCCTGCTGCCGGGCCAGCGCATGGATGACGTCACGATCGAGGACGCGCTCAGGCTGCTCTCGCTGCCGCGCGACCTCGGCCACGCGCCCGATGGGACACCGATCAGCGTCGGGCGCGGGCAGTACGGTCCCTATGTGAAGTTCGGGCAGAAGTACGCCTCCATCAAGGAGGACGACCCGTTCACGCTCACGCTGCCGCGCGCGCTCGAGATCGTCGAGGCCAAGCTCAAGGCCGACCGCGAGCGCACCATCCTCGATTTCCCGGAAGCCGGCATCCAGGTGCTGAAGGGCCGCTATGGCCCCTACGTGACGGACAAGAAGCGCAATGCCAAGGCGCCGAAGGACCGCGATCCTGCCTCGCTCACGCTGGAGGAATGCCAGGCGCTGCTCGCCGCGGCGCCGGAGCGCAAGGGCCGATTCGGGCGGCGCGGCAAGGCGGCCCCGGCGCCCGCCGCGCCTGCGCCAGGCAAGGTCGCGGATGCCGAGAAGCCGGCGAAGGCGAAGGCCGCGAAGCCGAAGGCACCGAAGAAGAAGAAGGCCGCAGCTCGCAAGACCGCGGCGAAGAAAGTCGCCGGACAGGCCTGAGGCGCAGCCGATGGACCGCGGCGCGGTGCGCGACTGGCTGACGGGCCTGCAGCAGCGGATCGTCGAGGCGATCGAGCAGTCCGACGGCCGCGGCCGCTTCCGGCGCGACGCCTGGCAGCGCCCCGCGGGCGGCGGCGGCGAATCGCGCGTGCTCTCCGGCGGCTCGCTGATCGAGCAGGGCGGCGTCAATTTCTCCGAGGTCTTCGGCGAGAAACTCCCGCCTTCCGCCACGCACGACCGCCCGGCCCTCGCGGGCGCGCCCTTCGCGGCGATGGGCGTGTCGCTGGTGCTGCACCCGCTCAACCCGCACGTGCCGACCACGCACATGAACCTGCGCTGGTTCATGGCACAGCCCGCGGGCGCGCCGCCCGCCTGGTGGTTCGGCGGCGGCTTCGACCTCACACCTTATTACCCGGTGCACGAGGACGTGCTGCACTGGCACCGCACGGCGCGCGCCGCCTGCGCCGGCTGCCCCGAGGGCACGTACCCGCGCTACAAGGAGTGGTGCGACCGTTATTTCTTCCTGCCCCACCGCGACGAGACGCGCGGCGTCGGCGGGCTGTTCTTCGACGACCTGAATGACTGGGGCTTCGACGCCTGCTTCGCCTTCGTGCGCCGGGTCGGCGACGCCTTCCTGGACGCCTACCTGCCGATCGTCGAACAGCGCCGCAACGCGCCCTACGGCGCGCGCGAGCGCGAGTTCCAGCTCTATCGCCGCGGCCGCTACGTGGAATTCAACCTGCTCTACGACCGCGGCACGCTGTTCGGGCTGCAGAGCGGCGGGCGCACCGAATCGATCCTGATGTCGCTGCCACCGCTGGTGCGCTGGCAGTACGGCTGGCAGCCGGAACCGGGCTCGCCCGAGGAAGCGCTTTACCGCGACTACCTGCGCCCGCGCGACTGGCTGGGCGCCGGCGACGCGTGAAGTACCGGCACGCCTGCCACGCCGGCAATTTCGCCGACGTCGTCAAGCACGTCACCCTGGTCGCGGCGATCCTGCGGCTGGCGCAGAAGGACCGCCCGCTGTTCCTGCTCGAGACGCACGCCGGTCGCGGGCGCTACGACCTCGCCTCGCAGGGCGGCGGCGCCGAGGCAGCGGCCGGCATCCGGCGCCTGGCGGCAGCCAACCTGCCTTCCGCGTCCACGGCGATCGCGCGCTACCTCGCCATCGTGCGGCAGTTCAATCCGCCCGGCGCGCCGCCCGCCTGCTATCCTGGCTCGCCGCTGATCGCGGGGGCGCTGCTGCGCCCGCAGGACCGCGCGGCTTTCTGCGAGATCGTCGCGACCGAGGCGGAATTGCTGCGCCGGGAGTTTCGCCGCGATGCGCGCGTCGGCGTGCACTGCCGCGACGGCTTCGAGGCGCTCAGGGCGCTGCTGCCGCCGCGCGAGAAGCGGGGACTGGTGCTGATCGACCCGCCGTACGAGGAGACCGGCGCGGACTTCGCGCGCGTCGCCGAGGCGCTCGCGCAGGCCTCGGGGCGCTGGCCACAGGGATCGTTAATCGCCTGGTACCCGATCAAGCAGGGCGTGATTGCCGCACGTTTCCACCGGCAGCTGGCGGAGGCCGGCCTCGAGCGGCTGCTCGTGGCGGAGCTCTGCATCCACCCGGACGACTCGCGGGTAGGCCTGAACGGCTCCGGCCTCGTGATCGTGAACCCGCCGTACCGCCTCGACCAGGATCTCGAAGCGGCGCTGCCCGCGCTGCACCGCGTGCTGTCGCCCGCGGGCGCCGGCCGCACGCGCGTCGCGCCGATCGCCGGGGCATGAAAAAGGGCGGCGCCGCTTGCGGCCGCCGCCCCGCTGAAGCACCCGAGCCGGGCGCTTACTCCTTCGGCTTTTCCTCTTCCTTCTTGTCGGCCCCACACTTGCCTTCGCCGCACTTGCCTTCGGCCTTCTTGTCGCCGCCGCACTTGCCTTCGCCGCACTTCCCTTCGGCCTTCTTGTCGGCGCCGCACTTGCCTTCGCCGCACTTGCCTTCGGCCTTCTTGTTGTCGCCGCCGCACTTGCCTTCGCCGCACTTGCCTTCCTTGGCCTTCTCGTCGCCGGCCGCCAGCATGTAGCCGGACCCGAGCGCGTTCACGGCAAAGGCACTCGCCTGGGCCACGCCGGCCGCTGCGATGGTGGTGGCGAGCGCTGCGCCGATCGCGAGCGCAACGGGCTTCCTCAGAACACGATTCGACATGGGATCAATCTCCTTGAGTTGGCTTCTTCCATCATCCGGCGGCCGGGATGGTATCCCCCCAGTCCACCGCCTCGAACACCTGCCGCGCGACGCCTTCCAGGTCCGGATGGTCCCGGCCGACGACTGCAATGCTTCCGCGCGGCGCCGGCAGGACGACGCCCGCGAATCCGTTCTCCTCGAACCGCAGCGGCCCGTCCACCGTGCGGTGTCGCAGAATCAGCACGGTCACCGCGCCCTCGGGCCGCCTCAGCACGAGGTGCGGCACGACGTGCCCCTGGTGCACGCAGCGCGCCGCGAACGACACGTCGCCGATCCCGGGACGCAGCCTCGTGCCGTCCGGATCCAGCACACCGGCGAGCGCCGCGGGCGCCACCGGCTGGCTGGCCGTCAACGCGCCCGGTTCGTGCGCGACATGGTCCAGGACCTCGCGCGCGACCGATTCGCGCGGCGCCGACGTCAGCAGCACCAGCCCGGCGGCCACGGCCATCACGACCGAGGCCGCCAGCGCATACCAGCGCTGCCGCCCGTCGCCGGACCCCGCCGCACGCGGTTTCGGCAGCGCGAGGCGCGCGGCATCGACCGCCAGCGCGCGCCGCATGAGCGCGTCCATCGCCCGCAGCTCGTCCTGGTAGCGCGCGCAGGCCGGGCATTCGCGCCGGTGCGCGTCGAATTCCGGCCCCGAGCGCGCGGGCTCCGCCCCGGCCTGCCGGCGGAATTCCAGGCAGCCGGTCATGGCGCGGACTCCGGCGCAAGGCCGAGCAGGTGGCGCAGCCGCGCGCGGCCGCGGAACAGCCGCGTCAGCACGGCACCCTGCTGGAGGCCCATGAGGTCGGCGATTTCCTGCGTCGTGTAACCCATCATCACCTGCAATACCAGCGGCTCGCGGTAGTCGTCGTCGAGGCGGAACAGCGCCTCGCGCATCGCGGCCAGGTCGCCGTCGTCCTCGGCCGCGAGCACCGGCGCCTCGGCCGCGACCAGCGCGTCGAGGTCCGCGACCTCGAGGCGCTTCTTCTCGAAGCTGCGCGCGAACTCGCGGCGCACGATCGTCAGCAGCCAGGACTTGGCCTTGGTCTCGTCCTCGAGCGCCCCGAAGGACTTCCACGCCCGCAACATCGCCTCCTGGACCACGTCCTCGGCCAGCTGCCGGTCGCGGCCCAGCCAGAAGGCGAATCGCAGCAGGTCCGGCCGCAGGCCCTCGCACAGCGTGCCGAATCGCCGACGCGCGTCCGTTTCAGGGTCGCCGCGGTTCATGTATAAAGACCGGCCATAGTCGCTCGTTATTTCCGGCCCGGAGCAGGCGACTTTACCCCAGGGAGCCCCGGGTCAGGAGCCGCATGGCCCCGCTCACGACTGGCAGGTTTCCGGGAACCCGCATGCGCCGCATGCGCCGCGACGCCTTTTCGCGGCGCCTCGCGCGCGAAACCCGGCTTTCCGCCGACGACCTGATCCAGCCCCTGTTCGTCATCGAGGGGGCAGGCAAGCGAGAGCCGGTCGCCTCCATGCCGGGCATCGAGCGCCAGTCCGTCGACCTGCTGGTCGCCGAGGCCCGCCGCCTGGCGGCGGTGGGCATTCCCGCGGTCGCGCTGTTCCCGGTGCCGGATCCCGGGACCAAGAGCGCCGACGGGCGCGAGGCCTGGAATCCCGAGGGGCTGGTGCAGCGCGCGGTGCGCGCGCTCAAGAAGGCCGTGCCGGAGCTCGGCGTCATCACCGACGTCGCGCTCGACCCGTTCACGACTCACGGCCAGGACGGGATCATCGACGATGCCGGCTACGTCGTGAACGACGTGACCGTCGAGGCGCTGGTGAAGCAGGCCGTGTCGCAGGCCGAAGCCGGCGCCGACGTGGTCGCGCCGTCCGACATGATGGACGGGCGCATCGGCGCGATCCGCGCCGCGCTCGAGCAGGGCGGTCGCCACAATACCCGCATCCTCGCCTATTCGGCCAAGTACGCCTCGAGCTTCTACGGACCGTTCCGCGACGCGGTCGGTTCCGCCGGCTCGCTCGGAAAGTCCGACAAAGCGAACTACCAGATGGACCCGGGCAACAGCGACGAGGCGCTGCGCGAGGTCGCGCTCGACATCGAGGAAGGCGCCGACATGGTGATGGTGAAGCCCGGCCTGCCCTACCTCGACATCGTGAGGCGCGTGAAGGACGCCTTCGGCGTGCCGACCTTCGTGTACCAGGTGAGCGGCGAGTACGCCATGCTTGCGGCGGCGGCGGCGAACGGCTGGCTCGACGAACGCAAGGCGGTGCTCGAGAGCCTCGGCTGCATCAGGCGCGCCGGCGCCGACGGCATACTGACCTACTACGCCGGGCGCGCCGCCGCCTGGCTGCGCGAGGGCTGAAGCGATGTCGGTGCAGACCGGCCCGGGACGCTATGTGCTGTTCGGCCATCCGGTCGGCCACAGCTGGTCCCCCTTCATCCACGGGCTGTTCGCGCGCCAGTTCGACCACGTCGTCGACTACAAGCTGCGCGACGTGGCGCCCGAGGAATTCCGGCACGAGGTCATCAACTTCTTCGTCGAGGGCGGCGGTGGCGCGAACGTGACGCTGCCGCACAAGCCGGCCGCGGCGGAAGTCGTCAACGAGCTCTCGGCGCGCGCGGAACGCGCCCGCGCGGTCAACACGATCGTGCGCAGGAGCGCCACCGAGCTCTACGGCGAGAACACGGACGGCGTCGGCCTGGTCACCGACCTGGTGCGCAACCTCGGCGTCGCGGTCGCGGGCTCGCGGCTGCTGATCCTGGGCGCCGGCGGTGCGGTGCGCGGCGTGCTGGCGCCGCTGCTCGAGCAGGAGCCGCGCGAGATCCGCATCGCCAACCGCACCCCCGAGCGCGCGGTACGCCTGCGCGACGAGTTCTCGGACCTCGGCGAGATTTCGGCCTCGAGCTTCGATACCGTGGACGACCGGCCCTGGGACATCATCGTCAATGCGACCGCCGCCAGCCTCGCCGGCGAGGTGCCGGCGCTCCCGCCGAACGCCGTCGGTCCCGACACGGTCTGCTACGACATGGCCTACGGGCGCAACGACACCGCGTTCATGCGCTGGGCGCGGGAGCGCGGGACCAACCGCGCCTTCAAGGGCTGGGGAATGCTGGTCGAGCAGGCGGCCGAGTCTTACCTGCTGTGGCACGGCGTGCGGCCGGAGACGCGCCCGGTCATGGACGCGCTGGAGCGGCTCTAGCCGCCCTTGCCACGCCGATAGTCGTCCTTCAGCGCCACGTAGTGGGCCGCGGATTCCGCGAGGTGCGCGATCTCCCGCTCCGACAGTTTGTGCGATTGCCGCGCCGGGCTGCCGACCCATAGCGTCCGCGACGGCAGCTTCTTGCCCGCCGGCACCAGCGCGCCGGCGCCGATGATGACCTCGTCGCCGATCACGGCGCCGTCCATCACGATCGCGCCCATGCCGACCAGGCAGCGGTTGCCGATGGTGCAGGCATGCAGGATCACCCGATGCCCGACCGTGCATTCGTCGCCGACCAGGAGCGGAATGCCGCCGTCGCCCGCGAGCCGGTCGCTCGCGACGTGCAGGATGCTGCCGTCCTGGATGCTGGTGCGCGCACCGATGCGGATGAAATTGACGTCGCCGCGCAGCACGGCGCCGGGCCAGATCGAGGAATCGGCGCCGATCTCCACGCGGCCGATGACGGTCGCGGCGGGGTCCACCCAGACGCGGGGGCCGAGGTCCGGACTCCACTCGCGCCACGGCCGGATCTTCATCCGGGGAGCGTCACGACTTCCTCCGCGGAAGTCGGGTGAATCGCGACGGTATCGTCGAAGTCCTGCTTGGTCGCGCCCATGCGGATCGCGACCGCAAAGCCCTGGAGCATCTCGTCCACGCCCATGCCGATGGCGTGCAGGCCGACGATGCGCCGCGCGGCGCCCACCGTCACCAGCTTGATCTCGGCGCGGCGGCGGCGCCCGGTGATGCCGTGGTAGAGCGGCATGAAGTCGCCCTGGAACACGGCGACCCGGTCGCCGAACTGCGCGCGCGCCTCCTCCTCCGATAGCCCCACGGTGCCGATCGGCGGGTGGCTGAAGATCACAGTCGGAATGTGGCGGTAGTCGAGATGCCGGTCCTCCATTCCCCCGAACAGCCGGTCCGCGAGCCGCCGGCCGGCCGCGATCGCAACCGGAGTCAGCGCCATGCGCCCGGTCACGTCGCCGAGCGCGTGGATGCCGGGGACATTCGTGTCCTGGCGCAGGTCGGTGACGATCTCGCCCGCGCCGCCCAGGGCGACGCCCGCGGACTCGAGGCCGAGGCCCGCCGTATTCGGCGCGCGGCCGGCGGCCCAGATGAGGCATTCGAAGGGTGCGAGGCGGCGGCCATCGGCGAGCGCGAGCTGGCGGCCGTCCGCGGTCGCGGCAACCGAGCCGATCTCCGCGCCCGGCACCAGCTCGATCCCGTCCGCCTGCATCGCCGCCATCAGCCGCCGCGACAGCATCCCGTCGAAGCTGCGCAGCATCCGGTCGTGGCGCATCAGCACCGTCACGCGGGCGCCGAGCGCCGCGAACACGCCCGAGAGCTCCGCCGCCACGTAGCCGCTGCCGGCGATGGCGACCGAGGCCGGCATCCGCTCCAGCGCAAAGAAACCGTCGGAGGTGATGCCGAGCTCCGCGCCGGGGACCGCAGGCACCACCGGATGCCCGCCGGTCGCGACCACGATGCGGCCGGCCGCGTGCTCCTGCGCGCCGATCACGACCCGGCCCGCGCCGGCGATACGCGCGCGCGCGGCCAACAGCGTCACGCCGCGTTTCACCAGGTTCTCGAGATAAATGCCGTGCAGCTTGCGGACATAGCCGTCGCGGCGTTCCTTGAGCGAGCGCCAGTCGTGGCCGCGCTGCTCGACCTCGAAACCGTAGTCGGCCGCATCCGCGATGCCGTGCGCGAGCTCGGCGGCGTGGTACATGATCTTCTTCGGCACGCAGCCCACGTTCACGCAGGTGCCGCCGATCGGCCCGGGTTCCGCCAGCACGACGCGCGCGCCGTGCTCGGCCGCGCGCTGGGCGCAGGCGAGCCCGCCGCTGCCGCCGCCGATGACGGCGAGATCCCAGGATTCGCGACCGGTTGCCACGGAGGCCGATGATATACTCGATCCACGCATGGCCTGGATCCTCGTGCCCGCGATTGCGGCGCTCGCCGTAACGGCAGCGGTGCTGATCCGCGGCGGGCTGCTGCGCCTGGACCGGGACGCGCGCGAGGCCTGGGATGCGCTCGCCGTCCAGCTCGGCAAGCGCGCGGAGCTCATGACCCGCATCGTCGAACTGTGCGGGCGCCTGATGCGCGACGAGCCGGAGACGCTCGAGCGGGCGCGCCTGGCGACGCTGGCGGTGCTCGCCGCCATCTCGCGCGCGGACGTCCCGGCGCTGGCCGCCGCGGAGGAGCAGCATCGCGCCGCCGCGGGTGACCTGTTGACCGTCGCGGGCAGCTACCCGCAACTCGCGAGCAGCACCGCCTTCGCGGCGCTGGCCGCGCGCATGGACGAGCTCGATGCGCGCGTCGCCGCGCGGCGCGAGCAATACAATGCGGCGGCCAGCGTCATGAACCTGCGCTGCGGGGCGTTCCCGCACCGCCTGGCCGCGCGCGCGTTCGGCTTCCGGCCCGCGGAGCTGCTGCCGTGATCCGCATCGCGAGCTGGAACGTCAATTCGCTCAAGGTCCGGCTCGAGCACCTGGGGCGATGGCTGGCCGAGCATCCAGTGGACGCCATCGCGCTGCAGGAACTCAAGACGCCGGACGAGCAGTTCCCGGCCGGCGAGGTGCGCGCGCTCGGCATGCACGCTGCCCACTACGGACAGAAGACCTACAACGGCGTCGCCATCCTCGCGCGCAAGCCGCCGGCGGAGGTCACGACGGGCATGCCGGGCAGCGACGATCCGCAGCGGCGCGTGATCGCGGCGACCGTCGCCGGACTGCGTCTCGTGAATGTCTACGTGCCGAACGGACAGGAGGTCGGCTCGGACAAGTACGGCTACAAGCTGGAGTGGCTCGCCCGGCTGCGCAGGCACCTGGCGGCGCTGCTGAAGCAGCACCCGCTGCTCCTGGTCGCCGGCGATTTCAACATCGCGCCCGAGGACCGCGACGTGCACGACCCGGCGAAGTGGGAAGGCTCGGTGCACGTGAGCCCGGCCGAGCGCGAGGCGCTCGCCGCGATCATGGCGCTCGGCTTCGAGGACCTGTTTCGCCGTTTCGAGCAGCCGCCCGGCAGCTTTTCCTGGTGGGATTACCGGATGGGCGCGTTCCGCCGCAATCACGGCCTGCGCATCGACCTGATGCTCGCCTCGCCCGCGCTGGCTGCGCGCTGCAGCTCCTGCACCATCGACCGGGCGCCGCGCGCCTGGGAACGTCCCTCGGACCACGCGCCGGTCACGGCCGTCTTTGACATAGACCGGGGGGCAGGAATGTGACGGCGCGCAAGTTCGCGGCATTCGCCCCGGCCGGGACAATGCGGCACTCCGTAGACTGGCCTGCACCATCGCCGATCCAGGAGGCTCGCGGCCGAGTGCCCCGCCCCTACCGCCGCAGCGATTACGACGTTACCGACACGGTGCAGGTCAGCTCGCCGCCCGCCGTGCGCGAAGCCGTGCTCGACATCTATTCGCGCACCTGGCCCGGGGCGCCGCTGGCCATGCTCACGCGGGCGCTCACCGACTTCGAGCGGCTGTTCACCGGACAGGAGCCCGGCTACCTCGGCGTGGACACGGTCTACCACGACCTGCAGCACTCCCAGGACGTGGTGCTGGCGATGGCGCGGCTGATGGCGGGCTACGAGACGGACCCGGACGGGCCGCGCATCGGCCCGGAACGCGCGCTGATGGGCATGGTGACCGCGCTGTTCCACGACTCGGGCTACATCCGCGAGCAGGGCGAGTCGGCGATCCCGAACGGCGCGGTGTTCACGCGCAACCACGTCACGCGCAGCGCGCAGTACCTGGCGAAGTACCTGCCGGGCGCGGGCCTCGGGCAGTGGGTGCCGGTCGCCACGCGCATCGTGCACTTCACCGGCTATGAGGTGCCGCTCGACTCGATCCGCGTGGCCGACTCGCGCGACCGCCTCGTCGGCCACCTGCTGGGCACCGCCGACATGCTGGCGCAGATGGCCGACCGCTGTTACCTGGAGAAATGCCGCGACCGCCTGTACGCGGAGTTCGTGCTGGGCGACGTCGCCGTGCATGCCGGCAGCGGGGGCACCAAGGTGCTGTACGGCTCGGGCCTCGACCTGCTGCGGCAGACGCCCAAGTTCATCTCGTCCACGATCGACAACCGGCTCGGCAAGGCCTTCAACCACGCCTACCGCTACCTCGAACCGCTGTTCAACGGCGACAACCCGTACATGAACGCGATCCGCAAGAACGTGGAATACCTGCAGACGCTGATGCGCGGCAGCCGCTGGCCGATGCTGCGGCGCAACCCGCCGGTGTTCACGGTCGAGCGCAACCCGATGTCCGGGATGCGGGCGCTCATGGTCGAGCACCTCAAGGAAGTCTGGGGCGCCGGATCTACGCCGGGCGGCGCGGGCTGAGCCTGGCCCAGCGCGAGCGCATGCGCGGAGGGGCGTCCACGTCCCGCACGTAGCGCTCGCGGATCGCGGGCAGCCGCGCGAGTATCTCGGCCTCGCCGTCCACGCCCGCTCCGCGGATCGCCTCCGCCAGCAGTTCCACGGTCATCCTGGGCAACGCCTGTCGCGACACCGGCGCGAAGCTCAGGTGCCAGGGCTCCGGCTGCACGCCGCCCCCGCGGCGCACGTACGGGCGATAGAAACCGAAGCGGTTCATGTGCCGCTCGAGCCAGGCCGACAGCGGCGCGAACACGCCGCCCCGCCGGAACTCGCCGGTCTCCAGGCGCGGCTGGTAGCCTTTGGCGATCACCCCGCCGTCGGCCACGTCCAGGTCCGTGCCCCAGTGATGCCGGCTCGCGCCGGGCAGCGCCGACCACAGCAGGATGGCCTCGACCCGCTCGCCGGGGGCGAGCGAGGCCATGTCGAGCGGCCGGCCGCGCCGGTCCACGGCCCGGCGCTCGCCGCGGTACTTGGCGTTCCAGATCGCGCGCTGGCGGTCGAAATCGCGGAAGGAGGACAGCGGCAGCAGGTCGAAGCCGGCCTGCCGGGCCCGCGCCCGCATGGCCAGGAAGGCCCCGACCGCCGCGGCGTGCAGCGTGCAGCGCGGCTCCTCCAGCGTGACCACGTGGCCACGGTCCCGCCCGGTCAGTTGCAGATCGTTCAAATTGGGCCGTCCCGCACGGTGCCGTATGATGCGGGTTTCCGGGGGGTGCCGCCACGACCGTATGAGCCGCCTGTTCGGCAGCAAGGGGATCGCGATCGCGACCGCCAGCGGCGCCGCCGCCGGCATCGTGCTCGCGGCCGCGATCGTCGCCGGCTGGGGCCCGGCGGGGGCTTCCGGCTGGGTGCCGTGGATGCTGGGGGGCGCGGTCGTCCTGCTGGTCGCCGCCTTCATCGCCAACCGCCAGTACGCCGCGCGCATCGAGCGCCCGATGGCCGAGCTGCTGCGCGCGGTCGAGCGGCTCTCGGGCGGCGACTGGACCACCCGCATCGAGGCGCCCGGCGGGCGCATCGCCGCCGTGCTCGGCACGGCGCTCGAGCGGCTGCGCGTCAACCTCGCGGACCACGCGGCCACCGGCCGCGCGCTCGACGTCACGCTGGACAGCATGAACGACGCGGTGTTCCTGACCTCGCCCGACGGCCTGGTCAAGCGCGTCAACCTGGCCGCCACGCAGATGCTCGGCTGGTCGCAGGCGGAGCTGCTCGGCCGCGAGCTCGGCTTCCTGGTCTCCGAGCAGGACCGCCCGAATTTCTCGGTGGAGCAGGCCGCGAACGAGACGCTCGAGCTGACCATGCGCAGCAAGAGCGGCCAGACCATCCCGGTGTCGCTGTCGGGCTCGGTGATGGCCGCCGAGGACCCGCGCTTCCAGGGCTGCATCTTCGTCGCCCGCAACATCACCGAGCGCAAGCGCGCGGAGCGCCGCATCCGCTACCTGGCGCGCTACGACACGCTGACCAAGATCCCGAACCGCCTCCAGTTCCAGCATTCGCTGCAGCAGGCGATCGCGCGCACCCTGCGCGCCGGGCGCGAGCTGGCGCTGCTGTACATGGACCTCGACCGCTTCAAGGAGGTCAACGACACCTTCGGCCACGCCGCCGGCGACCGCGCGCTCGAGATCCTGTCCGAGCGCATGAACCGCAAGCTGCCGCAGAACACCATGCTCGGGCGGCTCGCGGGCGACGAGTTCGCGCTGTTCATCGAGAGCCTGCCGGCCGGGACCGACAACCGCACGGCGATCGCCGCGCTCGCGCGCGAGGTGCTGGACGAGCTCGGCCGCCCGTTCCAGCTCGGCCAGCACGAGTTGTACGTCACCGGCAGCATCGGCATCGCGCTGTGCCCGCGCGACGCCGACAACGTCGTGGACCTGATCCGCGACGCGGACGCGGCCATGTATTACTCGAAGCAGAACGGCGGCAACAGCCACAGCTTCTACACGCCGGAGATGAGCGCGGTCGCGGTCGAGCGCCTGATGCTCAAGAGCAAGCTGCGCCGCGCGGTCGAGCGCGAGGAGCTCGTGATCCTGTACCAGCCAAAGGTGGACCTGCGCGACGGCCGCGTGGTCGGGGCCGAGGCGCTGGTGCGCTGGCGGCTGCCGGGCCACGGCGACATCTCGCCGGCGCAGTTCATCCCGCTGGCCGAGGAGTCGAACCTGATCCAGGAGATCGGCGAGTGGGTGCTCAAGCGCGTCTGCCATGACTACCGCAGCTGGCAGGACCAGGTGCCGCGGCCCGGCCGGATCTCGATCAACCTGTCGCTCAAGCAGCTGCGCCAGGCCGAGTTCCTGACGCGCTACCGCTCGGTGTTCGACGACACCGGCGTCGCGCCCTCGAACTTCGAGCTCGAGATCACCGAGACCACCCTGATGTCCGAGGCCGGGCGCATGGTGCGCCTGCTCGACGAGCTGCACGCCATGGGCGTGCACCTCTCGATCGACGACTTCGGCACCGGCTACTCCTCGCTGTCCGCGCTGCAGCAGTTCCCGGTCGGCACGCTCAAGATCGACCAGTCGTTCGTGCGCCACGCGCTGGTGTCGCCCTCCGACACGACGCTGGTGCGCACGATCGTCGAGATGGGCAAGAACCTGTCCCTCGAAGTCGTCGCCGAGGGCATCGAGTCGCAGCAGCAGCTCGACTACCTGCGCGGCCTGGACTGCCACTATGGCCAGGGCCGGCTGTTCGGCGAGCCGATGACGGCCGCGGAGTTCCTCGCGCTGCTGCTCGCGCAGGCGCGCGGCGAGGCCGGCTACGGGCGGATGTTCGCCGGCGCCTGAAGGTCGGCGGCGATCGCGTCGAAACTGCGGGTCGCGACCTCGGTCGCCGCGCGGCCGAAAGCCGCGTCGAGCGCGGCCACGACCTCCGCCAGCCGGTTCGCAGCCGCCGGCTGCGCGGCCGCGACCGAAAACGAGGCCAGCACGCGGCGGTCCGCCTGCCGCCCGAGCGTCGCGGCCAGCACCACGCGCGCGGTCGGCACCGCGCCCGCCGTGTAATCGGCCTCGAAGTACAGCACCTTGACCGACAGCACGTGCGTCGCGCGGAAGCGCCCGAGGTCGCCCTGCACGGAGCGCAGCCGGTGCGCGCCCGCGAGCGATTCGACCAGCGCCGACTGCACCATCGTGGGCAGGTCCTCGGCCCAGCGCGCGCCGGCATAATAGTCGAAGCGCAGCCCGGGCCAGCGCGTCGCGATGCGGTTGACGCCGAGGCCGGGCGCCGATTCCGGGCGCGCCACCACCAGGTCAGCCGAAAGCCCGTCGCCGCCCCGCAGTTCGGGCGCCGCGACGCGGTACATCCGCGGCTCCGGGTCCGTGTTCTTCAGGCTGCCGACGCAGCCGGCGGCGGCGAACGCGAGCGCGGCGGCGGCGGCGAGCGTCGTTCTCATGGCGGTATCTCCACGCCGGCGGGCGCCGGCTTGTAGACCAGGCGGGACGGGTCCTGCTCCAGGCTCTGCGACAGCTCCTCGAATGCGCGCACCGCCTGGCGCGTCTCGCGCAGCAGCTGCTCGAATTCCGCGAGCCCCTGATCGGCGAAGCGGTCGAGGTTGCCCTCGTTGCGCTCGATGAAGCGGTCCAGGCGCGCGGTGGTGGAGGCCACGTTGTCCGCGACCTCGTGCAGCCGCCGCACCGTGAGCTCCACCTGCTCGCCGCTGGTGGCCGTCAGCTCGCGCAGGTTCGCGGCCGTCCCCTTCATCTCCGCGGCCGCCCCGCGCAGCTCGGCGAACATCGCGCGCGCGTCGGCGACCGTCTCCGGCAGTTCGCCGCTCGCCTCGCTGACGTTGCCGACCGCGGCCGTCACCGCCTCGATGTTGGCGTCCGAAAGCACCGCGTTGACGCGGTTGAGCGCCTCGCCCGCCTTCGCGACGACGTCGGGCAGGCTGCTCACGAACACGTCGAAGTCGGACTGCTCCGAGGGGATCACCGGGTGCTCGATGCCCGCGATCGAGGCCTGGCGCGGCTTGGCGGGATCGCGCGGCCGCAGGTCGACGAACAGGAGCCCGGTGACGCCCTGCAACGCCAGCCGCGCGATGGTGCCCTCTTCGACCGGCGTGTTCTCGGCGATCTCGGCGATCACGCGCACGCGGCCGGGATCGCGCGGGTCGAGGCCGATGCGCGCGACGCGGCCGACCGCGACGCCGAGGTAGCGCACCGAGCCGCCCTCGGAGAGCCCGAACACGCTGCCGTCGAAGTAGATCTCGTAGCGCCGGTAGTCGCGCCGGTCGCCGGTGTCCGAGTACCAGAGCACGAAGCCCGCGGCCATCGCCAGCACCAGCAGCACGAAGGCCCCGACCGCGACGTAATTGGCTTCCCTATCCATCGTGCACCGCCAGTCCACGCGCCGCGCGGCTGCGCTCGCCGTGGAAGTATTCCCGGATCCAGGGGTGGTCGTGGCGTACGATTTCCTCGAGCGTCCCGCTGATCATCCGCCCGTCCACGATCACCCCGACCCGGTTGCAGACCCTGAAGATGGTATCGAGATCGTGCGTGATCATCACGACCGTCAGCGACAGCGCCCCCTGCAGGTAGAGGACGAGGCGGTCGAAAGCCGCCGAGGAGATCGGGTCCAGGCCGGAGGTCGGCTCGTCGAGGAACAGGAGCGCCGGGTCGAGCGCCAGCGCCCGGGCCAGCGCCGTGCGCTTGGTCATGCCGCCCGACAGCTGCGCCGGGTACTTGCCCGCGGCATCCTCCGGCAGCCCGACCATGCGGATCCTGAGCATCGCGAGCTCCCGCAGCATCTCCTCCCCGACCGCGTAGTACTCGGCGATCGGCAGCTCGACGTTCTGCAGCACGGTGAGCGACGAGAACAGCGCGCCGCGCTGGAACATGACGCCGTAGCGGCGCTTCACCGCGAGCAGCGCGCTCGCGGGCTGGCGCGTCACCTCCTGGCTCTCGATCCGGACGCTGCCGGCGGCCGGCCGCTGCAGCCCGAGCATGGTCCGCAGCAGCACCGACTTGCCGCTCCCGGAGCCGCCGACGATGCCGAACACCTCGCCGCGCCGGACCTCGAGGTCGAGCCCGTCGTGCACGAGCTGCGCGCCGAAGCGGTTCACCACGCCCCGGACCTGGATGACCGCATCCGGCGCGCCCGGTCCCATCAGATGTCGAGCTCCATGAAGATCACTGCGAACACGGCGTCCGCCAGGATCACGAGAAAGATGGACTGGACGACCGCCACGGTCGTGAGCCGGCCGAGTTCGCGCGAGGAACTGCGCACCTGCATGCCGCGCAGCGTGCCCACCATGGCGATCAGGAAGGCGAACACCGGCGCCTTGACGATGCCGACCCAGAAGGTCCATTCGGCGATGGAGCCCTGCATGCGCTCGAGGAACTGGTTGAACGGGATGTCCACCAGGTACCAGGACAAGAGCGCCCCGCCCGCGAGCCCCATCGCGTCCGCGAGCACGGTCAGCAGAGGCAGCGCGATCACCAGGCCGAGCACGCGCGGCAGCACCAGCACCTCGACCGGGTCCATGCCGATCGCGCGCAGCGCGTCCACTTCCTCGTTGAGTTTCATCACGCCGAGCTCGGCCGCGTAGGCGCTGCCGGAACGGCCCGCGACGATGATCGCGGTCAGCAGCACGCCGAGCTCGCGCAGCACGGCGACGGTCACCAGGTCCACCACGAAGATCTCGCCGCCGAACTTGCGCAGCTGCTGCGCGCCGATGTAGGCGACGATGACGCTGATCAGGAACGCGATCAGCGCGACGATCGGCACCGCGGTGACGCCCGTGTCCCGGACGTGGCGCACCACCGAGGGCAGGCGCAGGCGCTTGATGCTCCCGAGCGCGCGTCCGGCCGCGACCACGACCGCGCCGAGGAAGGCCAGGCCGTCCAGGACCTCCTCGCGCGCGCCGACCGCGCGGCGGCCGATTTCCCGGAGCGGGCGGCGCAGCGCATCCAGCGGTTCCGCGGCCTCCGGCACCGGCGGCGCCGCGCCCGCCACCGCGCGGTCGATGAAGCCCAGCTGCTCCGGCCTGCCGTCCGCCCATGCGACGCGGCAGCCCGCGTCCGCCAGGCGGCGCTCGAACGAGCGCAGCAGCCAGGCGCCGGTCAGGTCCATGGCCTCGATTCCCGCGGGATCGAGCACGACCGCGCCCGTCGTTGCGGCCGCGGCCCGGTGCAGACGCGGCTCGAGCGCCCCCGCCTCCTCGACGGTCCAGCGGCCCGCCAGCCGGAACCGGCGCCGGCCGGCCTCTTCCACCGCCTCGATCTGCAAGGCGTCCTCCCGGTGTCGCGAAAGATGCTAGCAGGGCCCGACCGCAGCCGCACCGCGCGGGGTTTGCGTCGCGGCCTTGCGGGCGACAACATGGCGCAGGGAGGGAAACCCACTGGTCGACACCGTCCTCGAAGACATCCTGATCCTGCTGATCGCGACGCTGGCGGTCGTCATCGGCCTGCGGCGCCTGCGGCTGCCGCTGATCGTGGCGTTCCTGCTGGTCGGCATGCTGGTCGGGCCGTACGTCCTCGGCTGGGTCGCGCCAACCGAGACCACCCGGGCACTCGCGGACTTCGGCGTCGTGTTCCTGCTGTTCACGCTCGGCCTCGACTTCTCGCTGCCGCGGCTGCTGGCGATGCGCGGCGAGGTGTTGTGGCTCGGCAGCCTGCAGGTCGGCCTGACGACCGCCGCGGTCGCGGCCATTGCCTGGGCCCTCGGGATCGCGCTGCCGGTCGCGATCGTGCTGGGCGGCGCGGTGTCCATGACCTCGACGCCAGTCCTGCTGCGTCAGCTCATGGAGCAGGACGAGCTCAACCGCACGCACGGGCGGCTGGGCTTCGGCACCTCGCTGTTCCAGGACATCGCCTTCGCGCTGTTCTTCGCCCTCGCCGCGGCGCTGTCCGCGCCCGAGGAGGAGTTCTCGACCGTGGGCGTCGCGCTGGCGGTCGGCAAGGCGGCGCTCGCGCTGGTGGTGGTGCTGGCAGCGGGGCGCTGGCTGTTGCGCCCGATGTTCCACGAGATCGCCTCCAGCCGGGCGCCCGAGCTGTTCACCTTCGCGGTGCTGTTCGTCGCGGTCGGCTCGGGCTGGGCCATGCACTCGGCCGGCCTGTCGTTCGCGCTGGGCGCGTTCCTCGGCGGCATGATGCTGGCCGAGACCGAGTACCGCTACCAGATCGAGGCGGGCATCCGCTCGTTCCGCGACACGCTGCTCGGCCTGTTCTTCGTCACCATCGGCATGCAGCTCGACCTGCCGGCGCTGGTGCGGCACCTGCCGACGGTGCTCGCGATGCTCGCCGGGATGCTGGTGCTCAAGGCCGCGATCGTGATGCTGGCGGGACGGTACTTCGCGGGCGACTGGTTCAAGGCCCTGCGCACCGGCATCGTGATCGCCCACGGCGGCGAGTTCGGTTTCGCGCTGCTCGCCGTCATGCTCGACAACCGCCTGGTCGCCCCGGGCCTGACCCAGTCGCTGCTGGCGGCGATCACGCTCAGCATGCTGGCCTCGCCCTACTTGATCCGGCACAACAAGGCGATCGCGCGTTTCCTGTTGCGCGAGAAACGGGCGCCCGCGCCCACCAGCATCGCGCGCGTCGATGCGGCGCTGCGCGCGGCGGCGCAGCGCGAGCACGTGATGCTCTGCGGCTACGGGCGCGTCGGGCAGAACGTCGCCCGCGTGCTGGAGGGGGAAGGCTTCGAGTACCTCGCCGTGGACCTCGACCCGAAGCGCGTCCGTGCGGCGACCGCGGCCGGCGATCCCGTGCTCTACGGCGACGCCACCGACGAGGGCGTGCTCCAGTCCGCCGGCATCAACCGCGCGATCGCCGTCGTCGTCACCTACTCGGACGCGGGGCGTGCGCATGCGACCGTGCAGGCGGTGCGCCGCCTGCGCGCGGACCTGCCGATCCTGGTACGGTCGATGGACGACTCGAACCTCGAGGCGCTGCTGAAGGCGGGCGCGACGGAGGTCGTCCCGGAGACGCTGGAGGCCGCCCTCACGCTGGTGGGCAATACGCTGCACATGCTGCAGGTCCCGCCGTCACGGGTGATGCGCCGGCTGGGCGACATCCGCCGCGAGCGCTACACGGCCCTGCGCTCGGTCTACGGCCGGGACCCGGCGGGCAGCGTCGAGGACACGGGGCGCTTCCGCGAGGAGCTGCACATGGTGTTGCTGCCGCCGGGCGCCTGGGCCATCGGCAGGTCCATCCGCGAGGTGCGTGAACGCGGCGCGGAGGTGTCGTTCACCGCGGTGCGGCGCGACGGCATCGTGGGCCGCGATCCGGACCCGCAGATGAAGCTGCGCGAGGGCGACGTGGTCGTGCTGTTCGGCACGCCCGAGGCGCAGGAGCACGCCGAAGCCGTCCTGCTCGCCGGCTAGGAATAAAGGGGACGCATCCCATTTAAATTAAATGGGATGCGTCCCCTTTATCTTTATTCTTTACGGGAAGGTGAGGTCGACGCTGCCGGAGCCGGTGTCGATGTGGCCGCGGCCGGCGCCGTCGCCGAGCCGGACCGTCCAGACGCCGTC
>DASTOQ010000069.1:0-70859 GCA_035720205.1 Steroidobacteraceae bacterium | reverse complement strand
GCACCACGTACTCGAGTTCCGCGGCGGCCAGTCGCGAGTTGATGCCGACCGGCACGCAGGCGGCGCGCCCTGCGCCGATGAACGCCTCGAGGAACTCGACGGAGTTGAGGTCGAGCAGGCCGATGCGCGCGCCACGCGGGTGGCCGTCGCCGAGCAGCGCCTGCGCCACCCGGTCCGCCGCCGCGGCGAGCGCCGCGTAGCTGGTGTCACGGCCCTCGTAGCGGACGGCGAGCGCCGCGGGACGGCGGCGCGCATGGCTGTGGATCGCGGTGACGAATGGCTCCACGGAGTTCCCCCGGCCGGCGCGCGCAGCGCCGCTGCCTCAGGCCGCCAGCTGGCGCAGCACGAAGTGCAGGATCCCGCCGTGGTCCATGTATTCCCATTCCTTCGGCGTGTCCACACGGACGTTGACCTGGAAGGTCACGGATTTGCCGTCCGCCCGGGTCGCGCGCACCGAGGCCTCGCGGCTGCCGGCCGAGAGGCCGTCGATGTCGTAGGTCTCGGTGCCGTCGAGCCCGAGCTTGGCCGCATGGTCGCCGTCCTGGAAGGTGAGCGGGAAGACGCCCATGCCGACCAGGTTGGCACGGTGAATGCGCTCGAAGCCCGCGGCGATCACGGCTTTCACGCCCAGCAGGCGGGTTCCCTTCGCGGCCCAGTCGCGCGAGGAACCGGTGCCGTATTCCTGGCCTGCGATCACGACCAGCGGCACGCCCGCCGCCTGGTACTTCATCGCCGCGTCGTAGATCGGCATCTGCCCGCCGTCCGGCAGCAGCCGGGTGACTCCGCCCTCGACGCCGGGCACCATCAGGTTCTTGATGCGCGTGTTCGCGAAGGTGCCGCGCATCATCACTTCGTGGTTCCCGCGGCGCGAGCCGTAACTGTTGAAGTCCGCGGGCTGCACGCCGTTTTGCTGCAGGTACAGGCCGGCCGGTGAATCCTTGCGGATCGCGCCCGCCGGCGAGATGTGGTCGGTCGTGATCGAATCGCCGAACAGCGCAAGGCAGCGCGCACCGCGCACGGCCGGCAGACCGGGCGGCTTGCGGCCGATGCCGGCGAAGTAGGGCGGGTTCTGGATGTAGGTGCTCGCCGCATCCCAGCGGTAGGTCTTCGAGGCCGGCACTTCGATGCCGCGCCAGCGCTCGTCGCCCTGGAACACGTCCGCGTAGGTCCTGGCAAACATCCGGGAATGCACCGAGCCGGAGATCGTGTCCTGGATCTCGCGGCTGCCCGGCCAGACGTCGCGCAGGTACACCGGCTTGCCGTCCGCGCCCGTGCCGAGGGCGTCACGCGTGAGGTCGATGTCCACCGTGCCCGCAATCGCGTAGGCGACGACCAGCGGCGGCGAGGCCAGGAAGTTCATGCGCACTTCCTGGTGGACGCGGCCCTCGAAGTTACGGTTGCCCGACAGCACCGAGGCCACGGACAGCCGGTTCGCGTTGATCGCCTGCGAAATCGGCGCATTCAGCGGCCCCGAATTGCCGATGCAGGTGGTACAGCCATAGCCGACGAGGTTGAAGCCGAGCGCCTCGAGGTCGTCCAGCAGCCCGGAGTGCGTCAGGTATTCGGTGACGACCTTGGACCCCGGCGCCAGCGAGGTCTTTACCCAGGGCGGAACCGTAAGCCCGCGAGCGCGGGCATTCCTCGCGAGCAGCCCGGCGCCCAGCATGACGGCCGGGTTCGAGGTGTTGGTGCAGGAGGTGATGGCGGCGATCACGACCGCGCCATCCTTCAGCTCGAACGGCGCAGCGTCCGTGACCCGGGCCGGCCCCCGGGACTTCCACTTGTCCTGGTCGCGCGCGAAGGCGTCGCGGTAGGCCTTCTGCATGTCGGGCAGCCGCACGCGGTCCTGCGGGCGCTTCGGGCCCGCGAGCGAGGGCTGCACCGTCGCGAGGTCCAGCTGCAGCACGTCGGTGTATTCGGGATCCGGCGCACCGTGCTCGCGCCACATGCCCTGGGCCTGCGCGTAGGCGCGCACGAGCGCGACCTGGGCGGCATCGCGGCCGGTCAGGCGCAGGTACCCGAGGGTCTCCTCGTCGACCGGGAAGATGCCGCAGGTCGCGCCGTACTCGGGCGCCATGTTGGCGATGGTCGCACGGTCCGCGAGCGGCAACTGCCCGAGCCCGTCGCCGAAGAACTCGACGAATTTCTCGACCACGCCGCGCTTGCGCAGCATCTCGGTCACGGTCAGCACCAGGTCGGTCGCAGTCGCGCCTTCCTGCAGCCGGCCCGTCAGCTTCACGCCGATCACCTCGGGAATCAGCATGGTCGAGGGCTGGCCGAGCATCGCGGCCTCCGCCTCGATGCCGCCGACGCCCCAGCCGAGCACGCCGACGCCGTTGACCATGGTCGTGTGCGAGTCGGTGCCGACGACCGTATCGGGATAGGCGAAACCCCGGTCGTCGGCGAACACCACGCGCGCGAGATACTCGAGGTTCACCTGGTGCACGATGCCCGTGTCGGGCGGCACCACCGAGAAGTTGTCGAAGGCCTGCTGGCCCCAGCGCAGGAAGGTGTAGCGTTCCCTGTTGCGCTGGAACTCCAGCAACGCATTGAGGTTGAGCGCGTCGGTGGTGCCGTAATGGTCCACCATGACCGAATGGTCGATCACGAGCTCGGCCGGGATCAGCGGGTTGATGCGGCCCGGGTCGCCGCCGAGCGCAGCCATCGCATCGCGCATCGCGGCGAGGTCCACGACCGCAGGCACGCCGGTGAAGTCCTGCAGGATGACGCGCGCCGGCGTGAAGGCGATCTCGCGCGCCGGCAGCTTGCGCGGATCCGCCGCCGCCAATGCGACGATGTCATCGCGCGTGACCGTGCGGCCGTCCTCGTGGCGCAGCAGGTTCTCGAGCAGGATCTTGTACGAATAGGGGAGGCGCCCGACGCGGTACGCCGCCAGCGAGTCTAGTGCGCAGTAATCGTAGCTGCGATCGCCGACGGCGAGCTTGCGGCGCGACTTGAAGCTGTCCTGCATGAATCCTCCGCGGGAAGGAGCGCCATTATAGCCGCGCCGCCCAGGCACTCCTCGCCGTCGTAGAACACCGCGTACTGGCCGGGCGCGGCGCCTCGCAGCGGCTGACCGAAGCGGACGGTCACGCCGCCCTCGGCGGCTTCGACGCGGCAGGCCACGTCCGGCTGGCGGTAGCGCAGCTTCGCCGTGCAGCCGAACGGCAGGGCGGGCGCAACGCCTGCGACCCAGTGCGGCGCGGCCGCTCGCAGGCCGGCGCAGAAGAGCGCGGGATGGTCCGCACCCTGCACCACGACGAGCGCATTGCGCGCCAGGTCCTTGGCGGCGACGAACCAGGGCGCCTCGCCGCGGCCTCGCAGCCCGCCGATGCCGAGGCCGCTGCGCTGGCCCAGCGTGTAGCGCTCGAGGCCGCGATGCCGGCCCAGCACCTCGCCATCCGGGGTCTCGATCGGACCCGCGTGGCCCGGCAGGAAATGACCGATGAATTCGCCGAAAGGCCGTTCGCCGATGAAGCAGATGCCGGTCGAGTCGCGCTTGTCGGCGACCGGCAGGCCGCGCCTGCGCGCGAGCGCACGGACCTCGGCCTTGTGCATGGCGCCGACCGGGAACGCCGAGGCCGCGAGCTGCGCCCGCGTCAGTTCGTGCAGGAAGTAGCTCTGGTCCTTGGACCGGTCCCGGCCGCGCAGCAGCGCGGGACCGGGGCCGATGCGCGCATAGTGGCCGGTCGCGAAGATGTCCGCGCCGAGGCGCCGCGCGTAGGCGAGACCGAGGCCGAACTTGATCTCGCGGTTGCAGCGCACGTCTGGATTCGGCGTACGCCCGGCCTCGAGCTCGGCGAGGAAGTGCGCGAACACGCGCTCCCGGTACTCGGTGGCGAAGCTCACCTTGTGCAGCGGGATGCCGAGCTCGCGCGCTACGCCGAGCGCGTCCTGCCAGTCGGCCGCGGAGGTGCAGTAGCCGCCCTCGTCCTCCTCCCAGTTCGACATGAACAGCGCCTCGACCTCGTGGCCCGCGTCCCGCATCAGCAGGGCCGCGACCGCGGAGTCGACTCCGCCCGACAGGGCGACGATTGCGCGCGGCATGTCAGCGCGCCGCACGCGCCGGCATCTCCTGTGGCGGCACGTGGTCCAGCATGTCGAGGGGATAGCGGGCGCCGCGCAGGTAGTCGTCGATGCTGCGCAGGACCAGCGGACTGCGCAGTTCCGCCGCGCGCGCGGCGAGCTCGCCGCGGCCGAGCCAGGCGGTGCGCAGGATGGCGCGGTCGAGCGCGCGCGACTCGTCGCGCTCGCCGACCCGGCCCGCGAACGCCACGCGCAGCACCGTGCGCCGGCCCGGGCCGCGCCACAGGTAGATCCCGGTCAGGGCCTGCGGCTCGAATCCGCGGCCGGTCTCCTCGAGCGTCTCGCGGATCACCGCGTCGACGAGCGATTCCCCGTCCTCGAGGTGCCCCGCGGGCTGGTTCAGCACGATGCGCCGCGCCGCGCGCTCCTGCACGACCAGGAAGCGCCCGTCGCGCTCGGCGATGGCCGCCACGGTGAAATCGAGCCTCAGCGTCATGGCCGGATTATAGCGGCGCGGGCCGCACCCGCCCGCTCAGAGGTGCTGCTGGCGCGTCTCCGCTTCGGGCTCGCTGGCGATCCAGATCTCGTCGAAGTAATTGAGGTAGCGCCGCGCGACGACCGGGTCGTTCATCTCGACGATGCCTTCCCAGCGCGAAGCCTGCAGCCGGTAGACGAGGGCGCGGTCGTCGGCGATCAGGAACGCCGACTGATTGTCGCGCCGGTCGGACTTCACGCGCCGGATCTCGATGTGACTCGTGATCCGCCGGGCCAGGTGCACGAATTTGCTGCCTTCGTAGACGACGCGCGAAGGATCGGCAAGCAGCACGCGCACCTTGGCGTAGCTCTTCGCCAGCACCAGCTTCTTGACGGTCTCCAGGAACTGCGGCTGGTCGTACACGGCGGGCTCGAGGTCCTGCGTGTACATGGTGAGCAGCCGGCGCGCCGCGAACGCCACCTGCTGGGTGGCGGCGCGGGCCTCGTCGAGGGTCGCGATGATCGAGCGCGTCCCGGTCACGCTCTGCCGCTGCGTCTGCACCGCTCCTCACTCCAGGGCGTGCCTCATCCTCACGTGAGGGATGCCCGCCTCGTCGAACACCTGGCCCTCGCTCGTGAAGCCGAACTTCCCGTAGAAGGGCACGGCCTGCAGTTGAGCATGCAGGTACGGTTCGCGGAGCCCCCGGTGATGCGCCTCCCGGAGCAACAGGCGCAGGATGATGGCGCCGATGCCACGGCCGCGCATGCCGGCAACAACCGCGATGCGCCCGATCTTACCGGCCGGATTAAGTCGCCCGGTGCCGACTGGTTCACGGTTCAGGGTGGCCAGGGCGTGGACGCTGACGGGGTCGTCGTCGTCCCATTCCTCGGATTCCGGGACCTGCTGCTCATCTATGAAGACCTCGCGGCGGATCTTCTGCAGCGCAGGGCGATCCGCGTCCCAGGTCGTGATCACGCATTCTATCGGGTCGTCCACGGCCCCTCGCCGCATTCAGAGCGCGCGCGCGAGGGCCTCGGCCAGGCCCGTGTAGGAAGCGGGCGTCAGCGCCTCCAGGCGCCGGCGCGCATCTTCCGGCAGACCGAGCCCGGCGACGAATGCCCTGAGCGACGCCGCATCCACCGCGCGGCCGCGCGAGAATTCCTTGAGCTTTTCGTAGGCGCCGCCGACGCCATGCGCGCGCATGACGGTCTGGACGGCCTCGGCGAGCACCTCCCAGTGCGCGTCGAGGTCGGCGCCGATGCGCGCGGCATCCGGCTCGACGCGCTTGAGCCCGGCCAGCGCCGCGCTGCAGGCGAGTTCGCTGTGGCCGAGCGCGACGCCCAGGTTGCGCATCACCGTCGAGTCGCTCAGATCGCGCTGCCAGCGCGACACCGGCAGCTTCTCCGAGAAGTGGCGCAGCATCGCGTTGGCGACGCCGGCGTTGCCTTCCGCGTTCTCGAAGTCGATCGGGTTGACCTTGTGCGGCATGGTCGAAGAGCCGATCTCGCCCGTCACCGCCTTCTGCCGGAAGTAGCCGAGCGACACGTATCCCCAGACGTCGCGGCACAGCGCGATCAGGACGGTCCCGGCGCGGGCCAGCGCGTCGCAGTATTCCGCGACCCAGTCGTGCGGCTCGATCTGCGTGGTGTATTCGTTCGGCACCAGGCCGAGGCCCTGCACCAGCCGGCGGGACGCGGCGCGCCAGTCGACGCCCGGCGCCGCCACGACGTGCGCATTGAAGTTCCCGGTCGCCCCGTTCCACTTGCCGAGCGCCGGGACCCGCTGCCAGGCGTCGGCGGCGCGCCGCAGCCGCGCCGCGAAATTCGCCGCCTCCTTGCCGAGCGTCGTCGGCGTCGCCGGCTGGCCGTGTGTGCGCGCCAGCATGGCAAGCCCGGCGTGGCGCCCGGCCAGCGCCGCGAGCGCATCCGCCAGCTCGCGCAGGCGGGGCAGCAGCACGCGCTCGCGCGCGGCGGCGAGCATCAGCGCATAGGCGAGGTTGTTCACGTCCTCGGACGTCGCCGCAAAGTGCAGGAACTCGAGTTGCGCCGGCGTCGCGCCCGCGGCCGCGAGCTGCTCGCGCAGCCAGTACTCGACGGCCTTCACGTCGTGGTTGACCTGCCGCTCGAGCTCCTTGACGCGTGCGGCGTCCGCCGCACCCACGCCACCCGCGAGCGACTCGAGCCGCGAGACCACCGCGGGCGGCAGCGAACCGAGGGCGGGGAAGTGGCCGGATGCCGCGAGCTGCCGGAACCAGGCGACCTCGACCTGCACGCGCCGGGCGATCAGGGCGGATTCGCTGAACAGCGCCGCGAGGTCCGCGCAGCGGGGGGCGTAGCGTCCGTCGAGCGGGGAGAGCGCGGTCAGGCGGGTGTCGGTCATGGCGGAGGGTGCGGATGGTAGACTGCGCATGTTACCCGTGAGCGATCCATACCGCATCGAAAAGGACAGCCTCGGCGACGTCCGCGTGGCCGCCGACGCGCTGTGGGGCGCCCAGACACAACGTGCGGTCGCCAATTTCCGCATCGCGAGGCTGCCGATGCCCGCGTCCTTCATCCGCGCGCTCGGGCTGATCAAGTGGGCGGCGGCCGAGGCCAATGGCGAGCTCGGCGAACTGCCGGCGCCGATGGCGGCGGCGATCGCGGCGGCCGCGCTCGAGGTCGCGCAGGGCGGTCACGCGGACCAGTTCCCGGTCGGCGTGCTGCAGACCGGATCCGGCACCAGCACCAACATGAACGCCAACGAAGTCATCGCGCGCCTGGCAGCCCGGCGCCTGGGCACGCCGGTGCATCCCAACGACCACGTCAACCGCTGCCAGAGCAGCAACGACGTGATCCCGACGGCGATCCACCTGTCGGCGGCCCTCGAGCTGCATGCGGCCACCCTGCCGGCGCTCGCCGCGCTCGCGCAGGCGATCGCCGCGAAGGCGGCGGCGGTCGGCGCGATCGTGAAGCCCGGCCGCACGCACCTCATGGACGCCATGCCGGTGACCATCGGCCAGGAGATGGGCGCCTGGCAATCACAGGTCGAGGCGGCCGCCGAGCGCCTTGCGGCGGTCACGCCGCGCCTGCACCGCCTCGCCCTCGGCGGCACCGCGGTGGGCACCGGCATCAACGCGCATCCCGAGTTCGCGGCGCGTGCGATCGCGAGGCTGGCCGCGAGCACCGGGCTGGCGCTCGTTCCGGCGCCGGACCGTTTCGCGGCGCTCGCCTCGCAGGACACGGCGGTCGAGCTCTCCGGCATGTTGCGCACGGCCGCGGTCGCGCTGCTCAAGATCGCCAACGACCTGCGCTGGATGAACTCCGGCCCGCTGGCGGGCCTCGGCGAGATCACGTTGCCGGCGCTGCAGCCCGGTTCCAGCATCATGCCGGGCAAGGTCAACCCGGTCACCCCGGAGGCGGTCGCGATGGCCGCGACGCTCACCATGGCCAACGACGCCGCCGTGGCAATGGCGGGCGCCTCCGGGAACTTCCAGCTGAACGTCATGCTGCCGCTGGTCGCGCATGCCCTGTTGCAGCAGCTGGAGCTGGTGGCGGGCTCGGCGCGGGCGCTGGCGGAAAACGCGATCCCCGGCCTCGCCGTGAACGCAGAGCGTCTCGCCGTCACGCTGGCGCGCAACCCCATGCTGCTCACCGCGCTCGCGCCGCGCATCGGCTACGACCGCGCGGCGGCGATCGCGAAGCGCGCGGCCGCCGAGAAGCGCGCGGTGCTCGACGTCGCCGTGGAAGAAACGGGCCTGCCGCGCGCAGAGCTGGCCGAGCTCCTCGACCCGGCTCGCCTCGCTCATGGCGGGAGGCGGGATGGCGGCTGAGTCTGCGCTGGAACTGCACCGCCTGCCCACGGCTCGGCTGCGCGAGGAACTGCGATGCCGCGTGGCGGGGTGCGGCCGCGTCGAAGGCGACCTGCGCATCGGCCACCTGCCGCGCTCCTCGACGCAGCGCCTGGAAACGCTGTTCCCGAGCGCCCCGATCCGCGCGGCCGTGCTGATCCCGGTGGTGGACCGCGGCGACGACCTCGGGGTGCTGCTCACGCTGCGGGCCGACGATCTGAAGCACCACGCCGGGCAGATCTCCTTTCCCGGCGGGCGGATCGAGCCCGGCGACCGCGATGCGGTGGATGCGGCGTTGCGCGAGAGCCGCGAGGAGATCGGCCTTGCGCCGGAGTACGTCGAGGTGCTCGGCGTGCTCCCCGACCACGTCGTCATCACGGGCTATCGCGTGACGCCGGTGGTCGGCCTGGTGCGGCCCGGATTCCAGCTGAAACTCGACCCGGTCGAGGTCGCCGGCACTTTCGAGGCGCCGCTGCGCCACCTGCTCGATCCGTCGACGCACGCGCGACGATGGCGGCGGTTCGGCACGGAAGACGTCGAGACCTTCGAGTTGCCCTGGGGCAGCTTCAACATCTGGGGCGCGACCGCGGGCATGCTGCTGACGCTGCGCGAGATCCTCGGCGGGCCGCCGTTGCATGGCGATTGAGCGGCTGCTGGCGATCATGGCGCGGCTGCGCGACCCGGCGAACGGCTGCCCCTGGGACCGTGAGCAGGATTTCCGCTCGATCGCGCCGCACACGCTCGAGGAGGCCTACGAGGTCGCCGACGCCATCGAACGCGGCGACCTCGAGGCGCTGCGCGAGGAACTGGGAGACCTGCTGTTCCAGGTGGCGTTTCATGCGCAGCTGGCCGCGGAGCAGGGCGCCTTCGCCTTCGACGACGTGGTCGGGGCCATCTGCGACAAGCTCACGCGGCGCCATCCCCACGTGTTCGGCGACGCCAGGATCGCGGATTCCGCCGAGCAAACCCGCGCCTGGGAGCGCACCAAGGCCGAGGAACGCCGGATGAAGGGCCGGGGCGAGGGCGCGCTCGCCGACGTGCCATTGGCATTGCCCGCGCTCTCGCGCGCGCGGAAACTCGGCGCGCGCGCCGCGGATGCCGGTTTCGACTGGCCCGATGCCGCCGGGCCCCGCGCCAAGGTCGGCGAGGAGCTCGCCGAACTCGACCGTGCGGCTGGCGCGGGCGATCCGGCGCGGCTCGAGGCCGAACTCGGCGACCTGCTGTTCTCGGTCGTCAACCTGGCGCGGCACCTTGCGATCGATCCCGAATCCGCGCTGCGGCGGGCCAGCGACCGCTTTGCCCGGCGATTCGAGCACCTGGAGCGGGCGCTGGCCGCCGAGGGCAAGTCGCCCGCCGTTGCCAGTTCCGGGCAGCTGGATCTCCTCTGGGAGGCCGCAAAGGCCGAGATTCCCTAGCAAAACCGCGGTCCCCGGCGTTCAGGACCGGTTCATCGTCGCCGTCCTAGATTGGCACCGTGCCATCAGAGGAGGCGCACCATGTCACGCAAGCACTGGATTTCGGCCGTTGCCGCAGGACTCGCCGTCGCGTCCACCGGCGCCCTGGCCGACCATGATCGCGACGGCTACCGCTACCGGGACGAGGACCGCTATGCGGACTACGACTACGCGCGCGTCGTGGACGTGGAGCCGCTGCGGCGCCGCATCCGCGTCAGCGAACCCGTGCGTGAATGCTGGGACGAAGTGGATTACCGCGCGGACGGCCCGCTGTCATCGAACCACATCGGCGGCACGCTGGTCGGCGCCCTGATCGGCGGCGCGCTCGGCAACCAGGTCGGCGACGGCCGCGGGCGCCAGGTGGCGCGCGCGGCGGGCGCGATCATCGGCGGCGCCGTGGGCCACAGCGTCTCGCAACAGCGCCAGCGGGAGCGCTACGGCGATCGCGAATATGTGTACGAGCGCTGCGACGTGCGCTATCGCGACCGCTACGAGGAGCGCATCGACGGCTACGAGGTGACCTACGAGTACGCCGGCCGCCGCTACGTAACCGAGATGCCCTACGATCCGGGCGACCGGATCCGGATCCGGGTCGACGTGACCCCGACCGGGGGCTGAGGAAAGGGGCCCGGGCCGCGCGAGCGGCCCGGGCCATCGGGTTCCACTAGAATGACGGGATGCGGATGAACCGGATGCTGCCCGCCCTGACGTTGGTGCTCGCCCTCGCGGCGGGCGCCATCCTGCCCGGAGATGCCGTTGCCGGCGACCGCGGGCGCGGCCGCGGTGGCGAGTCGGCTTTCGCGGACCGGGCCATTTCACTCGACGAGGCGGTCGCGCAAGCCGAGCGGCGCTACAAGGCCCGCGCCATCCGCGCCGAGGAAAAGCGCCACGGCGACCGCATCGAGTACCGGATCCGCCTGCTCGGCGCCGACGGCAGGGTGTTCGAGGTCAGGATCGACGCGGGCTCGGGCCGCGAGGACTGAGGCTCGCATGCGCCTGCTGGTGCTCGAGGACGAGCCGGCACTGCGCGAATCGCTGGCGCAGCAGTTCCGCACGGCGGGTTTCACCATCGACCAGGCCGCCGACGGCGTCGAGGGCGAGTTCGCGGGGCTCGAGTATCCGGTCGACATTGCCGTCGTGGACCTCGGCCTGCCTGGCCGCTCCGGCCTCGATGCCATCCGCGCCTGGCGCAAGGCCGGCAAGTCCTTCCCGGTCCTGATCCTCACCGCGCGCGACAGCTGGCAGGAGAAGGTGACCGGGCTCGATGCCGGCGCCGACGACTACGTCACCAAGCCGTTTCGCTTCGAGGAGGTGCTGGCCCGGGTGCAGGCGCTGCTGCGCCGCTCCGGCGGCTGGTCGCAGCCGCTGATCAAGAGCGGCAACATCGAACTCGACACCCGCAGCCAGGAAGTGCGCGTGGACGGCGTCGCCGTGGAGCTGACCGCGTTCGAGTACCGGTTGCTCGAATACCTGATGCTGCGGGCGGGGCAGGTGATCTCCAAGGCGGAGCTGACCGAGAAGCTCTACGAGCAGGACTTCGAGCGCGACAGCAACACGATCGAGGTCTTCATCGGCCGCCTGCGCCGGAAGCTCGACCCCGACGGCAAGCGCCAGCCGATCGAGACCTTGCGCGGCCGCGGTTACCGCGTCGCGCGCGTGTAGGCGCGCCTTGACCCGCCGCACCCCATCCCTCCAGGCGCGGCTGCTGGTCACGCTCGCGTTGCTGCTGGTCGCCGCCGCCGCGGTCGCGGCCTGGTCACTGGAGTCCTGGTACCGCGACCTCGGTCTGCGGGCGCGCCAGGAGGTGCTCGACGCCCAGGTGATCGCGTTGATCGCCTCCGCCGACGTCGACACCGAGGGCCGGCTGGTGCCGCAGAACCTCGCCGAGCCGCGCCTCGCCGCTCCCGGTTCCGGCCTCTACGCCGAGATCGTCGGTGCGCGCGGCAGCTGGCGGTCGCCGTCGACGCTGGGCAGCGGCCTGAACCTGGCCGCCCAGCCCGCGGCCGGCGAGCGCGCCTTCGAGCGCGCGCGCCTCGCGGACGGCACGCGCGTACTCGGCCACTCGCTCGGCATCCGCTGGGAACAGGAGGATGGCAGCGCGCGGGATTTCGTGGTGCGTGCCGCCGAGAGCCTCGAGCCCTGGTACCGGGAGATCGCGCGCGTGCGCACCTGGCTCGCGACCGGCTCGGCGCTGCTCGCCTTGCTGCTGCTCGGCGGGCTCCTGCTCGCGCTCAGGATCGCGCTGCGGCCGCTGCGCCGGCTGGAGTCGGAGATCCTCGACATCGAGGCCGGGCGGCGCGAGCAGCTCTCCGGCGGCTGGCCGCGCGAGCTGGCGGGCGTCACCGGCAACCTCAACGCGCTGCTGACCGGTGAACGCAAGCGGCTCGAGCGCTATCGCTCGACGCTCGGAAACCTCGCCCACAGCCTCAAGACGCCGCTCGCCGCGATGCGCAGCCTGCTCGAGCGCGGCCAGCCGGATCCGGCTGCGCTGTCGCCGCAGCTCGACCGCATGCAGGACATCGTCCAGCACCAGCTCAAGCGCGCCGTGTTCGGCGGCAGCGGCGCGACGCTCACGGACCTCGCAGTGCGGGAGCCGCTCGAGCAGCTGCGCGCGGCGCTCGGCAAGGTCTATGTGGAAAAGCCCGTGCGCGTGACGCTCTCGATCGCGCCGGGCACGGCCTATCCCATCGACCCGGCGGACTTCCTCGAGCTCGCCGGCAACCTGCTCGACAATGCCTGGAAGTACTGCAAGGGCGAGATCGCGGTGCGCGTGACGCCTTGGACCTCGGCGGAGTGGCGCCGGCCGGGCCTCGCGATCGACATCGAGGACGATGGCCGCGGCATCCCGCCGGCGGAGCGTCAGCGCGTGCTCGAGCGCGGCGTGCGCGCCGACGAGAGCGTGGCCGGGCAGGGGATCGGGCTCGCGGTCGCACGCGAGATCGCGGCGGCCTACTCGGGCACGCTCGAGATCGGCGACGGCCGCCTCGGCGGCGCGCGCGTCACGCTGCGTCTGCCCGGCCGCTGAGCCGCGCTCAGTCGGCCTTGCCGATCTGCTTGACCAACGGCGACAGCAGGTCCATCGGCATCGGGAACACGATCGTGTTGCTGCGCTCGTTGCCGAGCTCGGTCAGCGTCTGCATGTAGCGCAACTGGATCGCACGCGGGTCGGCGCCCAGCAATTGTGCGGCTTCGACCAGCGTCGCCGCGGCCTGCTTCTCGCCTTCCGCGTGAATGACCTTCGCGCGCCGCGTACGTTCCGCTTCCGCCTGCTTGGCGATCGCGCGAATCATGGTCTCATCGAGGTCAACGTGCTTGATTTCGACGTGCGACACCTTGATGCCCCAGGCGTCCGTCGAGGCATCCAGGATCTTCTGCACGTCGGCATTCAGCCGCTCGCGTTCCGACAGCATCTCGTCGAGCTCATGCTGGCCCAGCACCGAGCGCAGCGTGGTCTGCGCGAGCTGGCTGGTGGCCTCGAACGGGTTCGCGACCTGGATGATGGCCTTGCCCGGGTCCACGATGCGGAAGTAGACGACCGCGTTGACCTTGACCGAGACGTTGTCGCGCGAAATGACGTCCTGCTTCGGCACGTCGAGTACGATCGTGCGCAGGTCCACGCGCACCATCTGCTGGATGATGGGCCAGACGACAATCATGCCGGGGCCCTTGATGCCGTCGAACCGGCCGAGGAAGAAGATCACGCCGCGCTCGTACTCGCGCAGGATGTTGATGGCGCTGAACAGCAGCACCAGTCCCAGCACCACGATCACGATCCAGTAGATCGGCAGGCCCAGCATGGTCATTCTCCTGTCACTTGTCCGGCGATACGTATAGGGTCAATCCATCCACGCGGTCCACGCGCAGGCGCTGGCCCCGCGTGACCTTCCCGGTGGCGACCGCGTTCCACAGCTCACCGTAGATCCTGACGCGGCCCCTGCCCTCAAAGTCCTCGACCGCCTCGGCCCGGTCGCCGACCAGCTGCTCGGTCCCGGTGACCACCGGTCGCCGCCGTGCCCGCACCGCAAGGTACATGGTTCCGAGCATGGTCGCACCGGCGAAGGTCGCGATGCCGCCGACCAGGCCGCGGCTCGACTCGAAGCCCGGCGTGTCCATGTCCATCAGCACGACCGAACCGATCACGAAGGCGACCAGGCCGCCGAAGCCGAGCGCGCCGAAGCTCGGCACGAAGAACTCCGCGATCATCATGCCGATGCCGAGCACGACCAGCGCCAGCCCGGCGAAGTTCACCGACAGCACCTGCAGCGCATAGAGCCCGAGCAGCAGGCAGATGGCCCCGATGACGCCCGGCAGGATCGCGCCCGGGTTGTAGCCCTCGAACATCAGGCCGTAGAGGCCGATGATCAGCAGCCCGTAGGCGACCAGCGGGTTGGTCAGCACGGCGAGCAGCGAGGTGCGCCAGTTCATCTCGATGCGTTCGACCACGGCGCCGGTCGTCGCGAGCTGCACCGTCCCGCGCGGCATGCTGACCTCGCGCCCGTCCAGCGCGGCCAGCAGCCCGGGCACGTCGGGGGCGATCAGGTCGATCACGCCGCGCTCGAGCGCCTGCTGCGCGGGCAGGCTCGCCGCCTCGCGCACCGCCGCTTCGGCGAATTCCACGTCGCGGCCGCGCAGGTCCGCGAGGCTCCTGATGTAGGCGATCGCGTCGTTGACGGCCTTGCGGTCGGAGGCCGTCCCCGCCGGGGCGGGTTGCTTCGCTTCCCCGCCGCCGTCTTCGGCGCTGCCGTCGCCGCGTCCCTTGTCCTTGTCGTCCGCGGGCGGCGCGCCGCCGATCGGCACCGGTGTCGCCGCGCCCAGGTTGGTGCCGGGCGCCATGGCCGCGACATGGCTCGCGTAGAGGATGAAGGTGCCGGCGCTCGCCGCGCGAGCGCCGGAAGGTCCGACATAGGTCACCACCGGGACCTCGGAGGCGAGGATCCCCTGGATCATGTCGCGCATGGCGGCATCCAGGCCGCCGGGCGTATCGAGCTGCAGGATCAGCACCACCGCGTTCACCTCCTCGGCATGCTCGAGAGCATGCAGGAAGTGGTCCTTGGTGGCGGGACCGATGGCGTCCTTGATCTCGACCAGCACCGCGGGCCCGGCGAGGGCGGCGGGCGCCCCCGGCTGCGCGTGCGCCGGCGCCACGAGCAGCGTCGCAGCCAGGGCGGCCAGCAGTCCGGTGCGGCAGCGGGATGACGGCATCCGCAATTCCCCCGTGTGACCCGTTTATCATAGCAGGGCGACCGGCCACGAACGCGGAGGAGACATGTCACGAATCGTCATGGGCGCGATGCTCGCGCTCGCTGCGGCCGCGGCCGCCGCCCAGGCCCAGCCGGAGCCGACGGTCACCGCGGAAGCGGTGGCGCCGGGCGTCTGGGTTCTCTATGGCAGCGGCGGCAACATCGGCGTGTCGGCGGGGCCGGACGGCGTGTTCCTGATCGACGACCAGTACGCGAACCTAACGCCAAGGGTCGAGGAGGCGCTGGCGAAGATCCAGGCGACGACGCCGCGCTTCGTGATCAACACGCACTGGCATGGCGACCACACCGGCGGCAACGAGAACCTCGCCGCCAAGGGCTCCGTGATCGTGGCGCACGACAACGTCCGCGCACGCATGAGCGCCGAGCATTTCAGCGAGTTCTTCCAGCGCACGACGCCGCCATCAGCGCCGGGAGCGCTGCCGGTCGTCACTTTCAGCGGCGACCTGTCGCTGCACGTGAACGGCGACGAGCTGCGCGCCGTGCACGTCGGGCAGGCCCACACCGACGGCGACGTGTTCATCCACTTCCGCAAGGCGAACGTGATCCACACCGGCGACCTGGTTTTCCACGCCATGTATCCATTCGTGGACCTGGATTCCGGCGGGTCGGTGGCGGGCATGATCGCCGCAGTCGAGCGCATGTTGGCGCTCGCGGACGACCGGACGCGGATCATTCCGGGCCACGGCAAGGTCACGGACCGCAAGGGACTGGAGGAATACCTGGCGCTGCTCGTCACCACGCGCAATCGCATGCGCGAGCGCGTGCAGGCCGGCAGGACGCTCGAGGAGGTGCTGGCGGAACAGCCGTTCGCGGATTTCGACGGCAGGCTCGCCTGGCAGTTCATCACCGCCGAGCGCTACCTCCGGATCCTCTACCGCGACGCGGTGCGCGAACTCAGCCCAGGTCGAACCTGATGCCCTGGGCGAGCGGCAGGTCGCTCGACCAGTTGACCGTATTCGTCTGCCGGCGCATGTAGACCTTCCAGGCATCGGAGCCCGACTCGCGGCCGCCGCCGGTGTCCTTCTCGCCGCCGAAGGCGCCGCCGATCTCGGCGCCTGAGGTGCCGATATTCACGTTCGCGATGCCGCAGTCGCTGCCGGCCACCGACAGGAAGCGCTCGGCATGCTGCAGCCGGTCGGTGAAGATCGCCGACGACAGGCCGTAGTCCGTGTCGTTGTGCATCGCGATCGCTTCATCCAGCGTCGCGCACGGGATCAGGTAGAGGATGGGCGCGAAGGTCTCGTGCCGCACCACCGGCATGTCGTTCCTCGCGCGGATGATCGTCGGCTCGACGAAGAAGCCGGGGCCCGGCAGGGTGCGGCCGCCGCAGAGCAGCTCGCCGCCCTGGGCGCGCGCATCGGCAAGCGCAGATTCGTAGCGGCGCACGGCGGAAGCGTCCACCAGCGGACCCATCAGCACGCCGGCGTCCAGCGGATCGCCGATGCGGACCTGCTTGTACGCCGCGACCAGGCGGCGCTCCAGCTCCGCGACGCGCGAGCGGTGCACGAGCAGCCGGCGCGTGGTGGTGCAGCGCTGCCCGGCGGTGCCGACCGAGCCGAACACGATCGCCGGCACCGCGAGGTCGAGGTTGGCGTACTCGTCCACGATGATCGCGTTGTTGCCACCGAGCTCCAGCAGGCTGCGGCCCAGGCGCGCGGCGATCTTCTGGCCGACCTGGCGCCCGACCGGCGTCGAGCCCGTGAAGCTCACGAGCGCCACGCGCCGGTCCTCGACCAGCCGCGTCGCGAGCGAATTGTCGGCGGGAATCAGCAGCTGGAAGATCGGCGGCAGCCCCAGGCGTTCCATGACCCCGTTGCAGATGCGCTGCACGGCGATCGCGCACAGCGGCGTGTGGTGCGAGGGCTTCCAGACGGTGACGTCGCCACAGACCGCAGCCAGGAAGGCGTTCCAGGACCAGACGGCCACGGGGAAATTGAATGCGGAGATGACGCCCACCACGCCGAGCGGATGCCACTGCTCGAACATGCGGTGCTGCGGCCGCTCCGAATGCATGGACAGCCCGTACAGCATGCGCGACTGGCCGACCGCGAAGTCGGCGATGTCGATCATCTCCTGCACCTCGCCGTCGCCCTCGGCCTTGATCTTGCCCATCTCGAGGCTGACGAGGCCGCCGAGCAGGTCCTTCGACGCGCGCAGCGCCTCGCCCATCTGGCGCACCGCCTCGCCGCGGCGCGGCGCCGGCACCACGCGCCAGTCGCCGAAAGCCTGCCTCGCGCTCGTGAGCACGCGCTCGTAATCGTGCTCGCCGGCGGCGCGCACCCTGGCAATCACCTCGCCGGTCGCCGGATTGACGGAATCGATCAGCGGGGCGCGGGCATCCGCATGCCAGCTTCCGGACCAGGCGCCGTCGATGACGGGGGCGAGCCCGAGGCCCGCAAGGATTTCCGCGGCTTTCATCGTGCCGCTCCCGCAAGGCTCCTCTGCCTTCCCGCCGTGCCCTCGACCACCATGCGCGCGGACACCGCCTTGTCGCCGCCGTTCGCGTACCAGGCGCCGAAGCGATTGTCGAGGATCTCCGGCAGCCGGAACTGCTCCTGGCGCACGAAGCCGCGGTAACGCTCCGGCTGCTTCAGCACGAGGTCCACCACCGCCGTGACGCCGGCCGCCGTCGTCACCTGGATCGCCGACCAGAGGCGGCCCGAGATCTCCTGCGGATACACCTTGTTGACGTAATTCTCCTCGCGCAGCTCGCCGCCCTGGCGGCCGCAGACGGCGACGTAGATGATCACGACGTCCTGCAGCGTCTGCGGCACCGCATTCTCGAGGATTCGCTTGAGCGTGGTGCGGTCCTGGTTGAGCTTCAGGTCGTTCATCAGGAGTCGCACCTGCCCGCAGTGGCCCGGGTAACGCATGGTCTTGTAGTTCATGACCTCGCAGCGCGAACCATAGCTCTCGCCCAGCGAGCCGAGCCCGCCGGAAGTGTTGAAGGCCTCGTACAGCGTGCCGTCGATCTCGATCTCCTCGAGACCTTCGAGCGGGGCGGCCTCAACCAGGCGCCGGTCGACGATTGCAAGGCAGGGATTGCCGTACTCGTTGATCAGCCCTTCGGTCGACCAGGTCAGCGAGTACTTGAGGACGTTGTTCGGGTGCTGCGGCAGGGCGCCCACCCGCAGCTTGACGCTCTTCAGTTCGTCGAAGTGGTTGATCAGCTCGTTCGCCGCGATCGAGACGAATCCCGGCGCCAGCCCGCACTGGGGCACGAAGGCGGCGTCCGCGCCCTCGGCGGTCGCGCGCACGGCGCGGGTGACCTCGACATCTTCCGTCAAATCGAAGTAATGCAGGCCGTGGCGGCGGGCGGCCTTCGCGACCCCGGGATTGCAGTAGAAGGGCAGGGAGGAGATCACGACTTCCGGGCGATGGTCGCCCAGCTGGCGGTCGAGGGCCACCGCGTCGGAGGCGTCGAGGCCATGCGCCGTGATGCTCCGGCGGCCGTGGGCCCGGGCCACGGCCCGCGCCGCATCCAGGCTGACGTCCGCAAGCTGGACCTGGTAGTCGCCGGCATCCGCCAGCAATCCCGCAATCAGGGCGCCGATCTTGCCGGCGCCCAGGACGAGTACGCGATGCATACAAATGTCCGACAAAAGGGGTGGCGCATTCTGCCTATTCCGCTGCACATAAACCACCCCCGAAAATCACTGTTTTTGCAGTGCAGCGAATACGTGTACGATGAGTCCATTCATGCATATCGCCGTGAAAAACGCCGACTGGAGCCCCGACAGCTGGCAACGCTACCCGGCGCTGCAGCAGCCGCGGTATGCGGACGCCGAACGGCTCGCGCAGGTGCTCGGCGAGCTCGCGCGGCTGCCGCCGGTGGTCGTCTCGTGGGAAGTGGACCAGCTCAAGGACGAGCTCGCGGCGGCCCAGCGCGGCGAGCGTTTCCTGCTGCAGGGCGGCGACTGCGCCGAGGGTTTCGCCGACTGCGAATCCGACACCATCGCGCGCAAGCTGAAAATCCTGCTGCAGATGAGCGTCGTGCTGCTGCACGGGCTCAAGAAACCCGTGATCCGCGTCGGTCGCATCGCCGGCCAGTATGCGAAGCCGCGCTCGGCCGACGCCGAGACGCGCGAGGGCGTGACGCTGCCCTCGTACCGCGGCGACATCGTCAACCGCGCGCCGTTCGACGCGGCCGCGCGCGAGCCGGACCCGGAACTGCTGCTGCGCGGCTACGAGCGCGCCGCGCTCACGCTCAACTTCGTGCGCGCGCTGGTGGACGGCGGCTTTGCCGACCTGCACCACCCGGAGTACTGGAACCTCGACTTCCTGAAGCACGCGAAGCTGCGCGACGCCTACCAGCGCATCATCGACGCGATCACCGATTCGTTGGATTTCTACGAGGCGATCTCGGGCTCGGCGGTGCACGAGGCCGGGCAGGTGCGCTTCTACGCGAGCCACGAGGGCCTGCACCTGCTCTACGAGCAGGCCCAGACCCGCTACCTGAAGCGGCGCGAACGCTGGTATAACCTCTCGACGCACATGCCGTGGATCGGCATGCGCACCGCGGCGCCGGGCGGCGCGCACGTCGAATACTTCCGCGGCATCGCCAACCCGATCGGCGTCAAGGTGGGCGAGGGCCTGGACGCGGCGGCCCTCGGCGAACTGGCGCGGATCCTGAACCCGGAGAACGAGCCTGGCCGGCTCGCGCTGATCCACCGCTTCGGCGCGGCGCGCATCGAGTCAGCACTGCCGGCAATGCTCCGCGCCGTGCGCGAGTCCGGCCGCCAGGTGCTTTGGGTCTGCGACCCGATGCACGGCAATACCGAGACCACGCCGCAGGGCGTCAAGACGCGCCGCTTCGAGAACATCCTCGCGGAGTTGGAGTCGGCGTTCCGCATCCACGAGAGCGAAGGCTCGATCCTGGGCGGCGTGCACTTCGAGCTGACCGGCGACGACGTGACCGAGTGCACCGGCGGCGCGCGCGGCCTCGCCGACGTGGATCTTTCGCGCGCTTACCGTACCAGCGTGGATCCGCGGCTCAACTACGAGCAGGCGCTCGAGCTCGCGATGCTGATTGCGCGGCACCGGTCGCGCTGATGGCCAGCGTCGTCCGGCCGCAGTCCCCGCAGGTGCTGAGCCCGGAGGCGGTCGTCTTCGTGGACGGCCTCACCGCCCGGTTCACGGACTCGGTGCACGCGCTGCTGGCGCGGCGCGCGGAACGGCAGCGGCAGTTCGATTCCGCGACGCTTCCCGATTTCCTGCCGGAGACGCGCTCCATTCGCGCATCGGACTGGCGCGTCGGCGCCATCCCGCGGGACCTGATGGACCGGCGCGTCGAGATCACCGGCCCCACCGAGCGCAAGATGGTCATCAACGCGCTCAACTCGGGCGCCAACGTCTTCATGGCGGACTGCGAAGACTCGCTGTGCCCGACCTGGGAGAACGTGATCCAGGGCCAGCAGAACCTGATCGAGGCGGTGCGGCGCACGATCTCGTTCACCAGCCCGGAAGGCAAGCACTACCGGCTCGACGACCGCACCGCCGTGCTGCTGGTGCGGCCGCGCGGCTGGCACCTGCCCGAGAAACACTGGCTGCGCGACGGCAGGCCGGTGCCGGGAGCGCTGGTGGATTTCGGCCTCTACCTGTTCCACAACGCCGCGGAACTGCGGCGCCGCGGCACCGGCCCGTACTTCTACCTGCCCAAGCTCGAGGGCCACCTCGAGGCGCGACTGTGGGCGGAGGTCATCGACCACTGCGAGCGCGCGCTTGGCCTGGCGCGCGGCTCCGTCAAGGTCACCGTGCTGATCGAGACCATCACCGCCGCGTTCGAGATGGACGAGATCCTCTGGGAGCTGCGCGACTGGATCGTCGGGCTCAACTGCGGCCGCTGGGACTACATCTTCAGCTTCATCAAGAATTTCAGCCGACGGCCGGATTTCGTGCTGCCGGACCGCGGCAGCGTCACCATGACCTCGCACTTCCTGCGCTCATACTCGCAGCTCGTGATCCGGACCTGCCATCGCCGCGGGGCTTTCGCCATGGGCGGCATGGCCGCGCAGATCCCGATCAAGGGAGACCCGCAGGCGAACGAGCAGGCGCTGGCGCGCGTGCGCGCGGACAAGGAGCGCGAGGCCGGCGACGGCCACGACGGGACCTGGGTCGCGCACCCGGGCCTGGTCGGCATCGCCCGCGAGGTGTTCGACCGGCTGATGCCCGGCGCCAACAACCTGCACCGGCTTCGAGAGGACGTGAGCGTCACGGCTGCCGACCTGCTGTGCGTACCGCAGGGCGAGATCACGATGGCGGGCGTCTGCAACAACATCGACGTCGGCATCCGCTACCTGGCCGCCTGGCTCGGCGGCAACGGCTGCGTGCCGATCCACAACCTGATGGAGGACGCCGCGACCGCCGAGATCTCGCGTGCCCAGCTGTGGCAGTGGATCCGCCATGGCAGCCGCATGGCCGGCGGCCAGCCTGTCACGCTCGCGCTGGTGCGGCAGGAGATCGCGGACCAGCTCGCGCGCATCCGCGACGAGGCCGGAGCGCAGGCCTTCGAGGCCGGTCACTACGCGCGAGCGGCAAGTCTGCTGGACTCGCTCACCGCCGATCCCGAATTCGAACCGTTCCTGACGCTGGTCGCCTACCGCGACCTCGACTGACAGCCGGAGACGCCATGACGCTGCCGACCGCCGCCGAGATCCACAAGGACTGGAACACCAACCCGCGCTGGAAGGGCGTGGTGCGCGCCCATGCGCCCGCGGACGTCGTGCGGCTGCGCGGCACGGTCGAGGTCGAGCACTCGCTCGCGCGCCTGGGCGCGCACAAGCTCTGGCGCTACCTGCACGAGATGCCGTTCGTGAACTCGCTGGGCGCGCTCACCGGCAACCAGGCGATGCAGCAGGTCCGCGCGGGACTCAAGTCCATCTACCTCTCCGGCTGGCAGGTGGCGGGCGACGCCAACCTCGCGGGCGAGATGTACCCGGACCAGTCGCTGTACCCGGCGGACTCGGTGCCGGCCGTGGTCCGGCGCATCAACAACACGCTGCGCCGCGCCGACCAGATCTGCCATGCCGAGGGCGATGACTCGATCGACTGGCTGCAGCCGATCGTGGCGGACGCCGAGGCGGGCTTCGGCGGCGTGCTGAACGCCTTCGAGCTGATGAAGGCGATGATCGAGGCCGGCGCCGCGGGCGTGCACTTCGAGGACCAGCTCTCGAGCGCCAAGAAGTGCGGGCACATGGGCGGCAAGGTGCTGGTGCCGACGCAGGATGCGATCAACAAGCTGGCCGCGGCGCGCCTCGCGGCCGACGTCTGCAACGTGCCGACGGTGCTGGTCGCCCGGACCGACGCCGAATCGGCATCGCTGCTCACCTCCGACGTGGACGAGCGCGACCTGCCGTTCATCACCTCGAAGGAGCGGACCAGCGAGGGCTTCTTCCCGGTGCGTGCCGGGATCGCGCAGGCCATCGCGCGGGGCCTCGCCTACGCGCCCCACGCGGACCTGGTGTGGTGCGAGACCGCCACGCCCGACCTGCAGGAGGCGAAGGAATTCGCCGAGGGCATCCACCGCCGGTTCCCCGGCAAGCTGCTGGCCTACAACTGCTCGCCGTCCTTCAACTGGAAGAACAAGCTCGACGACGCCACGATCGCGAAGTTCCAGCGTGAACTGGGCGCCATGGGTTACAAGTACCAGTTCATCACGCTCGCCGGCTTCCACGCGATCAATTTCACGATGTTCGAGCTGGCCCGCGGCTACCGCGAGTCGCAGATGAGCGCCTACGTCGCGATGCAGCAGGCCGAGTTCGCGGCCGAGACGTCCGGCTACACGGCGACCAAGCATCAGCGCGAGGTCGGCGCCGGCTACTTCGACGACGTCACGCAGACCATCACCCATGGAACCTCGTCGATCACGGCGATGAGGGGCTCGACCGAGGAGGCGCAGTTCAAGAAGGCGCGCTGATGGGCGGGACGGGCGAGGCCTTCGATCCGCGCTGCCGGCGCTGCCCGCGTCTCGCCCGCCACCTCGACCAGGTCCGGTCGCGGCACCCGGACTACCACTGCGCGCCGGTGCCGCCGTTCGGCAGCGCGCGCTTCCGCCTGCTGATCGTGGGCCTGGCGCCCGGCCTGCACGGGGCGAACCGCACCGGCCGCCCGTTCACCGGCGACCATGCCGGCATCCTGCTGTACCGCACGCTGCACGGGCACGGCTTCGCCACGCGCGCCGAGTCCATATCCGCCGGCGACCGGCTGCGGCTGCGCGACTGCCGGATCACCAACGCGGTCAAGTGCCTGCCGCCCGCCAATCGCCCCGAGCCTGCCGAAACCAGGCGCTGCAACCCGTACCTGGCGGCGGAACTTGCCGATCTCGAGCGGGGCGGGGTCGTGGTGGCGCTGGGCGCGATCGCGCATGCGGCGGTGCTGCGTGCGCTCGCGATGCCGCTTGCGGCGGCGCGGTTCGCGCACGGCGCGGAGCATGCGCTGCCCGGGGGTCGCCGGTTGCTCGATTCCTACCATTGCAGCCGCTACAACACGAACACCCGCCGGCTCACGCCCGCGATGTTCGACCGCGTCTTCGCCCGCGCCCGCCACTTGCTCGGGGCCTGAGTTTCCCTACACCATGCCGCGATGAGCGGGTTCGACGCCAAGGCCTTCGTCAGCACGCTGCCCGCCCGACCGGGCGTCTACCGGATGCTGGACGCCGAAGGCACGATCCTCTACGTCGGCAAGGCGGGGAGCCTCAAGTCACGCGTCGGCAGCTACTTCCGCGCCGACCAGATCCAGCCGAAGGTGCAGGCGCTGCTGCGGCTCATCGCCGGCATCGAGGTCACGGTGACGAACTCGGACACCGAGGCGCTTCTGCTCGAGCACAACCTGATCAAGCGGCACCGTCCGCGCTTCAACGTCATCCTGCGGGACGACAAGAGCTTTCCCTACGTGCACCTGTCGGCACACGAGTTCCCGCGGCTGTCGTTCCACCGCGGCACGCGCCGGGTCGCCGGGCGCCTGTTCGGCCCGTACCCGAGCGCCGGCGCCGTGCACGAATCGCTCAACCAGCTGCACAAGCTGTTCCGGCTGCGCAGCTGCAAGGACAGCTACTTCGCCAACCGCTCGCGGCCCTGCCTCGAGTACCAGATCGGGCGCTGCTCGGCGCCCTGCACCGGGCTCATCACCAAGGCGGCCTACGCCCGCGACGTGCAGTCCGCGGTCCTGGTGCTGGAGGGCCGCGCGGCCGACGTCACCGGCCGGCTCGGCCGCGACATGGATGAGGCCGCCTCGCGGCTCGATTACGAGCGCGCGGCCGTGCTGCGCGACCAGCTCGCGGCGCTCACCGATATCCAGGCGCGCCAGGTCGTCAGCCGCGCGCAGGCCCGTGATGCGGACGTGATCGCGGTCGCGGAGGAGGGCGGCGAATTCTGCGTCGCGCTGATGTTCATCCGCGGCGGCCAGCTGCTCGGCAGCTCCACCTTCCACCCGCGCGCGCCGATATCGGACGCGCCGGAGGTGCTCTCGGCCTTCCTCGCGCAGCATTACCTCGAGCGCGAGGCGCCGCCACGCATCCTGCTCTCGCACGGCGTCGAGGACGCCGCGGTGCTCGAGGCGTCGCTCGCCGAGCGCGCGGGCCGGCGCGTCAGGATCGGCCGGGCGAGCCGCGGCCTGCCGCAGCGCTGGGTGCAGCTCGCGCTGCAGAACGCCGGCAATGCCTTGCGCATGCGCGCCGCGAGCCAGGCCAGCCTGGAAGGCCAGCTCGGGGAACTCGGCGCCTTCCTGGGACTCCCGCATCCGCCGGCGCGCATCGAGTGCTTCGACGTGAGCCACACGCAGGGCGAGGCGACCATCGCCTCCTGCGTCGTGTTCGGCGCGGCGGGACCGCTGAAGGCCGAGTACCGGCGTTACAACATCTCCGGCATCGAGCAGGGCGACGACTACGGCGCGATGCGCCAGGCGCTGGCGCGCCGCTTCCGCCGGCGCAAGGAAGAGGCGGCGCCGATGCCCGACCTGCTCCTCATCGACGGCGGCGCCGGCCAGCTCGCCGAGGCCGCGCGCGTGCTGCATGAACTCGAGATTGCGATCCCCGCGGTCGCCGCGGTCGCCAAGGGCGCGGACCGCCGTGCCGGACAGGAGCGCATTTTCTTGTTGGGGATGGAGGCGCCCTCTATACTGCCGCCCGACTCGAAGGCGCTGCACCTGATCCAGCGCGTGCGCGACGAGGCGCATCGCTTCGCGATCAGCGGGCACCGCAGGAGCCGCGCGCGATCGCGCCAGAACTCGATGCTGGAGGCGGTCGCGGGACTCGGGCCGGCGCGCCGCCGCGCGCTGCTCAAGCAGTTCGGCGGCCTGCAGGGCGTGCTGCGCGCCGGCGTCGAGGACCTCGCCCGGGCTCCCGGCATCGGTGCCGCGCTCGCGCGGTCGATCTTCGAGCACCTGCACCCGGGAGCCGGATGACCAGTCCGTACACCATTCCGAACCTGCTGACGGGCCTGCGGATCGCACTGATCCCGGTCATCGTCGGCCTGTTCTACCTGCCGTACCACTGGTCGAACATGGCCTGCGGCGTCCTGTTCGCGCTGGTCGGCATCACCGACGCCTTCGACGGCTACCTCGCCCGCAAGCTGGGCCAGACCTCGCCGCTGGGCGCTTTCCTGGACCCGGTCGCCGACAAGCTGATCGTGGCGACGGCGCTCGTCCTGATTGTCAGCAAGGACCCGAGATGGTTCGTGACGCTGACGGCCGCCGTGATCATCGGCCGCGAAATCGCGATCTCGGCGCTGCGCGAATGGATGGCCCAGATCGGCGCGCAGGCGAAACTCAAGGTGACGGGTGTCGCCAAGTTCAAGACGATCATCCAGATCGTCGGCCTGTCGATGATGCTGTTCCAGGAGGACCTGCTCGGGTTGCCGATCTACTGGATGGGGCTGGTGCTCACGATCCTCGCTGCCGTGCTGACGCTGTGGTCGATGGTCACCTATCTGGTGGCCGCCGGGCCGGAATTGCGCGGATTCCGTCAAACTTGACACCCCCGGGGCCGCTCCTAAAATGACGCCTCCTGATTGGCGCGCCCGCGGGAATAGCTCAGTTGGTAGAGCGCAACCTTGCCAAGGTTGAGGTCGCGAGTTCGAGCCTCGTTTCCCGCTCCAGATTCCACTGAAACCCCGGGACGGCCTTCCGGGGTTTCGTGTTTAATGCCCCGAAGGCTAGGTGGCAGAGTGGTCATGCAGCGGCCTGCAAAGCCGTGTACGCCGGTTCGATTCCGACCCTAGCCTCCAGACTCGCGCCCCGGTGGCGGAACGGGTAGACGCTACGGACTTAAAATCCGTTGGCCGCAAGGCCGTCCAGGTTCGACTCCTGGCCGGGGCACCACCATTTGCCGGCGATTGGCGTTCAGGGCGGCGCGGCGGCCTCGGCCCGGGAGCGCTGGAACGAGCGGACATCCGCGACCGCCTGCAGCATCAGGGCGTGCAACGTCGTGTGCGCAAGCTGGTTGATCCGCTCGTTCGGCTTGCCCGACAGCATGTAACTCTTACCCTCGACCACGCCGGACGCATAGTCCTTCTCGAGCAGTACCTTCCCCGAACCGTCCAGCACCGACACCCGCATGCTGACCTCGACTTCGGGCGTAATCGCGAAGCCGAGGTTCTTCAGCTGCGGGAACCCGTAGCGAAAATCCCTGGTCTCGGGCCGGACCACGATCGAGTATTGCCCGGCACCGCCGAGCTCGTTGGATAGTGTTGCGCCTTCCGTGGCCGCTTCAGAAAAGACCTTGTAGGCGATCTCCCTGGTCATCATCCCGATGGGAGTGGTCAGCCGGGCGCCGCTGCCGGTAAAGCTCGTCGCACCCGCGGTCACCAGCCGCTCGTCGTCGGCCCGCGTCGTGTAGACAAGCACACGCCCGGTAATCTTCTCCCCGGCGTTCACGGCCGTGGCCGGAACGTAGTCTGCGCGATACGCGATCGACGAGGCACAGCCTGCAAGAGTCAGCAGGGCGGTGGCGGCAAGCAGCGGTCGCGCGAACCGGCTCATGAGTCTGCTTCGTCCCTCCTCGAGCGGCGACGCATGGCCGCCGGAACCTGCGCCTACTTCATCTGGTCCAGGATGTACTCCACCGAGGCCCGGACGTCCGCCTCGGTCTTGGCTCCACCCTTGGGTGGCATCGACTTCGTGCCCTTGACGACGGACGCCGTCACCGCATCCACGCCCATCTTGACGAACGGCGCCCACGCCGCCTTGTCACCGGTCTTCGGCGGCATCATCGCGTGGCATCCGGCGCAGGCCTTGTCCCACACGGCCTTGCCGTCTGGGCCGTCCGCGGCGCCGGCGGTTGCCGGCAGCATGGCTGCCAGCGCAGCCGCCGTGATCACGATCGAGCGCATCATCTTGAACTCCTTATTCACTGCCAGGGAGACGACAATCGCCACCGGGATATTCTGCGGGCGAACCGCCGAGAAATCAGGCGTGGAAAACCCCTACTGGCGCCTTCGGCAAGCCAAGCAAGTTCGGCTCCCGACCAGCCACAGCCGCGTGTGATTGCGGGTCGAATTTCGCTGCCGACCGCATTATCGCGACTCGCCCGCGGGCGAGGGCGCCGGTCCGTGCTGCCAGGGCGGAAACAATTTGACCGCCGCCCAAAGAAGTACGAAGGGCAACGCGACCATTGAAGCCGCTGCCAGCAGGCCCTCCCGGCCGCCAATGGTCGGCTGGTAACTGACCAGCCCCTTGCCGGTCTTCGCGATTTCCTGGCCGCCGATGACCACGTTCCAGCGCATCATCAATACTGCGAACAGAACGAGCGCGGCACTGGCGGTGACGCCGGCTACCAGCGCGCGGCCGGTGGTGCCCCGCCAGATCAGATACGAGAGCAGGATCATGGGCACGAGTGAACCGACGCCAAACTGCAGGACAAAGAAAGTGACCAGGAGCGGACCCTTGACGTACTCCATGATGATCTCGATTCCCTCCCGGCCCCGGTAAACCAGGCTGGCGAACTCGACTCCCTCGAGCAACAACGTGAACATCATGAAGCCCCAGAGCGCGTACGCCATGCCTTTCAGGCAAGGCAAGTCGATCGGGACTCTGCGCAGCCTGCATGACAGGACGTAGATCACGATCAACAACGCGGTGCCGGAGATGATTGCGGAAAACAGGAACACCAACGGCATCAGGTCGGAGGACCACCACTCGCGGGCTTTCAGCGAGCCGAACACGAACCCGATGTAGCCGTGCAAACCATGGGCGGCGGGGATGCCGATGACAGCCAGCGCGAAAATCCACTTGCGGTCGTAGCGCATTGCCTTCTCGGACAGGTCATGGGACCCGAGGGACAGCGTTTGATAAAACCACCGCAGGCGCCCCTTGCCTTGCTGCGCGCGTTCCACGATGTAGGGGCGGTAAACGAACCAGGTCTCGAGCATCAGCAGGACGATGTAAAAGCCCGCGGCATAGCCGAAGATGGCGAACGCGGAGCTCCAGTGCGGCGTGACCATGGAGTTGAGCGCGCGCTCGGGATGTCCGAGGTGAAGCAGGAGCGGCATCGGAACGATGAGCATGACGCACAGCGATGTCAGCAGGGCAAGGTGCGCCACCGGCTTGAAACGCTGAATGCCAAATACCTGGTACATGCTCGACACCGTGAATGCACCGGCCACCAGCCCCGTCAGGTAAGGGTAGACGGCGATGAGAACCGTCCACGGAATGATCGTCTCGTTGGGGTAAACGTAGCCGGTGAACGGTGCGGCGTGAACGAGCGTCTCCACTAGACGACCCCCCCATCGATGCCGACGTAGAAAACGTTCGGGGCATTGCCAGATTCCGGCTTGAGCACCTGCACGCGGTTGTTGCGGACGAACAGGCTGATCGGGCTCTGCTTGTCGTTCATGTCACCGAAGATCCGCGCGCCGACCGGACATACCTCGACGCAGGCCGGTTGCAGACCCTTGGTGATGCGGTGATAGCACCACGTGCACTTGTCGGAGACGCCCTGTTCCTCGTCGAAGAGACGTGCCCCGTAGGGACAGGCCTGCACGCAGTAGCGACAGCCGATGCAGTACTTGTGGTCGATCAGCACGACACCGTCCTCCGTGCGGTAAGTTGCACCGACCGGGCACACCTGTACGCAGGACGGATGCGTGCAGTGGTTGCACAACTTGGGTACGAAAAAGGCCTTCTCGACCTTCGCATCTTTGTAGCGGTTGGCGAACCGGTACTCGCCCTCGGAACCCGAAGCCTCAATGTTCACAGGGTCGTGATGACTGTCGATTCGCGGGCTGGTCTCGCCTTCGAGATAGACATAGCGTTCTACCCAGGTGCGGAAGTGGTGCGCATCGCCGGCGACGCCGTTCTCGCGCTTGCACGCGTCGACACAACGCAGGCAGCCGATGCACTTTGTCGCATCGACACCGAATGCCCACTGGTGCCTGGTCCAGTCATAATCCGCAGTCGGAAAAGATTCGCCCTTCGCGGCGGCGCCCTGTGCAACTCCCAAGGCCCCGAAGCCGGCGACGGCCGCCCCGGTATAGCCTGCGGCAAGCCCGAGCTGGGCCAGGAACGCTCGTCGCCCATCCGACTTCGGTGCGGTCAGGTCATTCATGTCGTCATCCTTCATGGCGTCGCAGGGCCGCAGCTCTGCGCTGCGTAGTAGGCGGCGAGGTCTGCAATGTCCGCGTCGCTCAGGCTGCGGGCTACACCTGCCATCATCGGGTCTTTGCGCAGGCCGGCCCTGAAAGCCTTGAGCACGTTCACCAGGTAAGCTGGCTGCTGTCCCGCAATGCTCGGCCAAGCGGGGTTGCTGGTGACACCTGTCTCGCCGTGGCAGGCGGTGCAGTTCTTCGCCAGATCCTTGCCGGCGGCGGCATCACCGATGCCGGTCGCGACCGGCGCAGCCTCGCAACTCAGGCTGCCGTAATAGGCGGCGAAATCCTGGACGTCGGCATCACTCAACGATTGCGCGACCGGTGTCATGACCACGTCCTGCTGGGCGCCGGACTTGTAGGCACCGAGTATCCTCGCCAGGTAGATGGCGTTCTGCCCGGCCAGGTTTGGCCACGTGTCGTTCGGGCTGATTCCGTTGGCGCCGTGACAGCTGGCGCAGGCGGCTGCGCGCTTTGCGCCTGCCGCGGCGTCGCCGGCGACCATCACACCTGCGCTCACGATCCTGGGCGCATGAGGATTGTGGCAGACGATGCACTGCTGGCCCGATGCGTGCTGCGCCACCTCGACTTGCGGATGCGTCGGCGGCCGTCCCGGCATCGCCTCGTGGCACAGGCTGCAGAGCTTCACCGCATCGGCGGGAATCGGCAGCTGGCGATTCTGCGGATGCCCCTGGGCCGCGCCATGGCATGCCTCGCAGCTGACGGACTTGTGACTATTGGCCGACCACTGGGCCAGGCGCTCTGCATGGCAGTTGCGGCAGTAATGCGGTGTCTGATAGACGGCTTCCTGGGCAGCAAGCTCGGGAACCGACGCGGCGCGATAGGGCCCGTAATCGTAGAACGACTCGGGGGTGAAGAAGGTCTTGGCGGCGTACCCGAGCGCTGCAGCCGCGGCCATGAGCAACAGGAGGCGCGTGATGTGCTTGGGCATGGTCTATCGCGCTGCAAATAACGCCTCACCGCACCCACATCGACAATTGCGCACGCGATTACGCGCGGCCGCCCGACCGGGCGGTTACTTCATCTGGCCGATGATGTACTCAACGGCAGCCTTGACCTCCGCTTCGGTCGCGGCGCCACCCTTGGGCGGCATCGGCGGCTTACCTTTGATCACGGACGTCGTCAGATCCTCGGCGCCCCGCTTGACCAGCGGGGCCCAGGCGGCCTTGTCACCAGTCTTCGGGGCGAGCACCGAATGGCAGCCTGCGCAATTCTTGTCCCATACTGCCTTGCCATCGGCGGCGGCGACGGTTGCCGGCAGCGACACAGCCAGCGCCCCCGCCAAGATGACAGATGTCCTGATCATTCCCATCTGCTTACCCCCGCTCGTAATGTGCCGAATCGGTGACTCCTCCGCGCCTGTGGCAAATACCTACGTATGCTTACTCATGCCAACGACGATGACCCCGTTCCGTTACGGGCCCGCCGGGACTCCGGAATCGGCGCTGCCGGGTCATTCTGGCCCCGCGACTTCCGATACTATGTACACCCCGTCCGGATGAACGATTCGAGCGAGCGCCAATGACAGGAGGATTGAGAGCAGTTCTCGCACCGTCCCTGATCCTGGTCGCCGGGTTCATGAGCGCCGGACTGTGGCCGGGCGGCCCGGCTGAGGCACAGCAGACCATCAGGCCGGGCCCAACCGATGATTTTCGCGCCGCGTATGCGACACCGCAGGACGTTGCCGAAGGCAAGCGCCTGGCCGACTCCTCGTGTTCCCGTTGCCACGGCCGGCTCGGGGTCAGCACGACGAAGGGCGTGCCGCATCTCGCCGGCCAGCGGGCGGTTTACCTGCACCTCGAGCTGCGCGCCTACAAGGCTGGCACCCGGGGCAGGAACATGATGGCCGACGCCGTCAAGTTCCTGTCCGACGATGCGCTCGTCAAGGTGGCGGCCTATTACGCGAGCCTCGATCCGGCACAGCCGGCGCCGGCAGCAGCGGCCAGGACCGCTCCAGCTGCGCCCGACCCGGTCAGCGCCGGCAGGGCGGCCGCGGCCGGCTGCGCAGGCTGCCACGGTGAAGCCGGGATCAGCAGCATTCCGGGCATGCCGAACCTGGTCGGGCTGGATCCCAAGTACCTCGTCACGGCGACAAATGCCTACAAGAATGGCCAGCGCAAGCACGACATGATGAAGGCGATCGTGGCCGGACTGAGCGATGCCGACGTCAACAACCTGGCGAGCTTCTACGCCTCGCAGAAGCCTGGAAAGGCGCAGACTCCGGCGCCAGGGAACCGGGCAGCCGGCAAGGCCGCCGCGGCCGCGTGCGCCGCCTGCCATGGCGAGGCCGGAGAAGGCACGGATGCGGCGCCGGGTCTCGCCGGCCAGGACGCGCAGTACTTCGTGGCCGCCATGCGCGCCTACAAGGACGGATCGCGCGCCGATCCGATGATGAAGGGACCGGCGGCTTCCATCAGCGAAGCCGCCGCGAAGGACCTGGCTGCCTATTACGCCAGCCTCCAGCCGCAACTACCGAAGACGAGTAAGACCGTGAGCATGGCCGAGTGGGCACAACGCTGCGACCGCTGCCACGGCGTCAACGGCAACAGCACGGATCCACGGATGCCGGCGCTGGCGGCACAACGTGTGGAGTACCTCGAATTGGTGCTGGAAGCCTATCGAACCGGCACGCGCAGGAGCGAGGCGATGGCCGCAATGTCCAAGGTACTGACACCCGAGAACATCAAGGATCTCGCGGCGCATTATTCGCGCCAGACGCCGCGCGCCGTCATGTACGTGGTGTTGCCGGTAAAGAAATGAGCCCGGTGCCATGCTGGCTGGCCCGAACTGCTGCACCGAAGGGTACTGACGATGACTGATGCACCGCTGCATCGACACTACCGCCACTATTCGGAACTGCCTTACAGCCTGCGCGCGCTCTATACGGCCGTGCTGATCATCCTGGGCCTCGGCTACCTGTTCGCCCTCGTGTACCTGTTCCACACCTATTCCGGACGGGACGGGGATCCCGGTTCGCTGTCGTACCAGGACCTCGTGATCGCCTATACCGGCAGCGGCGAGGCCTCGCGCCTCGAATCGGCGCTGCGCGGGCCGATGTCCACGATGCTGCCCCAGGACGAACTGAACCAGATCGTCGGGTGGGTGCAGAAGGGCGCGGATCGCGAGGGTTACGAGGTGGAGATCCGCGCAATCCTGGACGAGCGGTGCATGGGCTGCCACGACGGCAGCAATCCGCACCTTTCGAACCTGGCCAGCTTCGACAACGTCATGAAGGTCACCGAGCAGGACACGGGCGCGGACATCTTCACGCTGGTGCGCGTATCGCACATCCACCTGTTCGGGATCAGCTTCATCTTCTTCATCCTGGGCCTGATCTTCAGCCACGCCTACGTGCGACCGGTGTGGTTCAAGGTCGTGGTCATCACGCTGCCGTTCGTCGCGGTCATGACCGACGTCAGTTCATGGTATTTCACCAAGTTGTATCACCCGTTCGCTTGGGTGGTGATGATCGCAGGCGGAACCATGGGCCTGTGCTTCGCCTTCATGTGGGTCGTGTCCATGTACCAGATGTGGATTTCGCCGGCCCCTGCGAAGGTGGCGCAGCGGGAGGCCGCCGACCGGCACGGCGTCGGCTGAGTGCCTACCGGGCGGGCTGGCTCGCGTAGAAGGAAGCGACGCTCTCGATGACCGAATCGCTGTAAGGCAGGCTCATGGTGTGCATGGTCGAGCTTTCGCGCCGGTTGTCGCGATACGCCCGCAGCGCCATGATGAGGTAGTCGCGGTCCTGCCCGCTGATCTTCGGCGTGGCCACGGCCGCGTTCTCGATTCCAGGGCCGTGGCAGCGGTCGCATTTGTCGATCAGGTCCTGGACCAGCGTCTCGCCTTTCTCCGCCGGCCGCGATTTCTGCACCGAGTAGAAGGCCGCGATATTCTCGATGTCCTGCTGGCTGAGGTCGCTCACGTAGGCTTCCATATCCGCATGCCGGCGGGTCTTGCGGTAGGCCTTGATCGCGTTCACCAGATACTGAGCATCCTGGCCCGCCAGATTCGGCGTCGCGGCATCGGTGCTCACCCCGTGCGAACCATGGCAGCCTCCGCAGACCGCGGTCAGCGGCTCACCCGCCGCCGCGTCACCGAAAGACGGTGCCGCGCGCCCGGCCGGGACCTGGGACGCGAAGTACAGCGCCACGCTCTCGACGTCCAGCTTGTTCATCCGGCGCAACAGGGCATGCATCGGATCCGTACTGCGCACGCCGTTCAGGTATTCGTGGACCGCGACGACGAGGTAATGCGGCTGCTGCCCGGCCAGTGACGGCATACCCGGCGTGGTGGTGTTGCCATCCGCGCCGTGGCACCGCGCACAGTCGGCGGCCAGCGCCTTGCCGTGCTCGTAGGCGAGGAAGCGCGGCGCCGCCGCATCCGGGGCGCCCTGGATCGGCGGCAGGCCGGAGTAATACGCGACGACATTGTGGACGTCCGCCTCGCTCATGCCGCTGATCATGTCGCGCAGCGCCGCATGGGTGCGCCGGCCCTCGAGGTAGGCCTGGATGGAAGCATGCAGGTAGCGCCCGTCCTGGGCGGCGAGGTGGGGAATGCCGGGTGCCGCGCCCTTGCCGTCCAGCCCGTGGCAACCCTTGCAGTCGCGTTCCGCAAGGGCCTTGCCGGAGTCGAGGTCGGCGGGCCGCGCGTCCGGCGCCGACGGCGAGCCCGTCCGCTCCGAGCACCCGACCAGCGCCACCGAAAGGACCACAGCCAGCAAGAGTCGTTTCATCCGAAACCTCTCCTTGCCCGTGAGGATATTACTCCCTCACGGGCCGCCCAGGCTGCCCAGGAAGCCCGCCAGCACCAGCGCCAGCAAGGTCAGGCCGAAAGCCAGCAGCACGATGCCCAGGATCCTCGAGCCGAGCGTCATGCCTCGGGACGGGACGTCCACCAGGTACTTCTCGAGCTGCCCCGCCGCGACCAGCTCGTCGTATTCGAGCTGGTGCTCGCGCCGGAAATCCTCGAGCGGCATGGAGCCGGTGAACATCACGACGTCGGGTGGCGGCAGCTTGTCCGGCCGGAAGTGGTTGTTGAAGAAATGTACCGTGAACAGGAACAGGATCGCGAGGAATGCTTCTTCACCGTGGGCGAGCGTGGCGATGTTGAAGACCCAGCCCGGCAGGAACGATGCGGTCCACTCCTTGAACCACAGCATCAGGCCGCTGCCGCCGACGATCGTTAGGCCCCAGAACGGCGCCCAGTAGTCGAAGCGCTCCCAGTAGGTCCAGCGCCCGAACACCGGCCGCGGCGCCTTGCCGAAGAACCACCTGAACATGGCAACGATGTCGCGAAGATCCTGCAGGCTCGGCACGAGGGAGGTGTGCCCAAACCAGTTGAAGGTCCGCCACCGCGGGGCGAAATGCGCGGCGAAATAGATCACGTGGCCGACGAACAGCGAGAGGATCACGACCGCGGCCACGCGGTGGATGATCGCCGCGACCTGCGGCCCGCCCAGCGCCTTCATCACCGCCGCGGCCCAGGCCGTCTCCGCGTAGAACGCGGCCATTCCGGTCAGCGACAGGATCATCAGCGCCAGCGCGAAGAACAGGTGGACCAGGCGCCAGCCGAGCCCGAACCGGCGGATCTGCTTGCCCTCGAACTGCGGCAGTTCCGCCGTCTGCACGTGCGGCCGCGTTCTGCGCGCCTGGCGGTCCTTGTATTCGCGGTAGAACCACAGGGCCGAATGCGTCCAGAAGAACAGGAACACGCCGATGATCAGTGCCGCCATGAACTTCGACGCGATCCACATGTAGGGATAGCGCTCGTAATCGTCGGTCGTGGCATGCGGCTCGAAGGTGACGAAACCGGGGGTCGCGCCCTCGTGACAGCTGCGGCAGGTCTCCAGCCGGTTGTCCGGGTGAACCCTGGACGCCGGGTCGCTGACGCGCAGGATCCCGTGGCTGCCATGGCAATCGAAGCACTTGGCCGTGTGAGCGTAGCCCAGCACGTTGACCTTTCCATGGTAAGTCCGGGTATAGGACCTCAGGCTGTCTTCGTGGCAGTTGCCGCAGTTGCGGGTGATTGCGAGTCGCGTCGAGTCCATGGCCGGGCTCTCGACGTCGTGGGTGGTGTGGCAGTCGGAACAGATCGCCGCCGCCGGATTCGCGTTCTGCAGGACCTCCCGGCCGTGCACGGACTGCGCATAGGCCTGCAACTGCCCGGCGTGGCACTTGCCGCAGGTGTTTGGAATGTCGAGGCGCCACTCGGCGCGCACCTCGCTGCCGGCCGGATAGACGTAGTGGGCGTCGTGGCAGTCGTAACAGGTGGCATTCGTGCGCGACTGGTCCTCCCGGTTGGGCCGGGCATGGACCGAATGCATGTAGCGGTCGATCTGCGCCTTCACGTGGCCGAGCCGAGCCGATTGGTCGGTCCGGCTCTCCCGCTGCGCATCGGCCCAGAGGTCCTCGTGGCATTGCACGCAGCCGACCTTGATGCGCCCGCCCAGCTCGTGCGGAATTCCGGTGATGTCCTTGTGGCAGCCGACGCAGGACTGTTGGCCGTGCACGCTGGTCCCGAACTTGTCGGGGACCACGTGCAGGGAGCGGGGTTGCCCGTCGGCACCCGGCATGGCGAATCCCTCCATGCCGTGGCAGGCGAGACAGAGCGAATTGTCGGCGCCCTCGGCCGCCGCGGTGGCAGGGGAGATGGCAAGACCGAGGATGGCCGCAATCGCCCACGCGGCCGCACCAGAGATCCGTGGTCGCATCGTCAAGCTGTGGTCCGTGTGCAGCTTCAGTTGTTCTTGGCGCCTTCCTGCACCCAGACCTTCAGGGTCTCGATCTCGCCCTCGGTCAGCGGCCCGCGGCCGTGGGGCATGCGGATGGACGGATCCGCGCGGCCCTCGACCAGCATGTTGAGGGTGCTGGTCAGCGGGTCGCCGGGGATCACGAAGGGACCGAAATTCCCGCCCTTCATCAGCAGCTCGTAACTGCTCATGTCGAAGCCGCTGGCGGCGTGGCCGGTGCCGCCCGGCACGTGGCAATCGAGGCAGTATTTCTCGAGGATCGGGCGCACGTCGGCGGAGTAGCTGACGTCGCGGGGTGAACATGCGGCGAGCAAGAACAGGACGGGGAGCATCGCTCCACGGACATCGATGCGCCTGAACATTGGCGGTCCTCCCGGCCCGGCAGCCGTGCCGGGCGATCAATGCGTCGGGACGTCGATCACTTCATCTGGCCGAGGATGTACTCGACGGCGGCCTTGACGTCCGCCTCATTCGCCGCGTTACCCTTCGGGGGCATCATGCCCTTGCCCTTCATGACGACGGCCGCCACTTGCTCGGCCCCCATCTTCACGAATGGAGCCCATGCCGCCTTGTCGCCTGTCTTGGGCGCCATCATGGCGTGGCAGCCGGCGCAGCTTTTGTCCCAGACCGCCTTGCCATCGCTGGCGGCGGCCGGCAAGGCGGCCAGAAACGCGACCGACGTCCCGAGGATAATCCGTGATGCCCAGTTCATTTCACACTCCTGTTCGCACTGATGATGGCCGCCAGCGGCGGGAGGATCGGCGGTTACTGGGGTAAACCGCAATTGTGGTTAACCGCAATCATTGTACCCTTGCACATTGCATGCTTGCACCACGTATAGTCACGATCCGGTCATGAGCCGCCCCGGCAGCGCGCATCAGGAGCTGGATCCGCGAATGCTTCCCGCCAGACCCATCATCGTGCCGCCTGAACAGCCCGCGGCAGAGCAGGATGCGGCCGTCGCCCTGCCGGATTACCTGGTCGAAACTTATTCGTGGGCTTACCTGCGGCCGCGCAGCCTGCGGCTGCTCGATCGCCACCTGGTCGTCAATGCCATCCTGTGGGGCAACTACCGCCGCCTGGTCCGGGAGGCCTGCGGCGAATTCGCCGGTGGCGACCGAGTGCTGCAGGCCGCGAGCGTGTACGGCAACCTCTCGAGCCGGCTGGCGGACAAGGTCGGCGACCAGGGCTTCCTCGACGTCATCGACATCGCGCCGCTGCAGGTGGCGCACTGTCAGCGCAAGCTGGCAGGCCGCGCCAATGTCAGGGTGCGCGTCGCGGATGCCACGGTCCGGGGCGCGCACGATTACGACGGCGTCTGCTGCTTCTTCCTGCTGCATGAAGTGCCCGACCTGCAGAAGCGCCGCATCGTCAACGCGCTGCTGGACTCGGTCCGGCCCGGTGGCAAGGTCGTTTTCGTCGATTACCACCGGCCGGCGCGCTGGCATCCGCTGCGACCGGTGATGGCGGTGATCTTCCGCTTCCTGGAGCCCTACGCCAACGGCCTGGTCTCCCGCTCGATCGTGGAGTTCGCCGACTCAGCGCGGGATTTCACGTGGGAGCAGCGCACGCGGTTTGCCGGCTTGTACCAGGTCGTGGTTGCGACGCGGCGGCGCTGACATTGCAGGCGCACGGCTTTCACGGGATCTCCGCGCGAGACCTGCAGCTGTGGCGCGGCGAGCGCCACGTGTTGCGGGGGCTGTCGGTCGAGGCCGCCTCCGGCGATTGCGTGCACCTCGCCGGTCCGAACGGATCCGGTAAGACCACGCTGTTGCGGGTGCTGGCAGGATTGCTGACGCCGGAGGAGGGCGGCGTGAGCTGGCGGGGGCAACCGATCGCCGCGGATCGCGACGGGTACGCGGCCACGATCAGCTATCTGGGCCACAGCGACGGGCTCAAGCCCGACTTCACGGCCTGCGAGAATCTCGCTTTCGAATGCGGGCTGCGGCGCAGGCTCGAAGCCGGCGACATCGACAGGGTGCTGGCGCAGGTCGGCCTTGCCGGCGCGCGCGAACAAGCCGCGCGTTCACTTTCCGCCGGCCAGCGGCGCAGGCTGGCGATGGCGCGCGTGATCCTCTCCCGGGCCAGCATCTGGCTACTCGACGAGCCGTTCACCAATCTCGATGCCGACGGCGTGCAGATGCTCGCGGGCGTCGTCGCAGGGCACCTGGATGCCGGTGGCGCCGCGCTGATCGCGTCCCACCAGCCGCCCGTCATCCCGGGCCATCCCGCCCGGCGCGTGGAGCTCGCCTGATGCCGCGCAGGACGGCCGCCAGCGCGATGCTGCTGATGTACCGGCGCGACCTGCTGCTCGCGTTCAGGCACTGGGACCAGGTCGCGCAGCCCGTGGTCTTCTTCGCGATGGTCACGACCCTCTTTCCGCTGGCGCTCAGCCCCGAGCTCGGCGAACTGCGCGAACTGGCGGGCGGCGTGTTGTGGGTCGCGGCGCTGCTGGCGGCGCTGCTCGGACTCGAGTTCCTGTTCCGCGCCGACCACGCGGACGGCACGCTCGAGCAGATGCTGCTGTCGGGCCAGCCGCTTGCGCTGCTCGCGCTCGCCAAGGGCGCCGCGCACTGGACCGCCAGCGGCCTGCCGCTGGTGCTGGTCTCACCGCTGATGGCCGTCAGCCTGGGCGTGCCCGCCGCGGCTCTGCTCACCGTCGTGCTGTCGCTCGCGCTCGGCACCGGCATCCTGAGCGCACTGGGGGCCATCGGGGCCGCGCTGACACTGGGCTTGCGCCGTGGCAGCATGTTGCTGTCGCTGCTGGTGCTGCCGCTCGCCATGCCGGCACTGATCTTCGGGGCGCGGGCGATCGACATGGCGATCCACGGCGAGGCCGCGAGCGGACCGCTGCTGCTGCTGGCCTCGATGCTGGTGCTGACGGTGACGCTCGCGCCGCTTGCGACCGCGGCGGCGCTGCGGATCAGCGCGGAGTGAGCACATGACCTGGACCTGGCTGCACAAGCTCGCGTCTCCACCGCACGCCTACCGCATCGCGGGGCGGCTGGCGCCGTGGTTCGGGTGGCCGGCCTTCCTGCTGATCGTGGTCGGTCTCTATGGCGGCCTGGTGCTCGCACCACCCGATTACCAGCAGGGCGACGGCTTCCGGATCCTGTACGTCCACGCGCCTTCCGCGTGGATGTCCATGTTCGTGTACGCGACCCTGGCCGTCGCCGCCGCGATCGGCCTGATCTGGCGCATCAAGCTCGCGCACGCCATGGCCGCCGCCTCGGCGCCCATCGGCGCCTGGTTCACATTCGCCGCGCTCGCGACAGGCTCGCTCTGGGGCAAGCCCATGTGGGGCGCCTGGTGGGTCTGGGACGCGCGCCTGACCTCGGAGTTGATCCTGCTGTTCCTGTACCTCGGCTACATGGCGTTGCGCGGCTCGTTCGACGACCGCGACCGCGCCGACCGCGCCAGCGCGGTGCTCGCGGTCGTCGGCGTCGTGAACCTTCCGATCATCCATTACTCTGTGTTCTGGTGGAACACGCTGCACCAGGGCTCGACGATCACCAAGATCGGCAAGCCGTCGATCACCGGCGACATGCTGTGGCCGCTGCTCACCATGTTGCTGGCGTTCACCCTTTATCATGTCGCCGTGGTGCTGGTGCGCCTGCGCGCGGAAATCCTGCGGCGCGAGCGCGACGCGGCCTGGCTCCGGGAGGAACTGGTTTCATGAACCTCGGCGGTTTCTTCGCGATGGGCGGCTACGCGGCCTTCGTCTGGCCGAGCTACGGGCTGGTGCTGTTCGCCTTGGTCTGGAATGCCGTGGCTGCGCGCCGGCTGCACGCCGCGGCACGCCGGGACGCCGCGCGGCGCGCCGGCGCCGGAGAGCGCGCATGACCCCGCGGCGCAGGCGGTTGTTCGCGGTGCTTGCGATCGTGGCGGGGGTCGGCCTGGCCACCACGCTCGCGATGCTCGCGTTCGAGGACAACCTGCTCTATTTCTACAACCCGACGCAGGTGGCGGCGGGCGAGGCGCCCACCGGCCGCACGTTCCGGATCGGCGGACTGGTGTCGCAGGGCAGCGTGCAGCGCGACCAGGGGTCGCTCGAGGTGCGCTTCGTGGTCACCGACTTCAAGGAATCCATCCCGGTACGCTACGCGGGCCTGCTGCCGGACCTGTTCCGCGAAGGGCAGGGCGTCATCGCGCATGGCCGGCTGACCGGATCCGGCGACTTCGTCGCCGACGAGGTGCTCGCCAAGCACGACGAGAACTACATGCCCCCGGAAGTCGCGGAATCCCTGCACCAGCCCGCGCCCGCGGAGCCGGCCGGATGATCCCCGAACTCGGGCATTTCGCGCTGATCCTCGCGCTGCTGCTCGCGATCTCGCAGGCCGCCTTCGGACTGCTCGGGGCGGCCCGGCGCCACTCCGGCTGGATGGCCGCGGGCCGTTCGGCGGTCGTCGGCCAGTTCGTGTTCACCGCGCTCGCCTTCGGCGCGCTCACCTGGGCCTTCGTGCAGAAGGACTTCTCGGTCTTGTACGTCGCGACCAACTCGAACTCCGAGTTGCCCACGTTCTATCGCGTCGCCGCGGTCTGGGGCGGCCACGAGGGTTCGCTGCTGCTGTGGGCGCTCAGTCTCGCAGGGTGGTCGGTGGCGGTCACGGCGGCCTCGGGCAGCCTCGATGCGCCGTTCCGCAGCCGCGTGATCGGCATCCTCGGCCTGATCAGCATCGGCTTCCTGCTGTTCATGATCGCGACCTCGAATCCCTTCGAGCGCCTGGTGCCGGCCGCGGCCGACGGCAACGACCTCAACCCGTTGCTGCAGGATTTCGCGCTCGCGGTGCACCCGCCGATCCTCTATCTGGGCTACGTCGGCTTCGCGGTCGCCTTCGCGTTCGCCTGCGCCACCCTGGTCGAGGGCCGCCTCGACGCGGCCTGGGCGCGGTGGACCCGGCCATGGACGCTGGCGGCGTGGATGTTCCTGACCGTGGGCATCGCGCTCGGCAGCTGGTGGGCCTACTACGAACTGGGCTGGGGCGGTTGGTGGTTCTGGGATCCGGTCGAGAACGCGTCGTTCATGCCCTGGCTGGCGGGCACCGCGCTGATCCACTCGCTCGCGGTGACCGAGAAGCGCGGGCTGTTCAAGAGCTGGACGCTGCTGCTCGCGGTCTCGGCCTTCTCGCTGTCGCTGCTCGGCACCTTCCTGGTGCGTTCCGGCGTGCTGATCTCCGTGCACGCTTTCGCGACCGATCCCGCGCGCGGCATCTTCATCCTCGGCTTCCTGACGGCGGTGATCGGCGGCGCGCTGCTGCTCTACGCCTGGCGCGCGCCCTCGCTCAAGTCGGCGGCCGGCTTCGAGATCACGTCGCGCGAGAGTTTCCTGCTCTTCAACAACGCGCTGCTGGTCGCGGCGCTCGGCCTGATCCTGCTGGGCACGCTGTACCCGCTGTTCATGGACGCGCTCGAGCTCGGCAAGATCTCGGTCGGCCCGCCGTACTTCGAGATCGTATTCCTGGTGCCGATGCTGCCGCTGCTGGCGCTGCTGGGCGTCGGCATGCATGCCGCCTGGAAGCGGGGACTGCTCCATACGAAACGGAAGCGGCTCTCCTGGGTCGCGGCGGGCGCGGCCGCGGTCGCGGTCGTGACCGGCGCCGCCGTGTACGGCGCGGTACGCCCGCTCACCACGATCGGCTTCGCGCTCGCGCTCTGGGTCATGGGCTCGGCGCTGCTGGAACTGTTCCAGAGGCTGCGCATGCGCCAGCCGCTGCCGGGCGCCGTGCTCGGCATGGTGATCGCGCACTTCGGCCTCGGCCTCGCGACGCTGGGCATCACCGGCGTGCAGTCCTTCAAGATCGAGAAGGACGTGGCGCTCGGCATCGGCGATGCCGCCACGATCGCCGGCTACGACTTCCGCCTGGCGGCGATGCGCGACGTCCGCGGGCCTAACTTCGTCGGCGTCGAGGCGGACGTGCTGGTGTCGAGGGACGGCCGGCCGGTTACGACGCTCAAGCCGCAGAAGCGGCTCTACAACTCCGGCGGCAACCCGATGACCGAGGCCGGCATCGAGGTGGGCGCCGCACGCGATCTGTTCGCCGCGCTCGGCGAGGACCTCGGCCAGGGGCGCTGGAGCCTGCGCATCCAGTACAAGCCGCTGATCCGCTACATCTGGCTCGGGGCGCTGCTGATCGCGCTCGGCGGCGGCATCGCGGCGCTCGACCGCCGCTACCGGCGCCGGGCCGACGCGCGGGAACCGGCCGCCGTCACGGCGGCGGATGCGTCCGGATGACGCCGCGGCTGCGCTTCCTGCTGCCGGCGGTCGCCTTCGCGGCGCTGGTGGGCTTCTTCATCGTGGGGCTGCGACAGGATCCCGGCGAGATCCGTTCGCCCCTGATCGGCAGGCCCGCTCCCGCATTCTCCAACGAGTCGCTGGGCGATCCCGGCTGGCGCGTCGGCTCGGCGGATTTTGCGGGCCGGGCATGGCTGCTCAATGTTTGGGCCACCTGGTGCGCCGGTTGCCGCGAGGAACACGAATTGCTGCTCGCGATCGCGCGCGAGAACCGCGTGCCGATGATGGGCCTCAACTGGCGCGACGACCGCAATCTCGCGCTGCGCTGGCTCGAGCAGCTCGGCAACCCGTACGTGTCCGTGGCATTCGACCCGGACGGGCGCACGGCAATCGACTGGGGCGTGTACGGCGCGCCCGAGACCTTCCTGATCGGCGCCGACGGCAAGGTCCTGCAGAAGCGGATCGGCCCGATGACGCGGGAGGTCTGGGAGCGGGACTTCGTTCCGCACCTGCCGCCACCGGGAGGGCAGGGCTGATGGCCCGCCTGGCCGCCATCCTGGTCGCCGCGCTGATCGCGCTGCCGGCGAGCGCCATCGACACCGGCCAGGCCTTCGACGACCCGGCGCAACAGCAGCGCTACGAGCGGCTGATCCGCGAGCTGCGCTGCCTCGTCTGCCAGAACCAGAGCATCGCCGACTCGAACGCGACGCTCGCCTCCGACCTGCGCCGCGAAGTGCGCGACATGATCGAGTCGGGCCGCGGCGACGACGAGATCCGCGCATTCATGACCGAGCGCTACGGCGACTTCGTGCTCTACGAACCGCCCATGGCCCCGCGCACCTGGCTGTTGTGGCTCGCGCCGGCATTGCTGCTGCTGGGTGGAATCGGCGTGACCGGCATGGTCGTGCTGCGCCGTGCGCGCGCGGCGAAGGCGAATCCCGCAGCGCTCGACGAGGAGCCGGACGAACCGTGACCGCGTTCATCGTCATCGCGGCGCTGCTCGCGATCGCGGCGGCCGTGCTGCTCGCCTGGCCGCTGCTGCGGCCGCACGCCGAGGGCGATGCGCCAGCGCCGCCACGCGCCGGCATCGCGGCCACCTTGGTGGCGTCGTGGCTGCCGCTCGCTGCCTTTGGCATCTATTTCTGGGCCAGCAACTGGTCTTGGGAGCCGGCGGATCACGCCACGCAGGCCTCCGCCGCCGATCTCCGCCAGATGATCGAGCAGCTGCAGAGTCGCCTGTCGCGCCAGCCGGACGACATCGAGGGCTGGAAGCTGCTGGGGCGCTCGGCGGCCGTCGTCGGCGACTACCCGCTCGCCAGGACGGCCTTCGGCGAGGCCTATACGCGCAGCAAGGGCCAGGATGCGGAGGCGGTTGCCGGCTTCGGGGAATCCCTGATTCTGAACGACGAGCGGGAGATCGACGGCCAGGCGGTGCCGTTGTTCGAGCGGGCGCTCGAGCTCGATCCGGACAATGCGCGCGCGCTGTGGTACGGCGGCATCATCGCCTTCCGTCGCGGCGACCTTGCGCTCGCGCAGCAACGCTGGGTCGAACTGCAGAATCACGACCTGCCGCCGGACTTGCGCCAGGTCGTGGCCGAACGGCTGGCCGAGATCGAGCGGGCGCAGGGCGGTTCGCCGGCGACCGTCGCCGCCGTCGCGCCGCGACAGGCCAGCGGCGCCAACCTCACCATTGCGATCGCGCCGGCACTCGCGGGGCAGGTGCCGCCGGGCTCCACGCTGTTCGTGATTGCGCGCGGCAACGAGGGCGGACCGCCGCTGGCGGTGGTGCGCCGCGCCGTGGGCTCGTGGCCGGTCGCCGTGGCGATGACGGACGCGAACGCCATGCTGCCCGGCACGTCGCTGGCGGCGGCCGGGCCGCTGCGCCTGGTCGCCCGCATCTCGCGCCAGGGCGGCCCGGTGGCGGCCAGCGGCGACCTCTACGGGGAGGTCGGCTATGATTTCGCCTCGGCCAGTCCGGTGACGGTGACTATCGACCGGATCGTTCCGTAATACTGCGGCCGGAGGAGTGCCATGGGCCGGCCTGCCGCCGTCAGCTACCGCTTCCAGCGCCTGCCCTCCACGTACCGCTACTTCCCGCGGGCCGTATTCGGCAGGCGCGCGGCGCTCGTTCCCGAGGGCCGGTCGGTGCCGCGCCTGGAAGGCACGGTCGAGGCCGTACGCGCGCGCCCCGGCCACCTCGCGCGCTACTGCGAGGTCTGTGGTTTTGCGGTCAGCGACGAGCTGCCCGTCACCTATCCGCACGTGCTCGCGATGCCGATTCACGTCGCGCTCCTCACGCATCCAAGATTCATCGTGCGGCTCATGGGGCTGGTCCACGTCGCCAACGAGATCCACCAGGCGCGTCCGATGCCTGCGCATGGCAAGTACCGCATCCGCAGCTGGATCGAGGGCCATCGGGACGGGGACCGCGGCCACGAGTTCGACCTCTACACGGAGTTCGACGATGCCGCGGGCGTCGCCTGGCACGAAAGGTCCACATTGCTCGCGCGCCGCGCCGCCGGCCGCGGGCAGGCGGCCCGCAGCGCGCGCCAGACCTTGCGCTACGAGAAGCCGCAGGCGTCCGATGCGCCGGCCGTCGCCCAGATCCGGGCCTCGCGCTCGGTGGGCCGCCGCTACGGCTGGCTCTCCGGCGACCTGAACCCGATCCACCTCGGCGACCGCGGCGCCAGGCTGTTTGGCTTCGAGCGCGCCGTGGCTCACGGCATGTGGTCCATGGCCCGCTCGCTGGCGGCGCTCGGACCGCGGCCCCTGGCGCCGCCGGTGCGCGTGCACGTCGAATTCAAGCTGCCGCTGTTCCTGCCATCCACCGCGCGGCTCGAGCACTGGCCGCGCGACGGGCGCCATGTGTTCGTGCTCAAGGACGCGGAGGGCCAGCGACCACATCTCGCCGGCTCGACGCGCCCCGGCTGAGGCCACGATGCGCAAGTCCCTGGACTGGCTGGTGCGCGGCATCCTGCGGGCGAAGCCCGGCGAGGAATCGGCCGTCGGCCTGGCCTTCGGCTTCTTCTTCATGTTGCTGTGCGCGTACTACCTGCTGCGCCCGCTGCGCGACGCGATGGCGATCACGGCGGGCGTCGAGAACCAGCGCTGGCTCTACATCGCGACCTTCGTCTCCATGCTGGTGCTGACGCCGTTTTTCGGCATGCTGGTGTCGCGCGTGCGCAAGCAGCTGCTGCTGCCGGTCACCTACGGATTCTTCGCCTCCAACCTGCTGGTCTACTACCTGCTGTTCAAGTCGATCCCGGAGTCATTCTGGGTCGCCGCCTCGTTCTTCGTCTGGCTCTCGGTCTTCAACATGTTCGTGGTGTCGGTGTTCTGGAGCTTCATGGCCGACGTGTTCCGGCACGACGAGGCCAAGCGGCTGTTCGGCCCGATCACCGCCGGCGGCGGCGCCGGCGCCATCGTCGGGCCTTCGCTGATGCAGCTGCTGGTGCCCTGGATCGGCGTGGACGCGGTCGTGTTCCTGGCCATGCTGCTGCTGCTCGGCACGCTGCCCTGCATACGCGCCCTCGCACGCTGGGCGGAGCGGCGCCACGGCCATTTCGTGCTGCCGCCGGAGGATCCCGAGGCCCGCATCGGCGGCCGCATGATGGCCGGGGCCATGCTGGTCGCGCGCTCGCCCTACCTGCTCGGGATCTTCGCCATCATCGGCATCGGCTCGATCGCCGGCGCCTTCATGTACCAGGAACTCCTGCAACTGGTCGGCGAGACCTACCCGGACCTCGAGAGCCGCACCCAGTTCTTCGCGCGCCTCGATACCGCGGTGAACGTCCTGGCCTGGGTGTTCCAGGGTTTCGTCGTGGCCTGGCTGATCCGCTCGATCACGCTCGCGGGCGCATTGGTCGTGATCCCGATCGCGGCGCTGGTCTCTTTCGCCGCGCTGTCGTTTGCGTTCATGGCCGCCATGCCGATTCTGGCGGTGCTCGCCGGCGGGCAGGTGATCCGCAGGGCAGGGGAGTTCGGCATCGCCAAGCCGAGCCGCGACGTGCTGTACACGATCGTGGACGTCGAGACCAAGTACAAGGCGAAGAACTTCATCGATACGGTGATGCAGCGCGGCAGCGACGTGGTCGGGGTCTGGCTGCACGTCGGCCTCCAGTCGCTGGGTGTCGGGCTGTTCGGCTTCTCGCTGATCTGCGGCGCCGGCATGATTGCCTCGATCGCGGTGTCCTGGGGCCTCGGGCGCAGTTTCGAGCGCCGCCGTGCCGGCACTTCCTGAGGACCGGGCGGTCCAATGGCCGATGCACACGCTCACGCGACGCGACCTCATCGCCTTGGCCGGCGCCGCCCTGACGGTCCCGGGCGCGGCGCTGGCCAGGACTGACCCGCTGCGGCGCGCCATCCCGTCCACCGGCGAGCGGATTCCGGTGATCGGCCTCGGCACCTGGCAGGTGCTGGACGTGCCGGCCTCGGGCGCGGAATTCGACGCCGCTGCAAGCGCGGTGCGCAGCTTCCTCGATTCGGGCGGCCGGTTGATCGACAGTTCTCCGATGTACGGCCGCTCCGAGGAGCGCATCGGCGACATCCTCGCGCACATCCGGCCGCCGCCCGGGGCCTTTCTCGCCACCAAGATCTGGACCAGCGGCCGGGAAGCGGGCAAGGCGCAACTCGCCGAATCGCACCGGCTCATGCGCGCGAAAGTCCTCGATCTCGTGCAGGTCCATAACCTGCTCGACCTCGACACGCATCTCGCGACCTTGCGCGCGGCGCGGGAGCAGGGGAGCGTGCGCCACGTCGGCGTCACGCATTACACGCAGAGCGCGCACGCAGAGCTCGAGCGCGTGCTCCGGCGCGAGCGGCCGGACTTCCTGCAGATCAATTACTCGCTGGCGGAACCGGAAGCCGGCGCGCGCCTGCTGCCGCTGGCGCGCGACCTCGGCGTTGCGGTGCTGGTGAACCGGCCCTTTACCACGGGCTCCATGATCAGTCGCGCCAGGGGCAAGCCGCTGCCGCCGGTCGCTGATGAACTGGGATGCCGCACGGCCGCACAGCTCTTCATCAAGTGGGTGCTGGCGGACCCGGCGGTCACGGTGGTCCTGGCCGCCACCCGCAATCCGCGCCATGCGGCGGAAAACCTGGAGGCGGCTTCCGGGGCAGTCCCCTCGGCGCAGCAGCGGGCTGCGATCGCGCGCTGGTTCGGGGGGCTCGGAGGCTAGGGTGCACTCCCTAGGGGCGATCCGGATACTTGCGCCATCGGGATGACCGAATGATCGCAAGGAGTCCGCAATGATCGAGAACATCAACGAGTTTCTGGGCAACATGGCCCACACCGATCTTGGCAAGGCCGCCCGCCGGTCTGCCCGCACGGTCTGGAATGCGCACAAGAGCGCCTTCGAAACGACCCGCCACGAGGCAGGCAAGGTCCTCGGTGCGGCGCTCGAGCAGGGCCAGAAGTTCACCGCCCGCGGCCGCAACAAGGCGGAGGGCGTGGTCGAGAACCTCGCCGGCGCCGCTGACGAGCGTCTCACGACGATCGAGCAGGCAGTCCAGCAGGGCGTCGCCCGCGTGATCCACCGCATCGGCCTGCCGACCGCGAAGGACGTGAATGCGCTGTCGCGCCGCGTGGAGGCGCTCGCCGCCCGCGTCGACGCGCGCAAGGCCCGCAAGACGCCGCGCCGCGCCTCCCGTCGCGCCGCCTGAGTGAGGCTGCGGGGCTGGTGTACGATGGGGTCACCCATCGTGCACCAGCGCCATGCCGCAGAGCCCCAAGTCCGCTCCCGGACGACGCACCCGCCAACGCATCCTCGACGTCACGCTCGCGCTCTACAACGAGCAGGGCGAGCCGAACGTCTCGACCTCGCTGATCTCCGCGGAGCTCGGGATCAGCGCCGGCAACCTGCACTATCATTTCCGCAAGAAGGACGAACTGTCCGCCGCGCTGCTCGAGCAGTTCGTGACGGAACTCGACGCCTTGCTGCCGCCGCCAGGCTGGCGCGCCGACAACGTCGAGGACGTCTGGTTCCTGCTTCACCTGATCCTCGAGGCGCTGTGGCGCTACCGGTTCCTGTTCCGCGACCTCTCCGGGATCATGGCGCGTGACCGCCGTGCCGGCGCGAGGCTCGCGACCGTGTTCGAACGTTCGGTGCAGGCCGCCCGCGGCATCTGCCTCGGGCTGGCCGAGCGCGAGCAGCTCGTTGCGACCGGCGTCGAAATCGATGCGCTCAGCCATAACATCGCGGTGGTCGCGCTCTACTGGCTGTCGTTCGAGTCGGCGCGGCATCCGCGTCGCGCCGGCTCCAGCGCCGGCATGGCACGCGGCGCATACCAGGTGCTGATGCTGGTGGCGCCGTTCCTGCAGCCCGAGGGGCGGCTGCACCTGGCGCGGCTGGCGCAGGAGTATCTCGCAAGGGAGGAAACGCCATGACATCGCGGCTGGGAGCGTCGATCATCGTCCCGGTGTTCGCGGGCGTGTGGCTGTGGGCCGTCGTCGGCCGCGCGCAGGCCGCACTGCCGCCGGCATCCGCCTTCAGCCGCCTGCCGGCCATGAGCCTCGTACGGCTGTCGCCGGGCGGACAGCAAATGGCCTGGGTCGAGCACCGTTCCGGGCGCCCGCTGGTCGTGATGTTCAGTCTCGCCGAAAACAGGGTGCTGCGCGAAACGGCGCCCCCCGCAGACGGACCATTCACGATGCGCAACCTCAGCTGGTCCGACGATCGCACGCTCCTGATCGAGCTCAGCATGACCGACACGCGCCGCACGAGGCTGTCAGGACCCAGCATGGTGGAGTATTCGCGGGTCATCGCGGTTGACGCGGCCGGAGGTGGTGCGCGCGTCCTGATGATGGACGACAGGATTCGCCGCTACTCCGCCCGTACGAACCTGCTGCGGGCCCACACCGGGCGGCCCGGCGTCGTGATCATGTCGAGCTGGGATTTCCTCGAGACCGGCTATACGCAGGAGACCGGTTCGCGGCTGGTCGGCGGACGCAAGGACTCCGGAGTGACGCATTCGCTCTTCGAGGTGGATGTCGCAACCGGCGGCGCCAGGCGACTCCACGCTGGAACGCCCTTCACACAGAGCTGGATCGTGGACGGGGCGGGCGGCGCGGTCGCCTTGACCGAATGGGACGCAGCGCGCGCCGAGTACCGCGTCAAGGCACGCCGCGGTGGCAGCTTCAAGGTGATCTACGAATCGAGTGACCCCGAGGCGCTGCGGCCCGTGATGTTGACCGCGGAGGGCGATGCCCTGGTCGCCATCGGCGCTCGCGACGGCGCGCGCGTGCGTGCCTGGCGCATGCCGCTGCAAGGCGGCGAGATTACGGCCATCTCGGAAGACGCCGAGGACGTCGAATTCGCGGTCGCGGACCGCTTCACGGGCGCACTCGCGGGACTGCAGCTTGGCGGACTCGAACCGACCGTGCGCTGGCTCGACCCGAAGCTGGAGCGCATGCAGCAGTCGGTCAACGCCGCATTCCCGGGCAAGCAGGTCGCGGTCTACAACCGCTCCGTGGACTACCGGCGTCTCGTCACACGCGTGGAATCCGCCGGCAGTCCGCCGGTGTATTACTTCGTCGACCTCGACAAAGGCACCGCGGACATCGTCGGAGAGTCCTACCCCGAGCTTGAGCGCGTCAGGCTCGGGATGCGGGAGGCGACCAGCTATCCGGCGCGCGACGGGCTCGAGATACCGGCATACCTGACGCTGCCGCCCGGCTGGGATCGCAAGTCTCGCCTGCCGCTCGTCCTGTTTCCGCACGGCGGGCCGCGCTCACGCGACGATTCCGGATTCGACTGGTGGGCGCAGTTTATGGCAACGCGGGGCTACGCGGTGCTGCAGCCGCAGTTCCGCGGCTCGACCGGATTCGGCGCCGACGTGACGCGAGCCGGCACGCGCGCATGGGGAAAAGGCATGCAGGACGATCTCACGGATGGCGTCGCGGCGATGATCGAGCGGGGCGTTGCCGACGCAGATCGGGTCTGCATCGTGGGAGCGAGCTACGGCGGCTACGCTGCGCTCGCCGGCGTGACGCTGACCCCCGATCTGTACCGCTGCGCGGCCAGCGTGAACGGCATTGCAGACCTTCCAGCCATGCTGGGTTATCTGAAGAACGCCTACGGGGAGGAGTCGCACACGCTCGATGCGTGGGAGCGCCTCGTCGGCCACCGTTACGACCACCAGCTGGCGGATACCTCACCGGCGCGGCAGGCCGACCGGATCCGCGCCGCCGTCCTGGTCATGCATGCCGGCGAGGACACGATCGTCCCGATCGCGCAGGCCCAGATCATGGTCGAGGCCCTGCGAGCCCACAAGGTGACGCACGAGTACGTGGAAATCGACGGCGAGGATCACTGGCTTTCGACCGCCAGGGGACGGCAGGTTGTCCTCGCCAAACTTGAGTCGTTCCTCGCCGACCATCTATCCGGCGCGGCCAAGGCGGACTCGAGTATTCAGGCGCCATGAGGAGGGCGCGGAAATATCGATTCACAAGGCGGATGAGCTTTCGGGCGCGTTGATGCTGGTCGCGCAATGCCTGAATCCGGACGGCAGACTGCACCACGAACGGCTCGCGCAGGAGTACCTGGCACGGGAGGACAAACGATGAGCTGTACCCAGTGGGTCCGAGTCATCAGCGTACGTACGGCCGGCCTGCTCGCGTTGGCCCTCGGCTGCGGAGCGCCGTTGGCGAGCGCAGCGCCACCTCCTGCAGAAGCCTTCGCACATTTGCCTGCCATGAGCATGGCCAGGCTTTCTCCCGACGGCCAGAAACTGGCATGGGCGAATCGTGCCAGGGACGAGCCGTTGATCATGGTCTACAGCCTCGCCGAGAACACTTACTTTCGGCAAATTCTCCCGGCGGCCGATGACAAATCGTTCCTGCTCCGGGAACTCGAATGGGCAGACAACCAGACGCTGCTGGTCACCGTCAGCCTCAAGAAGAAGTTTGTGGCCAGTGCCACCGCCCATGAACTTCGCGAGTACTACCGAACGATTGCCTGGAACATCATGGGCGGAGGGCCGCGACCTTTGCTGCCCGGCCAGGCTGGCCAGGACTGGGTGCTCGGTTCGGAGATGCTCCGGGTGCATACCGGCCGCCCGAACACGGTCGTCATGGCCAGCCCCGAGTTTCTCGAGACCCAGTACCGGCAGGAGACTGGCTCGCGCATCGCAGGTGGCCGCAAGGATTCCGGCATCGCGTATTCGGTATTTGAGGTGGACACGCGAACCGGCAATGGCAAACGCATACATTCAGGCACGCCATTTACCGACCGGTGGATCGTGGACGGCCGCGGCCAGCCTACGGCACGGTCGGAATGGAATCCTCAACGACAGGAATTCGAGATTCTCGGAAAGTCTCAGGGCGGCTGGAAGACGCTATACCGCGGATCCAGTCCGGACGACCTGCGTCCCGAGGCAATGTCTGCCGACGGAAGCGCCGTCATTGCGGTCGGTTCGCGCGGTGGGCCGCGCGTTCAGGCGTGGCGGATCCCGCTCGATGGCACTGAGATTACGTCGATCTCGGTCGAGTCCGTGGATGTCGAGCATGTGATCGGGGACCGATTTACCGGCGTGGCCGCCGGTTTGCAGCTAGGCGGCCTGGAGCGGACGATTCGCTGGTTCGACCCGATGCTGGAACGCATCGAGAATTCGCTCGCCAAGACGTTTGCGGGTCAGACCCTCAGCATCTACGACCGGTCCGAAGACTACGGCCGCGTGATCGCGCGTGTGGAAGGGGCGGGTAGTCCGCCTGTCTACTATTTGGTCGACCTCCAGAAAGGCACGGCGGACACGATCGGTGACGCATATCCTGCGCTGGCCGGCGTAGGACTCGGCGCACGCAGCGAGACCGCCTACAAGGCACGCGACGGCATCGAGATTCCGGCCTACCTGACGCTTCCCCCCGGTGAAGCTGCAACCAGGCTGCCGCTCGTGGTCTTTCCGCACGGCGGCCCGTATGCGCGTGATGATTCCGGATTCGACTGGTGGGCGCAGTTCATGGCCACGCGCGGCTATGCCGTGCTCCAGCCGCAGTTCCGTGGTTCGACGGGCTTTGGTGCCGATTTCACCCGCGCGGGGGAGCGCGAATGGGGTGCGGCGATGCAGGACGATCTCACGGACGGTGTAGACGCCATGATCGAACGCGGCATTGCGGATCCGCGGCGTATCTGCATTGTTGGGGCGAGTTACGGTGGTTACGCGGCGCTGACGGGGGTTGCGCTTACGCCCGAACAATACGCCTGCGCTGCAAGTGTCAACGGCGTCACGGATCTGCCGGCCATGTACGCCTACCTCAGCAACCGTTACGGCGCAGAGTCCACCGCGCTGGGAGAGTTCAAGCGTCGGGTCGGCCGCCTGCATGCCGACGACCTGGCGACCCGCTCACCCAGAAGACTCGTCAACGCCATTCGCGCACCCATCCTCTTGCTTCATGCCACCAACGACGACGTCGTTCCCGTGACCCAAAGCGAATCCCTGGCCCGCGCCCTGGCGGAAGCACGCAAGCCCGTTCGCTTTGTGCGCCTGGAAGGTGAGGACCACTGGATATCGACTACAGCTTCCCGCCTGCGCATCCTGCAGGAACTTGAAACATTCCTGGGGGAACACCTTCAGGCAACCCCAGGCGGCATCAGCGACACGGCACCCTGAGATTCGATCGCCAGGGGCCGACAGCGAGGGGAGACCGGCAGCCATCGAAGAACATTGCGGCACGTCGTCGCCGGATTGATGCATAGGTCGTCTTTGTCATAATATACATTATGCGAACTCATAGATCCCACGCCGGCTTGGCTGATTTAGCCCACTACAGCACCCGCTGCCCCGATCGAATCAGGCGCCGATGACCCGAGGCGCCGACATTCCGCGTTCACGGCACTGGCCCCGGTAGATCTCCAGGACCGTGGCCGCGTCAAGGACCGCTTCGATGTTGCCGTCGGCGTCGAGGTTGAGATTCGCGCCGCGGATCGCGAACCATACATCGGTCGCTTCCTTGTTGGTCGCGGGCACCTGCAAGGTGTGAATGGCGCCTGCCGGCTCATACAGATACGAGCCCGCCGCGTTCAGGTCGGGATACTCGAGGTAACGCCAGGAACCGCTCAGGGTGAATGCGAGCACCTCGCCGGTGTGGCGGTGGCGCTGGATGGTCACCCCCGGATCGAACCGCACCCGGATGACCCAGAGCCCGGCCTCCAGGTTGACCTGCAGCAACTGGAAGACGACGCCTTCCTGGTACGGAACGAACGGCAGTTCGTCCTCGGCGCGATGCAGCGACAGTGGCGCGCCCGCAATTTCGGAAGCCAATGCATTCATGCGGAGTCCCCCTGTTTGGCCGCCAGGCCGCGAGCCAGCGCCGTGATCCGTTCCGCGAAGCGCCGGACTTCGGTCCAGTCGGTGAATTCGATCCTGGCTTTCGGGTCCGTGGGCCCCCGGGTCAGCCACATGATCACGCGGATGATCGTGCGGTCGAAGGCATCATACCGCGGATAGTCCACGTTCCCGGCGAACACGGCGACCAGCCGCGGCTTCCAGGGAATCCGGCGCAGGAACTTACGGACGTAGGGATTGGTCTCCGGGGTGTTCTTGCCCGACTTGCGGGCCACGAGGTTCACGGAGAAAAACGCGCTCGGCCTGGCCGCCAGCAGCTCGCGGTGCTCGGAGATGAAATCATGCACGGCCGGCCGGTGCTTGCCGTGCCGGATGCTCGCGCCGATCACGATGGCGTCGTAGCGCGCGAGTTCGCGGCCCGCGTCGGCCAGGTCCACGACGTCGGCGCGGTGTCCCCTGCCCTCCAGCTCCGCCTCGATGAATTCACAGATGCGGCGGGTGTAGCCATAGACGCTGGAGCAGGCGAGCAGGACGTGCGCCATGGCAGGCCGGATTCAGGAGGACGCCGAGGGCCTGCCGTGCAGCAGGTCGATCAGTTCACGCAGCGCCGGCGCGGTCTTGAACTCGTGCATCCCGGCCGGCAGCTTCGCCCAAGGCGCCTTCGAATCCACGTAGAGTTGCGCGCCGATCTCGAGCGGGCCGTCACCGTCCAGCAGTCCGCTCGGCACCCAGACGTAGCCCGTGTCGCGAAGCGGGTTGGGCACCGGCGCGCCGCAACGCGTGCAGAAATGGGAGCGGAAGCCGGTCGCGCGCTGCCACTTGCCGACCAGGCTCTCCCCGGCCAGCCAGCGGAACTTGCCGGCGGCGACGATCAGGCCGGTGTTGGAGACCGAGCCGCCCTGCTTGCGGCACAGCGAGCAGTGGCATTGGTACAGGAGCGGGAACGGGCCGGCGACCTCGAACGACACGGACCCGCAGAGGCAGCTGCCGCGCATCGCATCGCCCGCGGCGCTCATTTCGTGCCGGCCTGGTACCAGTCGACCTTGCGCGTCGCGTACATGATGAGCCCCAGGATCGCGAACAGGCCGATGGACCCGATCAGCAGGGCGTAATCCTCGTTCACCAGCAGCACGTAGAGATACGCATAGAGTAGCGCGACGACCGTGGCGACGGTCGACGCCTTGCCGATGCCGCGCAGCACCACGACTCCGTAAGCGGCCACCATCGCGACCACGGCGACGCTCGCGAGCGCATAGGCGAGCCCGAATGCCATGTGCTCCGAGAGCGCCAGCAGCAACAGGTAGAACAGGCAGAGCGCGCCGCCCAGCATCAGGAACTGGATCGGATGCACGCGCACCGCCGCGCGGACCTCGAACAGCCAGAGCGCCGCGAACGTCAGCAGGATGAACAAGCTCGCATACTTGATGCTGCGTTCCGCCATGCGGTAGTGGTCCACGGGATCCAGGAAATTCACGCCGAACTGTGAACCCTCGATCGGGCCGCTCATGTCGTCGCGGTCGGTCCAGGCCTGCGGGAAACTGCGCCCGAGGAAGGGAATCGTCCATCGCGCCGTGAAGCCGCCGTCGCCGATCTCGCGCTCGCCCGGCAGCCAATTGCCCTGGAAGCTCGGGTGCGGATAGTTCGATTGCAGTTCAACCTGCGTGCCCTGCCCGAAGGGCGTGAAGTACACGCCCTGGCTGCCATGCAGCTCGAGCGGCAGCGTGAAGTCTACCGACTCGGTGGCCTGCGGGAACGCGACCACGGCATGGATACCCGACGGCGCTGCGTCGAACGATGCGGTGCCGGGCAGGAAGTCGGTCGCCACGCCCGCCCAGGTCACGGCCGTTTCGCGCTGGATCGCGCGGGTATCCGAGATCCCGATCACCAGCTGCGCGCGGTCCCAGCCGATCGAGTGCGGCTCCAGGCCCAGGCTGGAGAAATCCGGACGGGTGAAACGCCCCGTCAAGGTGGCGGTCAGCTGGTACACGGTGACGGCGAAAATGCCGCGCCTGCGCTGCTCGGTCGCCACGTTTCCGCTCACCTCGAGCACCTGCGGCAGGAAGTAGGCATTGCGCGCCTGGGTCGAGTGCGTGGTGCGGCCCGCGTCGTCGGTGACGCTCGAGCGCAGCGTATAGGGCACGACCAGCACCGGGCCGCTCAGCACCTGGCGCCGGCCCCACTTGGAGGACACCTCCTCCACCGCCTCGCTGCCGCGCAGCTGCCGCTCCGACACCTGTCCGCCGATCATCGACACCGGGATCTGCAGCAGGATGACGAGCAGTCCGACCGTCAGCAGCCGCAGCGTCTGCGAATGCCGCATCCTGGAAGAAATCCTCTCCATCATTTCGGTCATGCGCGCATCCTCAAGCCGGCCACAGGACCAGGATCGCAGCGCCAGCGACCAGCGCCGCCCCGAACAGCTTCGCCACATGCTTCAACAATTCCCGGCTGCCCAGCACCGCGACCATGCCGGCCTTGAATGCGAGGTTGGCCATGGAGGCAACCAGGATCAGGCGCCAGCCGGTGCCGGGATCAAGCCGGCCCTGGTTCGCGAGCTGGGAGGTCGAGAGCGTGATCGCGTCCATGTCGGTGAGGCCGGAAAGGACCGCGACGACGTAGAGCCCGCGCTCGCCGAACTCGTCCTTGGTGGCGGCGACCGCGAGGATGATGACGGCGTACATGAGGCCGAACATGATCGCCGTTCGCAGGTCGGCCGGGTTTCCCTGCTCCGGCATCTCGCCCCTGTGCTCGCGCGTATGCCAGTACATCCAGGCGGAAATCAGCAGGCAGGCGCCGAGCATCGCGCCGATCGGCGGCGCGAGCGCGGCAAAGTGCCCGGGCGCGACGACCGCGATCTCGGTGAGCACGCGGATGAAGACCGTGGTCGCGGCGATCACGATCACGAGCGCCGCGAACGCGCCGTGGCCCGGCGAATCGGCACTGCGTCGCGCGTAGCTCACGGTGGTCGCGGTGCTTGAGATCAGGCCGCCGAGCAGGCCGCCCAGCACGGCGCCCGCGCGCGCGCCGAACGACTTGTAGGCGAAATAACCGGCCAGGCCGATGCCGACGATCAACGCGACCATCAACCAGACCTGGAACGGATTGAGGACCTGGTAGGGCCCGAAGGCCCGGTCCGGCAGCACCGGCAGGATCACCAGCGTGACCAGCACGAACTGCATGATGGCGGTGACGTCGCGCTCGCCGATCTTCGATGCGAACGCGTGCAGCAGCTCCTTGTAGTGAAGCAGGAGCGCAATGGCGCCGCCGAGCGCGACCGCGACCATGGTCTCGCCGACCACGAGATACGCGCCGATGCCGTATAGCAGCAGCGCGGCAATCTCGGTGGTCTGCCCGGCGTCCACGTCGCCGGCCTTCGCCAGCATGAAATTGCTGACCACCAGCAGCGCCGCCAGCGCGACCAGTCCGGCCGCGACGATCCAGCCGCCGTGCTCGATCGCGAGCCAGCCGCAGAGCGTGCCGAACGCCGCGATCAGCGGAAACGTGCGGATGCCGCCGACTGACGATTCCGTGCGCTGGCGCTGCAGGCCGACCAGCAGTCCGAGCAGCAAGGAAGTGGCGAGCTGAGCGAAGAGCTCCGAGGCCACGCTCACGCTCCGTTCGCGCGCGCCGCGAACAGGCCGGCGCGCATGGAAGCTGAGGTCGCACAGATGGACCGTGCGAGGTCCTGCGGCGCGCAATGCGACTCGCCGGCGAGCCAGGCGCGCAGCAAGGTCAGTTGCGCGCCGGCCAGTTGCACGGTCGCCAGCCGCAACGGCAGCGCGGGCGCGGTCATGGATGGCGGCAGCCGCTCCAGGACCATGCCCGCCAGCAGCCGCTCGACCTTCGCACGGGTCTCGCCGCCGAATGTCGAGCGGGCGCGATCTCGATTCTCCCAGAAGTGCCGGAGGAGCTGCTCCAGGCTCGCAGCGTCCCCGCGGCCGGCGATCGCGTCCGCGAGCGCCGACAACGGCCGTGACAGTGCCTGCATGTGCAGGTCGTCCATGCCGGCGAAGTGATCGTAGAACGTCGAACGGGCGACCCCGGCATCATGCGCCACTTCGGCAACGCGCGGCATGCGCTCGCGGCGCTGCAGGAAAACCCTGTTGAAGGCATGGACTAGCGCCGCCCGGGCGCGGCCCCTGGGCCGCGATGGAGCCGCCCTCACGTGGACCGCCTGCCGGACATTCCGGCCCATGTGTCGGTTTGCGTCATCGGCGCCCATCATACAATCCCGCGGCCATTCATCCCCGCAGGTATCACGCCGTGCAGCAAGTGACGCCCTGGCGCTTCGATCAATCCCGGGTTGCCGGCGCCGGTCTGTGCGGTGCGGCCGCCGCCACCGTGCTGGCCATGTCGCATCACCCGGCCGGTCTGCACGGCTCGGCGGATGGCGGGGACTTCGTACACGGAGCGATGATCGTGCTGCTGGCCGTCATGGCAGCCGGCCTGTTCCATTTCGCGCAACGCCGTGGCCTGGACAGGCTGTGGATTCTGGCCGGCGTCGTCGCCTACGCGATCAGCCTCGGGGCGCACGTCGGTGCCGCCACGCTGAACGGGTTCGTCGCACCCGCACTGGCCGCACGCGGCCCGGGCGCCGTCGGCCACGACACATTCCTGCTGGTGTGGGAAATGAACCAGGCGCTGGCACGCCTCGGCGTGTATGCGACCGGCGCCGCATTTGCGCTCTGGTCGTACGATTTCCTGCGCCGGGCCGGCCCGATGAATCGCCTGACGGGCGCGATCGGCCTGCTGGCGGGCCTGCTCCCGGCGGCGATGCTGTTTGCCGGAGGGCTGGCCATGAACGTGCGCGGCGCATCCGCCATCTATGCGGCGCATGCGTTGTGGGTCGCACTGGTCGGCGTGCAGCTCATCCGCCGCGCCGACTAGCGCAGTCCACTGTCATTCGCGCGGCGCCCGCCGCAGAATGACCCGGATGGAGCGCCCTGCGAACCGGGTCCCGAGCGGCCTGAGCGGGATGATCGTCCCGGTCTTCGCCGTGCTGCTGCTGCAGTTCCTCGGGCTTGCCGGGGAACTCGAGTACCTCCGTCCCCTCCTCCCCTCCGAACCCTGGCGGCTGCTCACCGGCCACTTCGTGCACATCTCCTGGCTGCACGCGGCGCTCAATGGCGTGGCACTGCTGCTGCTCGAGCGGCTGTTCGACGGCCGACTGAGGCGGTCCGAGCAGTGGATCGTGCTGGCGGCGGCGCCGCTCGCCATCTCGCTCGTCTTCTGGATCGCACTGCCGGAACTCACCTGGTACCGCGGCCTGTCCGGCACCCTGCACGCCTTCTACTTCGCGGGCTGCGTGATCTGGCTGGCGACGGCTTGCGGGCGCGCGCGCTGGTTGCCGGGCGCGGCGCTTGCGGGCGGCGCGGTCAAGGTACTGCTGGAACAACCCTGGGATGCGACGTTTCCGTTCCAGCAATGGCTGGGTGCCGCCATCGTCCCGCAGGCGCACCTGATCGGCGCACTCCTCGGCGTCACGGCCGGACTCCTGCTGGCGAGGGCCAGGCGCATGCCGTCCGTGGCGGCGGATCAGCCCGGCGCGGGCCGGTGATGGCTAGTTCAGGGTGGTCTGCGCGCGCGCGAGTTGCCGCTTGAGGGCCGCAACGTGCGCCCGCAGTTGGTTGGCCTCGTTCCGGGCTGAGATCCAGCCGCTGCCGAGATAGATTCCGGCGGCAAACAGCACGACGATGATGACGACATCCATGGTTCGGCGACACGATACGCGGTTTGCAGGGGCGCGACACGCAATTTCGCGGCGATTGCGTCACGCGCCGCCGCAATAGCGCGTATAACGGGCTACATGAGGCAGTACCCATGAGCAGCAGTGCGCCCGTGTCCACGGAACTGGATGCGGCGCTGCGTTCGTACTACGCGGCGTTCGGCCACGAGGTCCCGGTCGAGATCGTCGACAAGTATGCAACCCGTTGCGGACCGCTGATGCTGGAGATCCGCCAGGCAATCGCGCTCAGGAAGCCGGTGCAGGCCTGGCTCGCACGCTCGAAATCGATCGGGCCGATGGCCTGACGCGCCGGCGGCCGGCGCCTCGCGCCGCCAGGCAACCCAGCCCGAGCAGCCACAGCAACCCGATTCCCACCGCGCCGCCACCACCTCCGCCCCCCGCGGGAGGCGCTGCCGCATCGTCGTTCGCGATGGTGACGTCGAGCGTGGCCGAGCCGTCGATCCCGGCGCCACCGGTCACATTCGAAAGCGTGATGCGGAAGGTCTCATTTGGCTCGTTCAGCGTGTCGTTGACGAGCGGCACGTTGATCACGCGCTCGCCCAGATCGCCGGCGCCCCAGTTGAGCGTCCCGGCCGTGGCCGTGTAGTCGGCGCCGGCCGTCGCTGTCCCGTCGCTGGTCGTGTAATCGACGCTGACGGCGCCGGCGAAGCCGTTGTTGCGCCGCAGCGTGACGCGCGCCGTGCCCGCGCTCTCGCTGACGCTGACCGCGAGGCCGACGAAGCCGACCTGGCCTGCGCTCTGCGCAAGGCCTGCCGTGCGATCGCGCAGCACGAACAGGCCGTTGGTGATGTCGCTGATCAGGATCGTGCCGGAAGGCAGGAACGGGTACACGCCCCAGGCGCCGTCGAAGCCCGCCGCGTTGGCTGCGGGCGCGATGAAGGTGTCGAAATGGCCGATCTCGCGCAGCTGAGCCGGCGTCGAGGCGTCGAAGATCACCAGGCCGCGCCGGTAGTGCGACACGTAGAGCAGGTTGCCCTTCACGTAGCCGTTGTGGTCCGTGGTGGTGTCGGGACCCTGCCAGCTCGCCACGATGAACGGATTGCGCAGGTCGTCCACGTTCATCGTGTAGATCTGCGTGAACAGCCCGCGGCGCACTTCTTCCAGCTCGTCGTGGACGAAAATATGCCGCTGGTCCGCCGTCGGCCAGCCGGAATGCGTGTAGTTCGCATCGGAATACGTGGTGGAGGACAGCAGCACGGGGACCGCCTTGTCGGTCACATCCCAGAGATCCACCGTGGTCTCGTTGAAGTCCACGTAGATCTCGCAGGGGTCGTGCCCCGGCGCGCACTGGCTGGTGCGCGCATCGGTGATCAGCAGGCTGGTCGCATCGTGCACGTAGCCCGCGTTCGGCGCCTGGCGGATGAACTGCGGCTGCGCCGCGCTGGCGAGGCTGTACACGCGCCAGGAGCCGCCGCCGACGTTGCTGCCGGCCAGCCACAGGAAGGCCTGCGCGCCCGGCAGCGCCATGTTGGTCGCGTAGTCGATGTTCGACACGTAGTCCGTGTGCTGGCGGCCGGTGTCTGCGAGCGTGGTCGCGAGCGACACGGAGTCGGGCAGCCCGCCGAGGTTGATCACCTGCAGGCCGGCGCCGCTCGCTTCGGTCGTGACGTAGGCAAAGGCGCGGAAGCGGTTGGTCGGTGCGTGGAACTCCTGGTAGATCTTGACCTCGCGCCACGAGGAAACATTGCCCGGCACCGTGCCGACCTCGCGCGGACTCGCCGGATCGGTCACGTCCACGACCGCGGTCCCGTTGCTGAGTCCGATGACGGCGTATTCACGGTTGTCATTCAGGTCCACGAAGCCCCAGACGTTGGCCGCCGAGTTCGGCCGGCTGGAGAACTGGGCCAGCGGAATCTGCGACTGGAAATCCACGTTGCGGCAGGGGAACTGTCCGGCGGCGCCCTGCACGCAGTTTGCGGGCACGACCGCCGTCGCCTGCAGCGCCGGCGCCGGGGTGTCGTCGAGGATGCCCTGCTGCGCCGAGGCCAGGTCCGCAGCCCAGCGGAACCCGTGGCGCATCGCCGCCTGCCGGTAGCGCGGGTCCAGGCCAACCAGGATCGTGGGCCAGCGCTCCGGGTCCTGCTCGTCGAAGTGCCCGCCCGGCTCATAACCGCCCTTGGCGTGATTCGCGCCGAACAGGAACGACTCCGGATCCATGCCGCCGACGTCATAGATGCCCGCGGACACCTTGATCGCGTTGCCCGGCTCGGCCCGGGCCAGGGCGTACTGGAGGCTGCGGCAGGGATGGTGGTGGTCGAGGCAGTCCTCGGCATTGATGCCGCCGCCGCCCACGTAGCGGGCGCCGATGGTGTCGTCGTGGCTGCCTGACGCGGGACCGCCCACCGCAAGCGGTAACACGGCCAGCGCGATGCGCGCAGTGAACTTCATGCGGGATCCCACCCAGTCTCCCCGATGGATCATAGGCCACCCGCGGGCCGGTAAGTTCAGGTCATTTGCGGGCGCCAGCCGGCAATTACTGCGACGGAATGCCATCCACCAGGACCAGGCTCGAGATCGAGGCGCCCTGGCGCAGCGCCCTGGGTCCGCGGTAGTCCTCGGACTCGTACCAGTCCTTCGCGCGTTCGTAGCTCTCGAATTCCACGATCGCGATGCGCCTCCCGGTCAGCCTCCCCTCCAGCGCCTCCGACTTGCCACCGCGGGCGAGGTAGCGCCCGCCAAATCGCGCGATGGTCGCCGGCACCTGCTTGACGTACTCGGCATAACGCTCCGGGTCGGTGATTTCGATCTGCGCGATGATATAGGCACTCATGGACGTTCCTCCGCGTGTGCCGCGGATTATCGGCCACGCCGGGGCCACCGGGCATCAGCGCGGGCGTATCCGATAGGCAGCGATGGCGCCATCCGCCTCGATGGTGCCGCGGATCTCGACGTAGTCCCCCGGGCGCGGGCCCTTGTCGAGGCGCGTGGCGGAATCCACCCCGAGCTCAAGGCCGTCGAGACGCCACCCCGGCTCGAGCCGGCCGTGCAGCCGCACTGCTGCGCCGACAGGCACGGCGGCAGGCCGGCCCTCAGTATCCCGCGCGCCCTGGACAATCCAGTCCGAGATCAGGCGGATCTCGCTGCCGGTCAGGAACGGAGGACCATCGAATGGCATGCGCGGGCGCGCCTGGCCGCGGATGCGCCGCATCAGTTCACTCGCGTCAGGATTCCCGGGCACGATGCGCGCCCGCTCGCTCGCCTCCAGCGCATCCTGGTAACTCGTGAGCCGCAAGCTTTCCGGGGCCGGGCCCATGAGTCCCTGCCGGGCATGACACCTGGCGCAGCGCGTCGAGAAGATCGGGGCGACGTCGGCCCAGGTCGGCGGTCCTGGCTGCGGACGTGGCGCCGCCGATGCACTGGCAACCTCGGGCTGGCCTGCCGGCCGCGCGCCGTCGGCGATCCAGCGCTCGAACAACGCGATCTCTCCCGCCGACAGGTAAGGCGGCCCGGTCAGCGGCATGCGCGGCTGGCTTTCGCCCTTGATCCGGCGGATGAGCTCGCTGCCCGCCGGGTCGCCGGCCTTCACCACCGGTCCCTTCGAACTGCCTTTCATGAGCGCCGCGTGGCTGTCGAGGCGCAGTCCGAGCGGCGCGCCCTCGCCCGCGTGGCACATCACGCAGCGCTCGGCGAGAATCGGCTGCACGATCGAGAAGTCCGCCATCGGCGTGGTTTGCGCCGCGGCATCCGTCAGGAGCGAGGCCAGGGCCAGTGCCGCCAGCCGGATCGAAACCGCTCTGCTGCGCATCGGGAAATCTCCGGGTAACCGCAGGGCGCAGCTTGCCGGTCCCAAGCTGAACGGCGACGGAACGGAACGTGGACCCGATCCCGTTGACCGTCGAGACCGCCGATCGCTGCCGGCTGGCCGCGCACCTGCACGCCGCCACCGGCCCGGCCCGCGCGGTGGCACTGATGGTGCCCGCAATGGCGGTGCCCAAGGAATTCTACTCAGCGCTCGGCGAGTGGCTCGCGGCAAGGGGCCTGGACGTCCTGACGTTCGACTTCCGCGGCATGGGCAAATCGGCGGCGGGTTCGCTGCGCGGTTTCGAGGCAGACATCCTGACCTGGGCGGGCCAGGACTGTGCCGCCATGCTGGCGGCAGCACGCGCACGCGCCGCGGGACGACCCGTGGTCTGGATCGGCCACAGCCTGGGCGGGCAGATCCTCGCCATGACGCCCGGCAACGCGGATCTTGCCGCCGCCGTCACGGTCGCGAGCGGCGTTGGCTACTGGCGCGAGAACGCGTACCCGCTGCGCCTGTATTCCTGGTTCCTGTGGTTCCTGGCGGCGCCGGTCGCCACCGCGCTCTGCGGATATTTTCCAGGCCGCATTCTCGGCATGGTCGGCGACCTCCCGAGGGGCGTCATCGAGCAGTGGGGGCGTTGGTGCCGCCATCCCGAGTATGCGGTCGGCGTCGAGGGCGAGGCCATGCGGCATCGGTACCGGCAGGTCAGGCTGCCGCTGTTGTCGCTGTCATTCACCGACGACGAATACATGTCCGAACGCAATGTCGCGGTGCTGCACGGTTTCTACGAGAACGCGCGCCGCGACATGCGGCGCATGACGCCGCGCGAACTCGGCGTTTCACGCATCGGGCATTTCGGCTTCTTCCGCCCGCGTGCGGGCGAGCGGCTGTGGCCGGTGCTGCTCGACTGGGTCGAGGCTGCGCTCAGCGCGGGCCCCGCGACCAGATGATGTCGACCGGCAGGGCTTCCGCAGGCGCCGGCGGCTCCAGCCCGGCCGGCGCGTGCAGGCAGAATTCGGGCGTGGGCCCGAGCGTCATCCGCCGCCCCCAGAGGCAGCAGCCGCGCGCGATGAGGGGCTGCATGGACGCATCGAAGTCCGCGTAACTCATGCCCGCGGGTTTCGGCATCCAGCAGGCGACCGCGGGCTGCATCGGCGCGCCAAGCCGCAGGCCGTACAGGCCGGCCGTGCCGGCCGCGGCCTGCGCCGCGATCCGGTCGTGCGGCAACCGGCGCGCACTGGTGACGGCGGCCTCGTTCAGGCCATCCAGCGCCGCCGAATCGGCGATCAGGTGCCAGTCCTCGTACCCCGGGCCCGGCGGCGACAGCCACGGGATCCGCGCCAGGCGATGCACGCGCAACGCGACCAGGCCCGGCAGCGGCGCCTCCCAGAGCGCTTCGTGGAATGCCTGGTGCAGGATCTCGTAGTCCCGCGCCCGGACTTGCGGGCGCGGGTGGTGCCAGAAGACGTACGCCAGCAACCTAGAGCAGGCCTTTCTGGCGCTTCTTCTCGCGCTTGATCGCCCGCTTCTCCGCCAGCGTGTGCTGCGGCTTCTTCTTGGTTTCCTTCTTCTGGTCCATGCCCTTGCTCATGATCGTCTCCTGGTCAGGGAATCCTCAGCGACTGCCACGAGCGCAACCGCCACCGTCCGTCCTGCAGTCCGTATACCGCGAGATAGCGTATCTGCATGTCGAGCGGCACGCCGTTCGCGGCCACCTGGAAGCGCCCGTGGCCGCGCACGAGGGCGGCGTCGGCCGCCAGGCGCACGACCTCGCGCTCGGCCGGCGTCACCGCGACGTACTTCGCCCGCCCGGAGGCGATCGAGTCGACCAGCTGCGCGCGATCCTCGACCAGCCCGGTCGAATGCACGTACCAAAGGTCCTCGGCGAACCAGCTGGCCATCGCGGCGGGATCCGCGGATACCATGGCCGAAAAGCGCGCATCCTCGTCCGCCAGCACGTCCGGTGCCGCAGCCGCGGCTGCGGGCCGGAACTCGAGCGTGAATCCCTTTTCTGCTCCGTCGCTGACCCGCACGGTCAGCGCCTCGTCCCCGCGCCGGTACTCGATCCGGCGCGGAAAGTCGTGCGCGGGATTCTCGAAGATGAATGCGTTGTCGGTACAGGACGTCAGCCGGAACGCGACCGGCAATGCGTTGTGCGACACCTTCGAGACGTAGAAGACGCCGTCGCCCATCGCGACCAGTCGCAGGTCCTCTGCACCCTTGACCGCGCCGTCCGCCTGCGAGCGCTCGACGCCGGTACCCGCAAAGGTCTGCCCGTCGAGCTCGCGCCACGATTCGTGAAAGCGGGTCTTGCTGCCGTCCGCATGCCAGTCGCCCAGCAGCCAGCGCAGCGAGCCGAGCGTGCCGCAATCCACGGCGCCTGCTGCTACGGGCAGCCAGGCTGCGGCCATGACCAGGGCGGGTCGCGCCAGAGTCATGGGAACATCCTAAATCCGGCGCCTGAGCTTGGCCATGAGACCGAACATCGCGACGACGTCCGGACCGGAATCGTCGCCGGCGTATTCCCGGTACAGGCTCGCCACGTTGACCGCGAGCCGCTCGGCGTCGATCCAGTTCCGGTACTCGCCGAGCGCGATGTCGAAGATCGCCTCCTCCATCGGCATCGCAGCATCGAAGCGCCGCCTGGCCTCGCCATCGACCCAGCGCAGGTACTGCTGCAGGCGGCGCACGCCCGCCGCATCGGTCATCGGGCCGTGACCCGGAACGATGTGCTTCGCGCCCAGCGCCAGGATGCGGTCGCAGGCCGCCAGCCAGTTGCCGACCGGCCCCGCCCACATGATGGGCGTCACGTCGACGAACAGCAGATCGCCCGTGAATGCCGCGCGATCGTGCGGGACCCAGACCAGCACGTCGCCCGCCGTATGCGCCGGTCCCAGCATGTGCAGCTCGACGGCCTTGTCGCCGACCGTCAGGTCGAGTCGCTTCTCGAAGGTCCGCGTCGGCGCGCGCCCGCGTGCGCCCGCGAAATCGAAGGGCGCGAAGATCTCGGCGAAATAGGTCCCCGCCTCTCCGAGCGCACCCGCGGCGCCTCCCGCCTTGAGCTTCGCCACCAGTGCCGGCGGATATTCCGCCATCTCGCGCGCGGCGGCCGCCGAGGCGATGACCTCGGCATTCGGCACCAGCGCGTTGCCGTGCGTGTGATCGCCATTCGCGTGCGTGTTGACGAGCAGGCGGATCCGCCCGGGCGCGATGCCCGTCGCGCGCTCGAATGCCTGCAGCATCATGGCGGTCAGCGGCTCGTCGAACAGCGTGTCCACGAGCAGGGAATCGTTGCCGTCGCGGACCAGGCCTGCATTGGACCAGCCCCAGCCGCCATCGGGCTGCATCCACGCGTACAGGCCGCTGCCCAGTTCCTCCAGGCCGCAACGGAACGGGCGCGCGCCCATCAGGCGATCCCCCCGCCGCGTACCACGCGGTTCGCGAGCACGCCGATCGGCGGGATCTCGATCTCGACCAGGTCCCCGTCCTGCAGGAACCGGAGCTGCTCGAGTCCGCAGCCGTCCCCGACCGTGCCGCTGCCGAGGATCTCGCCCGGGTGCAGCGTCTCGCCCTGGCTGACGTAGGCGATGACGTCCTCGAACTTCCAGTGCATGTCGCGCGAGCTGCCGCGCGATCGCTCCTGCCCGTTCACGCGCACGATCATGTCGAGGGCGCAGGCGTCGGGGATCTCGTCGGCGGTCACGATGCAGGGCCCGAAGGCGTTGGCGCCGTCGAAGTCCTTGCCTTTGGCCGGGCCGAGGCCGCCCGCCATTTCCGCGCCCTGGGTGTCGCGCGCGCTGAAGTCGTTGAAGATCGTGTAGCCGAAGACATGCTCCAGCGCGCGCTCGCGCGGGATGTCGACGCCCGGGCGGCCGATGACGCAGGCCAGTTCGCACTCGTAGTCCATCAGCCGGCTGTACGCGGGCCAGCGGATCGCGTCGCCGGGCCCGCTGACGGAAAAACGGTTTGCCTTGTAGTACAGCGGCCGTTCGTACCACACCGGTGGCGGCCGGTACGCCTCGGCCTGGGCGAGCAGCGCGGATTTCTCTTCCGCGGTCGCGGCACGCGTGGCGCGCATGCGGAAAGCCGCGCCGAACGCCTGGATCACGTGTTTCTCGAAGCACATGAAATCGCGGATCTGCGGGGGACTCGGCATCGGCGCCAGCAGTGCGTAGGACCCCGCACCGTGCACGCCGCTTCCCGGGGGACTGCTGACCAGTCCCCTCGCCTCCTGCCACGCCTCCGGCCCCGCCTCGATCAGCGCCAGCATCGTCCCGCAGGCCGCGGCCCCGCCGGACGCCTGCGCGAGGTCGAGCACGGCGCCGTCGGGAAGCTGCGCTCCGAGCGTCGGCGGTCCGCCGGACGCCAGCCTGAAGGTCACCAGTCGCATCGAGTCCGCCTTCCGGTACCGGGAAAGGAAAGGGCCCCGGCCCGCCATCCGGGCCGGGGCCCTGTCACGCCTCGTTCAGAACCTCACGGTGCCCTGGATCGCCACCGAGCGGCCCGGCTCGACGAAGCGCCAGGCGCTGAAGGCGCCGAAGGTGCGCCCCGCGAGCGGCGTGTCGTTGCCATAGGGCAGGATCTGCTCATCGAAGATGTTCTTGCCGATCAGCGACACGTCCCAGGAACCGCTCTGGGAACCCACGCCGACCCTGCCATTCACCTTGTAGTACGACTCCTGCATCTGCCGTGCGTCCAGCGTTGGCGCGACGAAGTACTGGTCCGAGTAGTACACGTCGGCGCCCAGGTGCAGCACCAGGTTCGAGCCGATCGGCCTGCGGTACTGGCTGCCCAGCGTGATCACCCAGGGCGCGACGAACTCGTTGGTCTTGCCCCGGTAGTTGCAGTTGAGCCCGTCGCCGGCGTCGGACGGCTGCCCGAAGGCGCACTGGCCGATGTAGTCGAGAAACTCGAAGTCCGTGTAGGCCAAGCTGCTGCTGAACGCCAGGTGATCCGTGGCCTGCCAGCGCATGTCGAGCTCCAGGCCCTTGATCTCGGCCTCGCCGGCGTTGCGCACGTTGAAGCCGAGCACGCCGTCGAAGGTGCTGACCTGCAGGTCCTCGAAGTCCGTCATGTAGAGCGCCGCGTTCATCTCGAACGACCCGCCGATACGGAGCTTCGCGCCCAGCTCCAGGTTGGTGGCCCGCTCGTTATCGAATTCGAAAGTCCCGATGCCCGAGGCCGGCGTGCAGCCGGGCGGCGTATTGGGCGCGGTGCAGATCGGGGTCGGCGGGGTGACCGGATTGTTCGAACGCGCGTCGAAGCCACCCGACTTCGCGCCCTTGCTCCAGCCGAGGTACATCATCGTGCTGTCGTCGGGCGACCACTCGAAGGTCAGCGACGGCAGGAACTGGTCCTCGTCGCGACTGCCCCTCTCGGTGGGCGAAAATCCCAGGTTGACCGGGATACTTGGCGGCACCACGTCGTCATCATGCTGGCGCACGTTGAAGACACCGCGGTAGACCGCTGCCGCTGCGCCGAGCTGCGCCAGCGGCAGGTCGTTGCCGTTGATGTCCGTGATCTTCAACGACCGGGTCGCGTCCTTTTCCTCCTTCGTATAGCGCATCCCCAGCGTCGAGCGGAATTCGTCGGACATGTTCCAGCTGAACTGCGCGAAGGCCGAGTAGCTCTTGGCGTCCTGGTCGAACTCACGCGGGGTACCGGTATTGGCGATCACGGTTCCCGCGATGCCTTGCAGCGGCGTGCCATTGAAGGCCGGGTTCGCGTTCAAGAGCGGCACCAGCACGCTGTTGCCCGGGACCAGGATGGTGTCGCCGAAGGTGAGGTCGGAGGTCTCGTAGTACGCGCCCAGGATGTACTCGAGCTTGCCGCCCGTCGGCGAGGTCAGGCGGATCTCCTGGCTGGTCTGGTCAAAATCCTCGGCCATCGCCACCAGGAAGACGTTGCCGCCGGTGAAATCGCAGTCGCACAGCTCCTCGAACTCGTAGCTCGAGCGCGCCGTGACGAGGGTCAACGTGTTCTCGCCCAGCTGCCAGTCGACCTGCAGCACGAACTCCTCGGTATCGTTGTTGCTGAAATCGCCATTCGAGGAGCGGATGAAGTCCGCCGTGTTGTTCAGCACGCTCGGGTGCTGCCCGAGAGCCGCCAGGATCTGGGAATAGGTCGCACCCGCGAATGGTCCGGCGACGGCCGGCAGCTCCTGCGCGATCTCGATCTGCCGGCCGGTCACGTCGAACTCGCCCATCTCGGCCTTCAGCGACACGGTCACGCTGTCGCTGACGTCCCATTCGAGCCAGGCCCGCGCCGTGGTCTCCTCGCGGCTCGGGTCGTCGGTGCCGAGCGTCGGGTTCTGGAGATGGCCCTCGACCTCGCGATACCGCGCCGCCAGGCGGCCGCGCAGGCGGTCACCGAACGGCCCGGAAACCGAGGCCGTGAATTCCTGCTCGTCGTACTCCGGCTCGTACAGGGCCGACACCATCGCCTCGAATTCCTCGGTCGGACGCGCGGTCGTGATGTTGAGCGCACCGCCGACGCTGTTCTTGCCGAACAGGATCGACTGCGGGCCGCGCAGCACCTCGACGCGCTCGAGGTCGAGGAACGGCGCGCGGGTCTGCTGCGGGCGCCCGCGGTAGACGCCGTCGACGTAGGTGCCGACCGACTGCTCGAAGCCCGGGTTGACGCCCGAGAAGATGCCGCGGATGGAGATGTTGTTGCCGATCGCCGTCTCGGTCATGAACAGCGTCGGCACGTAGTTCTTGAGATCCTCGATCTTCATGATGCCGGCCTCGGCGATCTTGGCGCCGGCGACGGCGCTGATGGCCAGCGGCACGTCCTGCAGCGATTCGGCGCGTTTCTGCGCGGTCACGATGATCTCGCCGAGGTGCGTTGAATCCTGCGCGGACGCCGCGGCGCCCGCCAGGGCCAGCAGCACTCCGGTCGCGACGGCGCTGCGGCGGAAGCGATGGTCAGTCATTGCGGACTCCTTTTCCTGGGAGCCTTCTTGGGTTCCTGGAACAAACGGGCGAGGCCCCCCTCACGTTTGTTGTGCGCAAGCGTATCACCTGCCATGGATGGCGCAAAATTCAATCGGATCATGAGCATCCGGCGGTATCATATTTGTATGAATCCGGCATCCCCCGGCCTGCGGCTGCGGCAGGCGGCAGACCAGGAACGTCCCCTGCAGGTCGTCGGGACGGTCAATGCCTACTCCGCCCTGCTCGCGTCGCAGTCGGGATTCCGCGCCATCTACCTCTCCGGGGCCGGGGTCGCCAACGCCTCTTTCGGACTCCCCGATCTCGGCATCACCGGCCTCGGCGACGTGTGCGAGGACGCGCGCCGCATCGCGGGCGCCTGCGAGCTGCCGTTGCTGGTCGACGCGGACACCGGCTGGGGCGCGGCATTCTCGATCGCGCGCACCGCGCGCGACCTGATCCGCGCGGGCGCCGCAGGCATGCACCTCGAGGACCAGGTCCAGGCCAAGCGCTGCGGCCACCGGCCGGGAAAGGCGCTGG
>DASTOQ010000068.1:0-30015 GCA_035720205.1 Steroidobacteraceae bacterium | reverse complement strand
GCCGGAGGCGTCGAACAACGCCGCTCCGATGGGAATGCCGCCCTCGGCGAGGCCCGCTCTCGCCTCCTCGATCGCGACCGCCAGCATCGCTGCGTGGCCCGCGCTCATGCGCCGGGCCGGCGCATCGGGTTGTTCGGATGGGTCGTCCAGTCCTGCTTCCGGTCGTCGACCGCCCGCCCCGTCCGCGCGTCGATGCCCCCGGTCAGCCGCTCCATCGTGATGCAGTCGACGACCGGACAGACGCTGACGCAGAGGTTGCAGCCGACGCATTCGGCGTCGATGACCTCGAAGCGGCGCGCGCCATCCACCGTGTGCGTGATGGCCTGGTGCGAGGCATCCTCGCAGACGATGTGGCAGCGGCCGCACTTGATGCAGAGGTCCTGGTCGATGCGCGCCTTGACGACGTAATTCAGGTTCAGGTACTGCCAGTCGGTCACGGACGGAACGGCCTTGCCGACCAGCTCGGAGACCCTGGTCATGCCCTTGTCCCTCAGGAAATGGCTCAGGCCGCTCTGCAGGTCGTCGATGATCCTGAAGCCGTAGACCATCGCGGCCGTGCACACCTGCACGTTGCTCGCGCCGAGGGCGAGGAAATCCACCGCGTCGCGCCAGTCGGTGACGCCGCCGATGCCGGAGATCGGCAGGCCGGCCGTGTCCTGGTGGCGCGCGATCTCCGCGACCATGTGCAGGGCGATGGGCTTGACCGCGGGGCCGCAGTAGCCGCCGTGAGATCCCTTGCCGTCGGTCGCCGGGTACATCGTGAGCGTGTCGTAATCCACGCGCATGATGGAATTGACGGTATTGATCAACGAGACCGCGTCCGCGCCGCCTTCCTTCGCGGCCTTCGCCGGTGGCAGGATGCTGGTGACGTTCGGCGTCAGTTTGACGATGACCGGGACCCGCGCGACGGACTTGCACCACTCGGCCGCCTGGCGGATGTAGTCGGGCACCTGGCCGACGGCCGAGCCCATGCCGCGCTCGGACATGCCGTGCGGACAGCCGAAATTGAGTTCCAGCGCGTCCGCGCCCGTGTCCTCGATCATCGGCACGTACTTCGCCCAGGCCTCGCGGTTCATCGGCAGCATGACCGAGACCACGAGCGCGCGGTCCGGCCAGTCGCGCTTGATCTGCCGGATTTCGGCGAGATTCGTCGCGAGCGGCCGGTCGGTGATCAGCTCCACGTTGTTGAAGCCGATCACGCGCCGGTCGTTGGCGTGGATCGCGCCGTAGCGCGGGCCGCTGACGTTCACGATCGGGGGGTCCTCGCCCAGGGTCTTCCAGACCACGCCGCCCCAGCCGGCCTCGAACGCGCGGTTGACGTTGTAAGCCTTGTCAGTCGGCGGCGCGCTGGCGAGCCAGAACGGATTCGGCGAGCGGATGCCCAGGAACTCGCAGGCGAGATCCACGGCGCCATTTCCGGGCCTGTTCATGACTTCCTCCCCGACCGCAGCCAGCGGTCGATGGATTCCGCGGCGAGCTTGCCGTCCTGCACGGCGGTGACCGTGAGGTCCTTGCCGCCGGCGACGCAGTCGCCGCCCGCCCAGACGTTGTCCAGCGAAGTCTTGCGATCCGCATCCACCTTGATGCGACCGCCGGCGACCTCAAGCACCGCGGACGTGGCGCCGAGGCCCTCCCAGTCCATCTCCTGGCCGATGGCCTTGAACACGACGTCGGCGGCGAGCGCGAACGTCTCGCCCGTGCCTTCCAGCCTGCCGTCGGGGCCGGGGCGCGTGCCCTCGAACTCGATGCCCGTCACGTGCCCGGTGCCGACCAGGCGCACGGGCCGGGCCCAGTGCCGGATGCGCACGCCGTCCGTCTGCGCGAGCTGCTGCTCGAATTCGCTTGCACCCATCTGCTCGCGGCCGCGGCGGTAGACGATCGTGACCTCCTCGGAGCCGAGCCGCCTGCACTGCACGGCGACGTCGATCGCGGTCATGCCGCCGCCGATCACGACCACCTGGCGGCCCACCGGTATCGCGGCCTTGTCCGCGGCCTGGCGCAGCTCGGCGATGAAACGCACGGCGTCCAGCACGCCGGGCAGGTCCTCGTGCTGCAGCCCGAGCCGGTTGACGCCCGTGAGCCCGGTCGCGAGGAACACGGCGTCGTAGCCGCGGCAGAGCTGGGCGAGCGACAGGTCGCGGCCGAGCGCGACGCCGGTCTTCGCCTCGATGCCGCCGATGCCGAGGATCCACGCGGCCTCGCGCTGCGCGAAATCGTCCACGGTCTTGTACGCGGCGATGCCGTACTCGTTGAGGCCGCCCAGCTTGCGGTCGCGGCTGTAGACCGTGACCGCATGGCCGAGCATGGCGAGGCGGTGCGCGCAGGAAAGTCCGGCCGGCCCGCCGCCGACAACGGCGACGCGGTGGCCAGTGGCGGGCGCGCGCCCGAACAGCTGACGGCCGGACGCGAGGAACGGGTCGGTCGCATGCCGCTGCAGCAGGCCGATATCCACCGGTTTCTCTTCATGCGCGTTGCGCACGCAGGCCTGCTCGCAGAGCACCTCGGTCGGGCACACGCGCGCGCACATGCCGCCCATGACGTTCTCGGACAGGATCGCGACCGCCGCACCCTCGAGGTCGCCGCTGCGGATCGACTGGATGAAGCGCGGGATGTCGATGCCGGTCGGACAGGCCGCGGTGCAAGGCGCGGCGTAGCAGAAATAGCAGCGGTCGGCGGCGATCAGCGCCTCGGACTTCGACAGCGGCGGGTGCAGGTCGGCGAAGTTGCGCTCGATCTGCGCGGCGGGAAGCCGGCCCGGCGCGATGTCGGGGTTCCGCGCGGCCATCGGCTCAGCGCGGGCGGGCGACGGCGGAGGGCTTCGCCAGCTCGGCCTGCCGCTTCATCGCATCGTAGTACGGCGCGAATGGCGGCCGGTTCACGTAGCGCCCCGCGCCGCGCTCGACGCGCAGCTCCCCCTTCGCATAGACGAGCCTCCCGGCGCTGATCGTGTGCGAGGCGCATCCCTTCACCGCCATGCCCTCGAAGATGTTGTAGTCCACGTTCTGCCTGTGCGTCTTCGCGGAGATCGTCTTCGAGGCGGCCGGGTCCCAGACCACGAGGTCGGCGTCGGCGCCCGCGGCCACGCTGCCCTTGCGGGGGTACAGGTTGAAGATCTGCGCGGCGTTGGTCGAGGTCACGCGCACGAACTCGTTCATCGTCAGCCGCCCGCTGTTGACCCCGTGGTGCCACAGCACTTCCATGCGGTTCTCGATGCCGCCGGTGCCATTCGGGATCTTGCGGAAGTCATCCTTGCCCGCGGCCTTCTGCGGCGCGCAGAAGCAGCAGTGGTCGGTCGCGGTGGTCTGCAGGTTGCCGGACTGCAACCCGCGCCAGAGCGCCTCCTGGTGCTCGCGGCTCCTGAATGGCGGGCTCATCACGTGCGCGGCCGCGCGCGTGAAGTCGGGGTCGCGGTAGACCGAGTCGTCCACCAGCAGGTGCCCGGCGAGCACCTCGCCGAAGACACGCTGTCCCTCGTTGCGTGCGCGCGTGATCGCCTCCAGCGCCTGACGGCAGGAGACATGCACCACGTACAGCGGCACCCGCAGCACCTCGGCGATCCGGATGGCGCGGTTCGCCGCCTCGCCCTCGACCTCCGGCGGGCGCGACAGCGGGTGGCCCTCGGGCCCGGTGATGCCGGCGCGGAAGATGCGGTCCTGCAGCGTGTAGACGAGCTCGCCATTCTCGGCGTGCACGGTGCAGATCGCGCCGAGCGTGAGCGCCTTCGAGAAGCTGTTCACCAGCGTCTCGTCGTCCGCCATGATCGCGCCCTTGTAGGCCATGAAATGCTTGAAGCTGTTGACGCCGTGCTCGCGCACCAGCGTCTCCATGTCGGCGGCGACCGTCTCGTCCCACCAGGTGATCGCGACGTGGAAGGAGTAGTCCGCGACCGCCTTCTCGGCCCAGCCGCGCCACTCGCGGTAGGCGGACATCACGTTCTGCTTCGGGTTCGGGATCACGAAGTCGATGATCATCGTCGTGCCGCCGGCGAGCCCGGCGGCGGTGCCCGAGTAGAAATCGTCGCTCGCGACCGTGCCCATGAAGGGCAGCTGCATGTGGGTGTGCGGGTCGATGCCCCCCGGCATCACGTATTGCCCGCCGGCATCCACGATCTCGGCGCCCTTCGGCGGCGCGAGGTCCGGGCCGACCGCGGCGATGCGCCCGTCGGCGCAGAGCACGTCGGCGCGCAAGGTCTGCTCCGCCGTCACCACCGTCCCGCCGCGGATCAGGAGTGCCAAGTCGTTCACCTCTTGCCGCTCGCCAGATAATAGATCAAACCGCCGAGCAGGGAGCCGGTGAACCAGCCGTAGTCGTAGAACCAGCCGAGCCAGCCGGTCGTGATCGCGACCAGCGTCAGCCCCACCGGCACCAGGAAGGCGATAAAGCCGGCGCGGTTCCAGGCCGGGTATGGGCCGTCGTCGCGGTACAGGCCGGCGAGGTCGAGCTGCTGCCGCCGCACGACGAAGTAGTCCACGATCATGATCCCGGCGATCGGCCCGAGCAGGCTCGAGTAACCGATCAGCCAGTTGGAGTACAGGCTTTCGACGCGCAGCTCCGATTCCAGCCAGCCCATCTTCTTCAGGAGCTCCCAGGCCATCAGCAGGATGCCGATCAGCCCCGTCAGCAGCACGCCGCGCGTCTGGTTGATGCGCCGCGGCGCCACGTTCTGGAAGTCGTTGGTCGGCGAGACGATGTTCGCGGCCGTGTTGGTCGAGATCGTCGCCATGATGATCACGAACATGGCGAGCACGACCCAGGCGGGGCTGCCGATGTGCCCGATCAGCGTGATCGGATCCGACACGGTCTCGCCCACGAGCTGCTTCGAGGCCGCCGTCATCAGCACGCCGAGGCCCGCAAACAGGAACATCGTCAGCGGCAGGCCGATCACCTGCCCCAGCACCTGGCTCTTCTGCGAGTCCGCGTAGCGGCTGAAGTCCGGGATGTTGAGCGACAGCGTCGCCCAGAAGCCGACCATCGCCGTCAGGCCGCCGAAGAAGTACTTGAGGAAGGGCGCGTTTTCGGGCCGCGAAGCCGGCGTCGCGAGGAGTTCGCTCACCGAGGCCTGCGGCCAGGCCCAGGCGATGAGTCCGATTCCGACCGCGAGCAGCATGGGCGCCGCGAGCACCTCGAGGTGCTTGATCGACTCGGAACCGCGGATCACGACCCAGACATTCGCGACCCAGAAGATGAAGAAGCCCGCGACCTCGCCCTTGCCGCCGAGGCTCGCCCAGGAATCGGAAACGGCGGACAGCAGCAGGTGTACCGCGATGCCGCCGAACATCGTCTGGATGCCGAACCAGCCGCAGGCGACCAGCGCGCGGATCAGCGCCGGCACGTTCGAGCCCACGATGCCGAAGGACGAGCGCAGCAGCACCGGGAACGGGATGCCGTACTTGGTGCCCGGGAAGGCGTTCAGTGTCAGCGGCACCAGGATCAGGACGTTCGCGGCCAGGATGGTCCACAGCGCTTCGGTGACGGACAGGCCGAAATAAGCCGTCAGCACGCCGCCCAGCGTATAGGTCGGCACGCAGATGGACATCCCGACCCAGAGCGCGGCGATGTGCCAGTGGTTCCAGGTCCGGGCCGCCACCCGCGTCGGCGCGATGTCGGGATTCCAGCGCGGACTCTGGGTGACGTCGGTGCCGGTATCCAGCTCGCGGAAGCCGTCGATCGCCAGTTCGCGGCTCACCGTCCTGAGTTCGGACATGACCGCAGGCTCAGACCAGCCCGCCGTAGGTCTCCGGCCGCCGGTCGCGGAAGAACTGCCAGGTGTTCCTGACCTCGCGGATCATGTCGAGGTCGATCGTGTGCACCAGGAGCTCGTCCAGGTCGTGGCTCGCCTGCGCCTCGATCTTGCCGCGCGGGTTCACGATGTAGCTCGAGCCGTAGAATTCGCCCATCTTCGCCGCCCAGGGTTCCTCCCTGCCGACGCGGTTGATCGCACCGATGAACACGCCGTTGGCCGCGGCCGAGGCCGGCTGCTCGAGTTCCCACAGGTACTTGCTGAGTCCCGCGACCGTCGCCGACGGGTTCACGATGTACTCGGCGCCGTTCAGGGCGAGCGCGCGCCAGCCCTCGGGGAAGTGGCGGTCGTAGCAGATGTAGACGCCGAGTCTCACGTAGGCGGTCTCGAACACCGGGTAGCCGAGGTCGCCCGGCTTGAAGAAGAACTTCTCGTAGAAGCCGGGATCGACCTGCGGGATGTGGTTCTTGCGGTACTTGCCGAGGAAGGCACCGTCGGCGTCGATGACCCCGGCAGTGTTGTAGTACACGCCGGGCATCGCCTCCTCGTAGAGCGGCACCACCATCACCATGCGGTGCTTTTTCGCGTACTCCTGCATGAGCCGCGTCGTGTGCCCGTCCGGGATGCGCTCCGCGGCCGCGTACCACTTGCGGTCCTGGCCGGGGCAGAAATAGGGCTGCGTGAAGACTTCCTGGAAGCAGAGCACCTGGACGCCCTTCGCGGCCGCCTGCTCGATGAACGGGACGTGCGCCTCGATCATGAGGTCGCGGATGCGGTCGGGCGGCATCGAGGTGTCGCCCTTGAGGCCCATCTGGATCAGGCCGCAGGTCAGCTTGCTCACGTTCTTGACTCTGGCTGCTTGGGCAGCGGCCAGTCTAATGCAAGGTCCCCCGGATGCGACATCCGGCATCCGTATTCCCACTGATACGCAGGGCACCCGGCCGGGCGCATCCTAGCTTTTCGGGCGGTTGCAGGGGGCAGGCATGTTCCAGGTCCGCATCCACGGACGCGGCGGGCAAGGGGTGGTGACGGCCGCCGAGCTGCTCGCGGTCGCGGCTTTCCGCGAGGGACGGCACGCGCAGGCCTTCCCGAGCTTCGGCTCGGAGCGCACCGGCGCGCCGGTGGTCGCCTTCTGCCGCATGGACGACCGGCCGATCCGGCTGCGCGAACCGATCATGGCGCCCGACGCGCTGATCATCCAGGACCCGACCCTGCTGCACCAGGTGGATGTCTTCGCGGGACTCGTCCGCGACGGCTACGTGCTCATCAACACCACGCGCTCGTTCGACGACCTCGGTCTCGGCGAATTCCTCGCGCGCTACCGTCGCGAACGGCTCTGCACGGTCGCGGCCACGGAGCTTGCGCTCAAGCACGTCGGCCGCCCCGTGCCGAATGCCGCGCTGCTCGCCGGGTTCGCGGCGGTCTCCGGGCGCATCTCGCTCGAGTCCGTCAATGCCGCGATCCGCGAACGGTTTCCGGCGCAAGTCGCCGCTGCGAATGTCGCCGCGGCCACGGAGGCCTACGACGCAGTGCGGCGCGGAATGCAGGAGGTCGTCCATGCTGAAGCAGATTGAAGGCTCCGCCGCGGTCGCGGAGGCCGTTGCCCTCTGCCGGCCCGAGGTGATCTGCGCCTATCCCATCTCGCCGCAGACCCACATCGTCGAGGCGCTCGGGCGCAGGGTGACCGCAGGCACGCTCGCGCCCTGCGAGTTCATCAACGTCGAATCCGAATTCGCCGCGATGTCGGTGGCGATCGGCGCCTCCGCCGCGGGCGCCCGCGCGTACACCGCCACGGCGAGCCAGGGACTGCTGTTCATGGCGGAGGCCGTCTACAACGCCGCGGGCCTTGGATTGCCGATCGTCATGACGGTCGCGAACCGCGCCATCGGCGCGCCCATCAACATCTGGAACGACCACAGCGACGCGATCAGCCAGCGCGACTGCGGCTGGATCCAGCTGTTTGCCGAAGACAACCAGGAGGCGCTGGACCTGCACCTGCAGGCCTTCCGCCTGGCCGAGGAACTGTCGCTGCCGGTGATGGTGTGCATGGACGGGTTCATCCTGACCCACGCCTTCGAGCGCGTGGACCTGCCGGCGCAGGAGCAGGTGGACGCCTACCTTCCGCCGTACCAGCCGCGCCAGCTGCTGGACCCGGCCGAGCCCATGTCGATCGGCGCGATGGTCGGTCCCGAGGCCTTCATGGAAGTGCGCTACCTGGCGCACGCCAAGCAGCGCCGGGCGCTCGAGTTGATGCCGTCCTGGGCCGACGAGTTCAAGCGCATCTTCGGCCGCGAGAGCGGCGGGCTCACGCATGCCTACCGCACCGACGACGCCGAGATCGTGGTCGTTGCGCTCGGCTCCGTGCTCGGCACCATCAAGGACACCGTGGATGAGATGCGCGCGCGTGGCACCCGCATCGGCGTGCTCGGCATCACCTGCTTCCGCCCCTGGCCTACGGCCGCCGTGCGCATGGCGCTGCGGGACGCGAAGCGCGTGGTCGTGCTCGAGAAGAGCCTCGCGGTCGGCATGGGCGGGATCGTCTCGAACAACGTCGCGGCCTCGTTTGCCGGCGCGCCCGGCCTCGTGCACACCGTCATCGCGGGGCTCGGCGGCCGCGCCATCACGCGCCGATCGCTGCACGAGGTCCTCGACCGCGCGGCAGCGGGCACGCTCGATGCGGTGACGTTCCTCGACCTCGACCATGCCCTGGTCGAGCGGGTGCTGGCGCGCGAGCGCGAGCAGCGCCGTTCGGGCCCGATCGCCGAAGGCATCCTGCGCGACCTCGGCGTGGTCGCAGCCCGCGTCGGATGAGGAGCGAGCGATGAGCTACCAGCCGATCCGCTTCTACCAGACCGGCACCTTCACGGTCGGCAACCGCCTGCTGCCCGACGAGCAGCGCTCGGTGCAGGCGAACATGCGCCGCACCAACTCGCTGAACTCCGGCCATCGCGCCTGCCAGGGCTGCGGCGAGGCGCTCGGCGCGCGCTACGCGATCGACGCCGCGATGGAGGCGACCGAGCGCCGGCTCGTGGCCGCGAACGCGACCGGCTGCCTCGAGGTGTTCTCGACGCCCTATCCGGAGACGTCCTGGCAGATCCCCTGGATCCATTCGCTGTTCGGCAATGCCGCGGCGGTCGGCACCGGCATCGCCGCGGCCCTGCGCGTCAAGGGGCGCCACGACGTGCGCGTGATCGCGCAGGGCGGCGACGGCGGCACCACGGACATCGGATTCGGCTGCCTGTCGGGCATGTTCGAGCGCAATGACGACGTGCTGTACATCTGCTACGACAACGAGGGCTACATGAACACGGGCGTGCAGCGTTCCTCGGCGACCCCGCCCGCCGCGCGCACTGCGACGACGATGCCGCTCGGTCAGTCCGCCGGCAACCCGTTCGGGCAGGGCAAGTACCTGCCCGCCATCGCCATGGCGCACGAGATTCCCTACGTCGCGACCGCGACGGTGGCGGAACTGCGCGACCTGGAGGCCAAGGTCCGCCGCGCAATGGAATTCCGCGGCGCCCGCTACATCCACATCTTCGTGCCCTGCCCGCTCGGCTGGGGCCACGATTCGGCGGCGACGATCCGGATCGCGCGCCTGGCCAAGGAGACCGGCCTGTTCCCGGTGTTCGAGGCCGAAGGCAGCCGGATGACCCACGTCTCGAAGATCAAGCGCAAGCTGCCGGTCGAGGAATACCTGCGCCCGCAGCAGCGCTACGCCCACCTGTTCAGGGACCCGCCGCGCCGCGACGTCATCGACCGGATCCAGCAGCTGGCGGACCGCAACATCCTGCGCTACCGGCTGCTGGACGACGTGGAACGCCGGGCATGAAGGTGAAGCCCTTCGCGATCACGCTCGATCCCGGCTCGAGCCTCGCCAACCGCACCGGGTCCTGGCGCACGGTGCGTCCCGAGTACGTGGACCGGCTGCCACCCTGCAATCACGCCTGCCCGGCCGGTGAGAACATCCAGGGCTGGCTGTTCCACGCGGAGTCCGGGCACTACGAGGAAGCCTGGCGCGTGCTGGTGCAGGACAACCCGCTGCCTGCCGTCATGGGCCGGGTCTGTTACCACCCGTGCGAAACCTCCTGCAATCGCGCCCAGCTCGACGAGAGCGTCGGCATCAACGCCATCGAGCGCTTCCTCGGCGACGAGGCATTGCGTTCTGGCTGGAAATTCGCGCAGCCCGCCGTGGCGACCGGCAAGCGCGTGCTGGTCATCGGCGCCGGACCCTCGGGCCTGTCGGCCGCCTATCAGCTCGCGCTCGCGGGCCACGCCGTGACGATCCGCGACGCCGGGCCAGCGCCCGGGGGCATGATGCGCTTCGGCATTCCCAAGTACCGCCTGCCGCGCGAAGTGCTGGACGCCGAGGTCCGTCGCATCCTCGACCTCGGCGTCTCGCTCGAGCTCGACTCGAAGGTGACGGACGTGCTCGAGGCCATGCGCGGGGGCGGGTTCGACGCCGTGTTCCTGGCGGTCGGTGCGCACATCGCCCGGCGCGCCTACATCCCGGCGGGCAGCGCGGCGAAGATGCTGGACGCCATAGCGCTGCTGCGCAGCATGGAAGGCGGCGAGCAGCCCCTGCTCGGGCGGCGCGTCGTGGTCTACGGCGGAGGCAACACGGCCATGGACGCCGCGCGCACCGCGAGGCGCCTCGGCGCCGAGGAGTCGGTCATCGTCTATCGGCGCACGCGCGAGCGGATGCCGGCGCACGAGTCGGAACTCGAGGAGGCGTTGCAGGAGGGCGTGCTGGTCAAGTGGCTCTCGACCATCCGGCAGGCCGGCGAATCATCCATCACCGTCGAGAAGATGCGGCTCGACGCGGGCGGCAACCCGCAGCCGACGGGAGAGTTCGAGACGCTCGCCGCGGACTGCGTGATCCTCGCGCTCGGCCAGGACGTCGACCTCGCGCTGCTCGACGGCGTGCCCGGACTCGAGGTCCAGGGCGGAGTCGTCAAGGTCGGTCCCGACATGATGACCGGCCATCCCGGCATCTTCGCGGGCGGCGACATGGTGCCCGGCGAGCGCACGGTGACGGTCGGCATCGGCCACGGCAAGCTCGCGGCACGCCACATCGACGCCTGGCTGCGGGGCAGCACCTGGGTGCACCCCGCCCCGCACGAACTCGCCAGCTACGACAAGCTCAACACCTGGTACTACTCCGACGCGCCGAAGTCCCGCCAGCCCGTCCTCGACACGATCCGGCGCCAGTCCACGTTCGAGGAAGTGGTTGGCGGCTTCGACGAGGTGACGGCGCAGTTCGAGGCGCGGCGCTGCCTCTCCTGCGGCAACTGCTTCGAGTGCGACAACTGCTACGGCGTCTGCCCCGACAACGCCGTCATCAAGCTCGGCCCCGGCCAGCGCTACCAGTTCAACTACGACTACTGCAAGGGCTGCGGGCTGTGCGTCTCCGAATGCCCCTGCGGGGCAATCCGCACGGTGCCGGAAGAGATCTAGAGATCTTAGGTTGCGGTTCGGGCGTAGTCGGGATAGCGCGGGTCGTACATCTGCGACCTGACGTCGGCCTGCACGTCGGCGGGGCGCGGCTTGCCGGCGAGCCCGCTGGCATAGGCCGACTCGGCGACCGCGGTCGCAATCGCCGCGGAGACTTCGCGGATGCGCGAGAGCGCCGGATACAGGCTGCCCTGCGCCAGGTCGGACTCGTCCACGAGGCCGGCGAGCGTGCGCGCCGCAGCCATGAACATGTCGTCGGTGACGCGCTGCGCCTGGCTCGCGATCACTCCGAGCCCGACACCCGGGAAGATGTAGGAGTTGTTGCCCTGGCGCGGCACGAAGTTGCGGTTCTCGACCTTCACCGGGTCGAACGGGCTGCCGCTCGCGAACAGCGCGCGTCCTTCCGTTCCCCGGTAAGCCTGCTCGGCCGTGCATTCGGCCTTCGAGGTCGGGTTGGAGAGCGCGAACACGATCGGCCGCGCGTTGTGGTGCGCCATCTCCGCGAGCACCTCCGGCGTGAACGACCCGCCGACCGCAGCGACGCCGATGATCCCCGTCGGCTTGATCGCCCGGACGGCCGCCGGGAATTCGGCGATCGCCGCGTGATCGTGCGCGTACGGCAGCTTGTGCGGGGCCAGGTCGCCGCGCGACTTCACCACCAGGCCGCGTGAATCCACCAGCCAGCAGCGCCCGCGGGCAGCCTTCTCCGCGACGCCCTGCGCCACCATCGCGGCCGTCACCAGGTCGGCGATGCCGGTCGCCGCTTCCCCCGCGCCGAGAAATAGCAGCTTCTGTTCCGTGAGCGCCCCGCCCGTGACCCGCAGGGCGGAGAGCAGGCCCGCGAGCGCAACCGCCGCGGTGCCCTGGATGTCGTCGTTGAATGAGCACACCCTGTCGCGGTACTTCGCCAGCAGCCGGAAGGCGTTGTGGTTGGCGAAATCCTCGAACTGGATCAGCACGCCGGGGAACGCTTCCTGGGCAGCCGTAACCAGCTCGTCGATCAGCTCGTCGTAGGCCGCACCGGTCATGCGGCGCTGGCGCAGGCCGATGTAGAACGGATCGGCCAGCAGGGTCTCGTTGTGGGTGCCGACGTCGATGGCGATGGGCAGGCACAGCCGCGGGTGAATTCCGGCGCAGGCCGTGTAGAGCGAGAGCTTGCCGACCGGAATGCCCATGCCCTGCGCGCCCTGGTCGCCGAGACCGAGGATGCGCTCGCCGTCCGTGACCACGATGATGGCCGCCGGATGCGGCCAGTTGCCGAGCAGGCTCGCGACGCGGCCGCGGTCACGGGCAGAGACGAACATGCCGCGCGGGCGCTGGAAAATCTGGCCGAAGCGCTGGCAGGCGAGGCCGACCGTGGGCGTGTAGATGAGCGGCTGCATCTCGTCCACGTGATCGCAGATCACGCGGAAAAAAAGGGCCTCGTTGCGGTCGTGCAGCGCATTCAACGCCACGTACCTGTCGAGCGGATCGGCCATGCGCCGCAGTTGCTGCAGGATGCGCGCCACCTGCTCTTCCTGCGTGTGCACGTGCGGAGGCAGAAGGCCGCGCAGCCCGAACGCGTCGCGCTCCACCTCGGTGAAGGCGGTGCCCTTGTTGAGCAGGGGGTCGTGCAGCAGGGCCATGCCGCGGGGCAGCTCGGACGTCCTGCGCGCCGGAGGCTTGGCCATGCGCGCCAGCTTACGCCAGCGCAGCCTCCCCGCCCTGATTCAGGTCAGGAAACCGCGCTGTGGACGGAAATGGAACGCCTAAGGGCTCTTGGCGAACGAGACGACCTTGGACCCGGCGTCTTCGCCTGCCTCCGCCGTTCCCTCGCCGATCCGCGCCAGCTTGCCGTCCACGGTGGCGCCGCAGTCCATCTTCAGGGTCCGGTAGCTGATGTTGCCGGTCACGTGGGCGCCGGGCTGCAGCTCGAGGAAATGCCCGATCTCCATGTCGCCCTCCACGCGCCCGTTGATCACCGCGTCGTGGACCTTGACGGTGCCGACGACGACGCCCTTCTCGCTCAGGACCAGCAGGTCGCGGCCGTCGGGTCCGCCCGTCACGTTGCCCTCGACCCGCCCGTCGATCCTGAGGCCACCGGCGAACATCACGTCACCGCGGACGCAGGTGTCAGCGGCCAGCAGGCCCGCCAGCCGGCTGGCGTCGATGGCCATGTCGTTCTTCCTTCTAAACATGAGTCGTTCCTCGAATGTAATACGTCAGTTCAGTCCGCGCTCTTGGCAAGCGGCCTTCGGGCCCTCAGGAATTCGACCTGGCCATTGAGCTCCGCGACCTGTGAATTCAGGTCCGCGGCATGCCGCTCGAGTTCCAGGCGCTTGGCGCTCTCCACGGCCAGCTCGGTCTGCAGGCGCTCGACACTGGCGGCGAGCAGGTCCCGTTCCTCGCGCAGCGCGATGCGATCGCGCACCGACATGAACAGCTCGCCCAGGAAGCCGTGGCCGGCCACGACGAGCAGCAGCAGCAGCGATGCGCCGGCGACAAGCTGCCGCCGCCGCCGGGCCCGGGGCGGCGCGGTCGGTTGAAACTTCGCGTGTGTCAGCCAGGTCGTGTCGATGACGCGGTCCCTCCGCCGCCGGACTTCAGGAATCTTCGCCCGCGAGGTAAAGGTCCGGATGTACCTGCTTGCCGTCGCGCAGGATCTCGAAATGCAGGTGGGGACCGGTGGAACGGCCGGTGGAACCGACCGTCGCGATCGCCTGGCCGGGCAGCACGACATCGCCGACCCGCACCAGCACGCGATAGACGTGCCCGTAGCGCGTGACCAGCCCGTCGCCGTGGTCGATCTCGATGGTCCTGCCGTAGGCGCCATGGGGACCGGCGCGGCGGATGCGCCCGCCGGCGCTCGCGTGGATGGTCGTGCCATGTGCCGCCGAGTAATCGATGCCGGCATGCTGCGCGAGACGTTGCGTGAACGGGTCGATGCGCCGGCCGAAGCCCGACGACACCGCGACGCCGGGGATCGGCGTCCGGCTCGGGAATGCCATGCCGTCGAGGTTGCGCCGCGCCACCATCGAAGCGATTCCGTCGAGGCTGGTCTCGACCTGGTCGAGGCCCAGGTTCAGCCGCAGCAACGACGCGCCGGTGCCCGCCGCGGCGCCGATCGTCGGCGCGAGCAGCGGTCCGCCCGCCGGCTCGTGAGCGACGCCCGCCGGGGAATCCGCGGCGACCTTGACCTGCGGCGGTCTTGCGCCGAGCTGCTTGCTCAGGCGGCCGGCCACGGCTTCGAGCTGGATCAGGCGCCCGGAGAGGCTGCCGATTTCCTGGATCAACGCCTGGTTCCCCGGCAGCGCCGGATCCAGGTCGGCGAATTCGTGCAGCCGGGCCGCATCTGCACCGGCGCTTCCGCCGAGGTGGTATCCCAGCGCGAACCCGCCCGCCAAGCCGGCCAGCGCCAGCACACACGCCGCCGCCGCGAGTGGACGCAGCGTGACGGTGCGCAGCCTGGAGCTGGCCAGGGTTCCGGCGGATACGATCACTAGCGCCATGGTCCAGGCCTCGCGGCTGGCGACAAGACAAAATGTTGTCAGGGACCGGTCAGGGACAATGTGACGGACGCCGCAGTGTCGCGACCCGCGGACAGCGACATCGACGGCATGGCCGCTGACGCCGGCACGGCCATGTCCCGGCCTGATTAGTGTGACGGGACTCTCACTCTGGGAAGCAGCTGACGGCGACGCCGCTAGGGAAATTCGTCGAGAAAATGGTGGCCAGGGGCGGAATCGAATCACCGACACGCGGATTTTCGGTCCGGCGGAGGGGGCCGGGGGACGCGAGAACGTTGCAGATCGACAACGGATCTCCCAATGGCTGACGGGACCGCTGCCCGGTATGCCGACACGTTGACGATTAGCGCCCTGGCAGGAGGATGTGCTGCTGCACGCATATGACGGGATTACTGCTGCAGCGGGTGCCGGAGTAAAGTAGCGGTGGTCCACCTCTGCGGGTTAACTTAAGGACAGTCCGACGAAACCATAGCCGGCGCGATCACAGATGTCAGATCAGACCCACAGGCATCTGAATACTCGATTTGGAGAGTTCGAGATCGACCGCCAGGCCTGTGCGCTGTATCGCAACGGCCATCGGATTCCATTGCAGATTCAACCCTTCCGCGTCCTCGAGGCACTGGTCGACAGCGCCGGTGAAGTCGTCACGCGCGCAACGCTCTGCGCCAGGATTTGGCCGGGCACGGTGTATATCGATGTTGACCGCGGGCTCAACAATGCCATGAACCGGTTGCGGCAGGCTCTCGGGGATTCCGGCGATACACCCAGGTTCATAGAAACACTGCCGCGGATCGGGTACCGCTTCATTCACCCGGTGGAATCGCCAGTGGCAGTGAAGTCGCCGGTAGCCGCGCTTCCGGTACGGCCGGCCGCAGATTCGGGACGGCGCCGGGCCTGGCGAATAGGCATGGTCGCGTTGTCTGCTCTGGTCATCGGCACCGTCGCGATCGCCGTTGCGCGCTGGGCGGGGAACCAGACGGACGCAGCAAGCGGATCGGCCAGTACGGACCGGCCAACGCAAATCGCGGAAGCGCAGGTCGCCTACATGCGCGGAATCAAACTCCTCGAGCGGCGGAACAAAGAGTCCCTGGAACAGGCCATCCTGCATCTTCAGCGCGCAACGGAACTGGATCCAACCTTTGCGGAAGCTTTCGCCGAGCTCGCCGTGGCGTATGCGGGGGCCGGAGGCACCACGAGCTCGCGGTTCATGAGTGCCGATCAGGCGCTCGAGCCCGCGCTCGCCGCGGCCGAGCGCGCGTTGCAGCTGAATCCGGAACTGGGCCGTGCGCATGTTGCGCTGGCGCGCGTGCTCAATTCGCTCCAGCCGTGGTCGAAGCCAACCGATCTTGCCATCGAACAGTCCTACCGGCGCGGGTTGGAGCTGGAACCCGCGGATGCCGACGTGCACCTGCAGTTCGGCAATTTCCTGGCCAAGCGCGGGCGGAGCGAAGAGGCCCTGGCTCACTTCCGGGTGGCGCTGGAGCTGGATCCGCTTTCGCCCAGCGTCAACAGCCGGCTTGGTCAGGAGCTCATGGCCGCGGGCCGTACCGACGAGGGCCTGGAACTCATACGGCGGACCGTGGAACTCGACCCGTTCCAGTTCAACGCGCGTTTCCGCCTCGGCTGGGCATACGTGACGGTCGGCGACCTGGAGGCGGCGGAGCGCGAGTTCTCCGCCGCGGATCGGATCTCACCCAACTCTCCGCCGGCATTGTCCGGCCTTGCGTTCACTGCCGCGCGCAGGGGCGATGCAGTACGTGCCCGCGCGCTGCTCGACAGAGTGCTCCCGATTGCCCGGTCGAATGACGACTCTTTCCACGTCGCGATCGTCTACGTGGGCCTGAAGGAACGCGAAGCGTCCCTGGAATGGCTTGCGAAGACCGTCCAAGGGACGCGCATACTGCATGGCAAGCCACCCTGGGGCCTGCATGCGCAGATATACGATTGGCTCCGGGACGACGCCCGATTCAGGCAACTGGAGCAGGAAATCGTCATGACGCCATTCGGTGGCCAGCTGGGAGAATCGGTGCCCTGAACCGGTTCCCGTCCGGCGCGGCCGGACGCGTCTCGATCGCAGCTCACGGAGGAGCAACCCGGCAGCTACTCGTGATATCCGCGTGATTGTCTTCGACTCTGGTATTGGCTCAGGCTGGCCCCGATCGCCATTGCCCTGTCCGCCGGAGGTCGGCTGTCGTGCACAAGACAATCATCTTCCCGGTATTTCTGTCGGCCGTCGTCCTGGGTGCCTGCTCCGGTGGCTCAGGAACGGGCAGCAGCCGCAGCAGCAGCTTGCCGCCGGCCTCGTCCCCAGGGCCAACCCCAACTCCGACACCAACCCCGTCCCCACCTCCACCGCTGCCGCCTGTGGAGACCATGGTTTGCAATCCCTGCAAGCAAATCGCCTTCACGTCGTCGCGCGACGGAAATTATGAGATCTACAGCGTCAACGCCGATGGCACGGGACTGGCCCGTTTGACCGACAACGATTCATATGATGGCGAGCCGGCCTGGTCGCCGGACGGTCAGCGCATCGCATTCGTCAGCGGCCGTGATTTCGACGCCAGCGGTAACCTCGGGGTCGGAAGCGAGCTGTACGTAATGGACACCGACGGCAGCAACGTCGAGCGCCTGACGTTCTCGAGGAGCCGCGCAGGGCGGCCCACATGGTCGCCCGATGGCACCCGAATCGCGTATGAGTCTTTCAGCGACGGCTCCGCCAATCTCTGGGAAGTTCCTGCCGGAGGCGGGACGCCCACGCTGCTGTTCTCGTCGCCGGGGTTTGATGGGCTGCCGGCGTGGTCGCCGGACGGTACCAGGCTGGCCCTGGTCAGCGACTGGTTCGCCTACGACATCGTGACTGATGTATTCCTGATAAACGCCGATGGCTCCGGCTTCACGGCGGTGACCGACGGCAACATCTTCGATCAGGTTAACTACGAAGACCCGGCTTGGTCGCCCGACGGAGGCCGGCTCGCGATGACCGTCAGTACGCGCCTTGGCACTTTCGACTACCTCACCCAAATCGGCCTGGGAGGCGCCAACGGCTCGGATCTCGCGTTGTTGCCCACACTGGCCGGGACGACGCTCGACGGGGTCAGTGTTGGAACGCCCTCGTGGTCTCCCGACGGAACGATGGTGGCCTACACGTCCTGCAGCGACGGCATGTGCCACGTGGTTTGGATCAAGGCCGACGGCAGCGCTCGCGGCGAGATCATCAGGAACGGCTGGGACCCGGACTGGCAGCGCTGAGGCGGGACCAACCCCGGAGCAGGATCGCCCAGGGCCAGGGAAGCACCGAGATACTGGAGCTGAAGGAGACTCCGGGACGATACTCTGCCGATGACCCTGAAATTGGCCCTGGCAACGTTGCTTGCAGACCTGCCGGGCTTGGCGGCGGCGACATTGCCGGAAGGCGATGCGCTGAGTGACGTCGTGGTCACCGCCCGCCGGCTCGAGGAGCGTGCCTGGGAACTTCCGCTTGCGATCGACGTCTTCACGACCGGGGCACTGCGCGACTCGGGCACGGTCAGTCTTAGCGGCGTCGCCGGGCTTTCGCCCGGATTCAGTTTTGAGCCTCAGTTCGGCGCCAGCGGCGGCGCGGCGACGCTTCGCGGTCAGTCGCAGCCGACGGCCAGCGGCGACAACGTTGCGGTATTCGTCGACGGTGTGTACCAGCCGAACCGCAGCGTCATCGATCTGGAATTCCTCGATGTCGAGCGCGTGGAGCTCCTTCGCGGTCCGCAGAGTTCGCTGTTCGGCCACAGCGCGTTCGCCGGTGCGTTACACGTCATTTCCCGCAAGCCGACACAGGAGCTCTCCCGGGGCTGGACGCTGGAGGGGGGCTCCGACGGATGGCTTGGAACACAGGCCTTCGTCTCCGGTCCCCTTGGCTCGTCGGGCTGGCTCGGACGCGTCGCAGCCTCCTACCGTCGCGCCGACGGCACGATCGAGGACGCTTCCGCCGGGAGCAGTCTTGGCGGGTTTGCGCGCCGGGCGTTCGTCGGCACGATCACGCGTGACGCGGCGAGCTCCGGGGACTGGACCGGATCGCTGTCGGTGCGCTTCGGGTCGAACTCGGCGGAGCATCCAGCCGTGGCATCGCTCTATGGTACCGACTTCAACTGTGGCAGCCGGGATGCGGCGTCGGGACTGTGGAGCTACTACTGCGGTCGCGCGCCGATCGCACGCACGTTCGACCTCAGCGACGGCCTTCCGGACAGCACGAGCCACGTGACCCAGGTGTCGATCCGGCTCGCGGCGCCACTCGCGGGAATGCGACTCGAACTGGACAGCAGCGCGTATTCGGCCCACGCAAGCGTGATTCGCGATTTTGACGCCAGCAGCACCGGCCAGCTCTTCGGCGTCTGTGTGTTCGACCAGAGCTGCCTCGGATCCAGCAACCAGCCTCCTATGGTGGACCGGCTTACCCTCGTCGAACAGATCCTGACCCAGCGACCTGACGCGCGGCAGGTCTCGCATGAATTGCGCCTGCGGAGTGCCGACCCGGGTGTGCTCGACTGGCTTGTGGGCGTGGTCCACTTCGACACCCGGGAGCAGACCCTGACCGGGATCGGCGCGGAGCGCGGTCTGCTTGCGGCCAACGAGCGGCTCGTGGCACCGCTGCCCGGCTCGCCGGAGATCGCAGGACCTGTGTCGCGAATCAACAGGGCCCTGGTCGATGATCCGACCACCACCCAGGTCGAGCAGTTCAGAAGCAACTTGCACGGACGCACGTTCGCCGTGTACGCCGCACTGGACTGGCGCCCCACCAGTCAGCTTGCGCTGCGATCCGAAGTGCGCGGCACCTGGGAGCGGCTGAAGCTCGATAGCGTCACTGCCAACTTCCTGCCGAGTTTCGGAAAGGCGATCCCGGCGCCGCGGTTTCACGACGTCACACCGCGCATCTCTGCCGAGTATTCCTGGAGCGAGTCGCTGCGCACTTACCTGTCGGCCGCGAAAGGCTCGCGTTCGGGCGGTGTGAATCCTCTGCCCGGGCTTGTTGCGCAGGAGCAGACTTTCGCGCCCGAGAGCAATTGGACATACGAAGCCGGCCTGAAACTGGCCAGCCGCAGGGTCATGCGCGAGTTCCGCGCGACAGCATATTACATTGACTGGCGCGACACCCAGATCAGGGGCTTCTCGACGACGCCCGGCATATCCAATCTGATAACCCTGAACACGGCCGGCGTGATGACCAAGGGCATCGAGGCGTCGTTGACCCTGCGACCGGTGCCATGGCTTCGCGCCGACTTCGACTACAGCCGGGTCGACGCCAGGTTTCGTCGCGGCAGCGATGATCCGAGTGCTGGAGACATTTGCGGTCTGTCAGCCAGCAGTTCGACATCTACCTTCTGCACTATCGGCGCGCCGCGCAGTCCCTCGCCGAACAGCCCGGATCTCGTACCCTGGCTGGACGGCAGGGTGCCGGCGCGAGTGCCGCGCACGAGCTGGCACGGGGCGCTGATACTGGAGCCCCAACCGCGGGCGAGCGCCTGGCAATTCATGCTTCGTGCCGACCTCAGCCGTCAGGATGCGATGTATGACCGCGGGGTCAATGGGTTCAGTTTCGGCGCCAGGACGCTGCTCGACGTGCGTCTGCGGGCACGTCGAGGACCCTGGTCCGTCGAAATCTGGGCCCGCAATCTCGCGAACGATCACTACATACGCTCCGTCACGAGCCGCCAGGCGCAGTTTTTCCCGACGTCGCCGCGGCCGCTGGACTTCATCTATGGCGACGGCCGCCGCATTGGAGTCACGCTCCACTTCGCGGACTGATCCCATGGCCCCGCTGCTGTCCGGGTCGACAGCCGTCCTTCACTGACCCGGCACGCATGAGCGGAGGGGCCGCCGTTTTAGCCGTGAGTCGCTTCACTGTTTATGTGGCCGGAAATCAGCGTGTGCGGTCAGACAGAGCTGGGTCACGCTCGCCTTCCGACAGGAGACGACGACGAAGGGGCACGTGACCCGCCAGGCCGCCCCCGTCCCCGAAAACACGGCCCCACCCACGGAGCGGAGGTCCGTGGGCCATGGCACCTTCGCAGGTGAACTTGGCGAGAAAGTGGTGGCCAGGGGCGGGATCGAACCACCGACACGCGGATTTTCAGTCCGCTGCTCTACCAACTGAGCTACCTGGCCATTTCGGGGGCTGCGTATTAGACCGGGGCCGCTCGGCGCCCGTCAAGGAAACAGGAATCAGGCCCCGGCGTCCGGGTCCACGTAGCCTTCCGGCCGGCTGGATCCGGTGCCGAAGAAGAACTTCTCCATCTCACCCACGAGGAACCGCCGCGCCTTTGGCTCGAAGGTCACGAGCCGGTATTCGTTGATCAGCATCGTCTGGTGCGCGAGCCATTTCTGCCAGGCTTCCTTCGACACGTTCTCAAAGATGCGCTGGCCCAGCTCCCCGGGATAGGGCGCGCGATCGAGTCCTTCGGCCTCGCGCCCGAGCAGTATGCAGTTCACCATCCTCGCCATTCGCGGACTCCTTCGCGCCGCCGCCCGACGGCAGCACGGCGGCCAGCAATTTTGCCACGGGCGCCGGGAGACCGACGCGCGCATCCGTGCCGGGAGCGAGCCAGCGCTCGCCCCGCCCTGCCGGGGCCCGCCCGCGGCGAGGGATCTCGAGCACCCACGGCGAGATGTCGAGGTCGAAATGCGTGAAGGAGTGCCGCAGCGCGGGCAGGCGGCGCGGCACGGCGCCTGCGGCGAGCCCGTCGCACCAGCTGCGTGCCGCGCGCGCATCGGCGAACTCCGGTGGCGTCCACAGGCCGCCCCAGATCCCGCTCGGCGGTCGGCGGCGCAGCAGGATGCGGCCGGCCTTGCGGACAAAGACCATGTGCCTGCGCTCGATCCTGCGCGGACGACGTCGCCGCCGCGCCGGAAGTTCTTCCGCGAGTCCGGCGGCCCGTGCGCCGCAATCGACGCGCAGGGGACAGCGTCCGCAGGCCGGCCGGCGGCGGGTGCAGACCGTCGCGCCCAGGTCCATGATGGCCTGCGTGTACTCGGCGACATGCGCGGCGGGCGTGCATCGCCCGGCGAGTTCCCACAGCACCGCGCCGGCCGCGTCCGGCGGCTCGCGCACCAGGAACAGGCGCGCGAGCACGCGCTTGACGTTGCCGTCCAGGATCGGGTGCCGCGCGCCATGCGCCAGCGCCATGATTGCGCCCGCCGTCGAGCGGCCGATGCCGGGCAACGCCATGAGTTCCTCGAGGGACCGCGGCAGCGTCCCGCCATGGCGGGCGGCGATCTCGCGCGCGGCGCGGTGCAGGTTGCGTCCCCGGGCGTAGTAGCCGAGGCCGGCCCACAGGCCGAGAACATCGTCCAGGCGCGCCGCGGCCAGCGATTCCGCGTCCGGGAAGCGGTCCAGGAAGCGCTCGTAGTAAGGAATCACGGTCGCGACCTGGGTCTGCTGGAGCATCACTTCCGAGACCCAGACGCGATAGGGAGTCGGCTGGCGCTGCCACGGCAGGTCGTGGCGTCCGTGGCGGCGGAACCACGGCAGCAGCCTGCGCGCGACGCTGCCCGGCCGCGGTGTCACGGCGCAACCGGCAGCCGTTCGATGCGCAGCACCGTGTCCCGCAGCTTCGCGCCCGCGACCTTCGCCTCCTCGATGCGGATCTCCGCGTCGAGATCCAGCTCGCGCAGGGCCGCCACCGCGGATTCGAGCGTCGCTTTCTTGTCCTTGCGCGTCTCCTTTTCTGGCGCCAGGTAGCGGTCAAACTCGATGCGGTCGGCGCTCAGGCGGACGAAGCGCTCCCGCGGCACCAGGCGGCCTTCGATCGTCGTGTCGTCGAGTTGCGCCTGGATCGGGTCGAGGCGCAGCACGCCGTCCTCGAGCGAACAGGTGAATGTCGCCTGCAGCGCGCCGAAGGCCTGCGGGTCGGCGGTCGCGGGCAGCGGCCGGCCGAAGGCGACCGCCGGCGCGCGCGGCGCGAAAGAGTCGGTCCGCACCAGCAGGTTCATACGCATGGAGTCCTCGCCGAGCGCAAGCTCGCCCTCGAACGTACCCGGCACGCCGGCGAGGTTGAAGCTGCCGCCGCGAAAGGCCGCGGACCGCGCCTCGACGATCCAGGTCGCCGACTGCAGGCGGCCCGCGAGCTCCACGCCCGCGAGCGGCAACGGGTCGCCGCCCGCCCAGCCGGTATAGCCGAGGCCGCTCGCAGCGTAACGGCCCGCATCGGGATCGAGCTGCGCCGTCCCGTTGAGCGCAAGGTGGAACGTGTTGGGGCCGGCCACGCCGGCCAGCCTCAGGTCGACCGGAAAGTCGGCGCCGGGCGCGATCTGCCGCGCCGCCAGCGAGATCGCGGTGAGGCGCCACGCCGTCCCGGTGGAGGCGTCCTGGAATTCCACGGCGCCGCGCTCGAGGCCGAGCGCGCCGACGGACCAGGCGCCTTCGCCCTCCCCGCCGAGTTCCGCCAGGCGATCGATCAGCGCCGTCCAGTTGTCGCCGCCGCCGGCGGCGAGCGCGGGCCGCGCGACGGCATCCGAGATCGCAATCGCATCCACGGCCGAGCCGCCGAACAGGCTGCCCCAGGGAATCTCGATGCGGGCCTTGCCGATCTCCAGGATCCTGCCGGCGCCGAAGCCTTCCGGCTGGCCCAGCGCGAACCCGTGCACCTCGAGCGCAGGCCCGCGCAGGAACCCGAGCCGCAGCCGCTCGATGCTGGCGGGCAGCCCGGTCGCCTCCTCGATCCAGCCGCCGGCAACGCGCCGCGCGTAGGGGGTGCGCGCGCCCAGCCAGAGCAGCAGCAAGGCCGCCACCGCGAGAATCGCGATGGCGGCCGGGATGAACAGGAGTGGTCGCTGCGGCCGCATGAACCCGGGAGTCCAGGAAGACTCCCGGATTCTATCAACGGTCGCAGACCTCGATCTCGCCACTCAGGGTCTTGACGTGTACACGGGCGCCGCCGCCGCCCTGGGTCATGGTGAGCTCGCTGCCAGGGCCGTGCTTGCTCCGGGCGCGCGCCTTGCCGCCGAAGCAGCTGTCGATGTCGCCGCTGAAGGACTCGATCTCGAACTCGGCATTGACCGGCGGCTTGACCTTCAGGACGATGTCGCCGCTGATCGAACCGAGATCCACGCGTGCGGCGGAAGTCAGCTCGGCGTTTGCCCGCAGGTTGCCCGATACGGTCTTGGCGCGCAGCCGGTCGGCGGCGCTGATGGTGACGTCGAGGTCGCCGCTCACCGCCACGCCCTCGAACGAACCGCGGATGCCGTTCACGATGGCCGTTCCGCTCACGGTATCCGCCGAGACCGCGGACCTGCCGCCGGTACCCGCGACGGTGGCGTCGCCGGACACGCTGCGCACCGACACGGGCTCGTCGAATGCCTGGGTGCGAAGATCGCCGCTCACGGTGCCGAGGCGCTGCTCGCCCCGCACGCCGGCGACGCCGATGTCGGCGCTGACGGTCGAAACCGAGAGGCGCGCGCCCTTCGGCACCCGCAGCGTGAGATCGGCGTCTTCATCCTCGCCGTGCCAGCGCTTCTGGCCTTCCGGGCGGCGCACCTTGACGCGGACCTCGCGCTCGGTCGCCTCGAACTCGAGCGTGTCCTTGTCGCTTGCGAGCACCGCGACCAGCTCGACCTCGTTGCGGTCCCAGGCGGTGACGTCCACGCGGCCCTGGACGTTCGACACGTCGATGGCCGCATCCGCGACGACCGTCGCGCGCTTCGTGATGTTCTGGGCCGCGAGCGCGGGCGGCGCGATGGCCGCAAGCGTGGCGGCGGTCAGCAGGACGGTCCGGATCCTCATCTCAAGTCCTCCTCGTGGAGCCGTCACCGGCGGTGACGAGCTTCGAATACAGTTCCAGTTCCTGCCGGTACGTTCCGACCAGCAGTTCGTTCAGCAGCCCGCTCGCCGGGTCCTCGGCCAGCGCGGCGTCGATCTCGTCGGCGGCCTGCTGGATCACGGCGAGATTGGCGAGCACAGTCTGCTGCGTCGCCGGAGCGAGCAGCTCGAAGCGCCGGCGAAACTCCGGCAGCAGCTGGTCGCGCGCCGCAAGCTGCTCCGCCCCCAGCGCCGAATTCGGCCCGTAGCTCACCGGCAGCACGGCTGGTTCGCCGGCAAGCTGCGTATCCAGACCGGCGGCCGGCTCCGGCTCGCGCAGCAGGCCCCAGGTCAGCAGCGCGGACACGGCCGCCACCAGGAATCCCGCCGCGAGCGCGGCCGGCCAGCCGACGCCCCGCGAGGCGGTCGCAAGCGGCTCCTCGCCGAGTCGCGCCGCGATGCCGGGCCAGAGGTCGCGCGCCGGCGCGATTTCCTGCGGCAGTTCCGACGCCCTCGTCATGAGCTCGTCATCGTCGCGCCGCGGCCCGAAGGGAATCGTGGTCATGTCGCCGCCTCCATCCGCATGCGCGCACGCAGCAGCTGCCGCGCGCGGTGCAGCTGCGCCTTGCAGGTGCCGACCGCGAGGCCGAGCATCCCGGCGGCCTCCTCGTGGCTGTAGCCGTAGATACCGTGCAACACGACGATGTCGCGCGCGCCCGCGGGCAGAGAGCCGATCGCCCGCTCCAGGTCGATCGGCGTCGCCTCGTCCATCGCTGCGTCGGTCGCCAGTTCCAAGTCCTCTCCATCGTCGCCCGTCAGGCTGGTCTCGCCGCGGCCCCTCGGGCTGCGCCTTGCCGCGAGCACCGCGTTGACCGCGATGCGGTGCAGCCAGGTCGAAAAACTGCTCCTGCCCTCATAACCCGGCAGGCTCCGCCAGGCGCTGACGAAGGTGTCCTGCGTCAGGTCCTCCGCCGCGGCCGGCTGCCCGGTCATGCGCAGGCACAGCCCGTAGACGCGCCCGACATGCTCGCGATACAGGCCCTCGAACGCCGCTGCATCGCCGTTCCTGGCGCGGGCCACGCGTTCGGATTCGCTCACCGCAGTTGCGTCCGCCAATCCGCTCACGGGTCCCCCTGCCATTCATGTACTTGGACGCGCCGGGCGCCGCAAAGGTTGGAACCGGGCCGGCCCGGCCGGCCGTCCATCCGGCCTGGCGGCGTACAATCCCCCACCGGCATTGGCGGGGGGCATCCGTGCAGTTTGCAACGATCACCGGCTGGGGCAAGTGCATGCCGCCGGCCATCCTTTCAAACGCGGATCTGGCGTCCTTCCTCGACACCGACGACGAGTGGATCCGTACCCGCACCGGCATCCACGAACGGCGCGTCTCGCACGTGTCGCTGGGCGAAATGGGCTATGTGGCGGCGTCCCGCGCGCTGGCGGGCGCCGGCCTTCCCGTGGCCGACCTGGAGCTGATCGTGTTCGGCACCTGCAGCATGGACGAGCAGGTCCCGAACATGGCCTCGTGGGTGCAGAAGCGGCTCGGCGCGCGCGGCGCGGGCGCGATGGACGTCAACACGGCCTGCACCAGCTTCCTCTACGGCCTGACGACCGCCAGCTCGATGATCAAGGCCGGCGTCGTCAGGAATGCCCTCGTGATCGGCGGCGAGCTGATCTCGCCGCTGATGGACTGGGGGAACCGCAACGTCTCGGTGCTGTTCGGCGACGGCTGCGCGGCCGTCGTGCTGCAGGCAACGGAACATGAGGAAGGCGTGCTGGCCGACCGCCTCGGCTGCTACGGCGACGTGCGCGAGATCCTGCAGGTGCACGGCATGGGCTCGCGCTATGCCAACCAGGGCTGGGTGCTCGGCGACACCGACTGGGTGTTCGAGGGGCAGGAGATCTTCAAGCGCGCCACCGTCGGCATGAGCCGCGCCTGCGAGGCCGTGCTGGCCGCGCGCGGACTCGGACCGGACGACATCCACCTGGTCGTGCCGCACCAGGCCAACCTGCGCATCATCGAGGCCGTCGTGAAGCGCACCGGCGTGCCGATGGAGCGCTGCTACGTCACCATCCAGCGCTACGGCAACATGTCGTCTGCGACGGTGCCGGTGGCGCTGGTCGAGGCGCTCGAGGAAGGGCGCGTCGCGCCCGGTTGCACGCTGCTGCTGACCGGCTTCGGCGCCGGCCTGTCCTGGTCCGCGCACGTCGTCCGCTGGGGCGAGCGCACCACGCCGCTCGGCGCCAGCGACGCAGAGCTTCCGCCCTGCACGCAGAGCGCGCTCGAGATGGTGCGCGGCTACATGGCCCTCAAGCGCGGCTCGCGCGTGAAGCCGGGCTGACGAGCCCCAGGTAGAGCTTCACGAACTCCCCGGCGGCGCCGGCGACATTGTCCTTCCAGTGCCGCGCCGCCGCCGCGTCCGCGCTGTCGCTGACGTACTTGGCGCAGGCGAATTCCGCGCCCGCGATGCGGCAGGCCTTGGCGAGCGCGTAGGCCTCCATGTCCACGACGTCGCAGGCATCGTCGTGCGCGCGCGTGGCGAAGGAATCGCCGCTGCCGCAGACGGCGTCGGGCAGCGACCCGAAATGCGCTCCGAACTCGAGCATCGGCGGCAAGGGATCGAACGGCGTCACGCCGGGAGCGAAACCGAGCGCGCCGACGTCCATGTCGCGGTCCAGGAAGCGGCGGCAGCTGACCAGCGTTCGCGGCGCGATGCGCGCGCTGCCGGCGGTGCCGAAGTTGGCGACCAGCGGCAGCGCGTATCCGGCCTCCTGGTAGCGCGCGAGTGCGCGCGTGAGCGCGACGGCCGCATTGACCTTGCCGATGCCCGTGTACAGCACCGGGATGCCCGCGGCCTCGAAGCGCCCGGCCCCCTCGGCCGGCAGCGCCATCGCGGCCAGGACCGGGGGGAACTCACCCGCCATAGCGGATCACGGTGCGCGCGGGCTGCCCCTGCCAGCGGAAATCGCGCGCGATGCCGAGGTCGATCAGCACGCCGACATGCGCGACGCGGAATCCGGCGTCCACCGCCAGCGCCGCCGAGGCGCCGAGGGTGCCGCCGGTCGCCAGCACGTCGTCCACCAGCAGCAGCGCGCCGTGGCCGCGCTGCATCTCGAGCGTGCCCGCACCGTACTCGAGGTCGTAGGCCCGGTCGACGACGGGCGGTGGCAGCTTGCCTTTCTTGCGGATCGGCACGAAGCCCTTGCGCCTGCGATCGGCGAGCGCGGCCGCGAGGATGAAGCCGCGCGACTCCACGCCCGCGACGGCGTCGGTCTCGCGCCACTCCGCCTCGCTCCAGAGCGCGTCCAGCGCCTCGACCACCGCGCCGAAATGCGAACGCAGCAAGGGGGTAATGTCACGGAACAGGATTCCCGGCTGCGGAAAGTCCGGCACGTCGACGACATGGCGCGCGAGCGGATGCATCGGGGTCTCCTTCACCGCGGGCGCTCAGCCGGCGCCCGTCGTCGCATCCGCGGTGTGCTCGCGGATGAAGGCCGCCATCTCGCGGATCGCGCGGTCGCCGGCCGTCAGGCCGCGGAATGCCGGAAACACGTGCGGCAGGTCGTGCCAGACGTCCACCCGGGCGCCCGGCACGCGCGCGCCGAAGCGCAGCGCGTCGTCCAGCAGCAGCTCCGAGCTCCCGACGAGCACCAGCGACGGAGGCAGCCCGGACAGCCGCCCGAACAGCGGCGAGAGCCTGGGGTCCTGCGGGTCCATTCCGGCGCCGTAGTACGACTGCAGCGCGCGCACGGTCCCGGCGCGGAACATGGGATCGAAGCCGTCGTTGCGGCGCACGGACCCGCCGCTGAACGAAAGATCGAGCAGCGGCGACATCAGCACCAGCGCCGCCGGCTGCGGCAGTCCTTCGTCGCGCGCACGGATGGCCGTGTTGAGGACGAGGTTGCCGCCCGCCGAGTCCCCGGCGATGACGATCCGGCCGGGGTCCACGCCGGAGGACAGCAGGAATTCCCAGGCCGCGAAACAGTCCTCGAGCGCCGCCGGGAACGGATGCTCCGGTGCGAGCCGGTAGTCGACCATCAACCCGCGGCCGCCCGCCTCGCGGCAGATGGCGGCCAGCAGCGGGTCGTGGATCGCGCGCGAGGAGGCCACGAACCCGCCGCCGTGCAGGTAGAGGATGACCGCGCCCGAGGCGCTGCCCGCCGGCTGCACCCACCAGGCATTCGCCTCCCCCACCGCGAACGGCACCGAGGCCTCGAAGCGCTCACGGCGCGCGAGCAGGCTGCCGCTGTGCGCAATGAGCGCGCGCACGCGCTCGGGCGTCGGCCGGCGGTCGAGTGCGGCGCGTGCGACGTTCAGCGCCCGCTTGATGACCCAGCGTTCGATCGCCTCGCGCATGGGCGGCATCCTACCCGCAGGCGCTTGCCGGATGCGATAATTTGCGGATGGGAAGGATCTTCGAAGTCCGCAAGCATGCGATGTTCGCGCGCTGGAACCGCATGGCCAAGCAGTTCGCGCGCATCGGCAAGGACATCACCATCGCGGTCAAGTCCGGCGGCCCCGAGCCCGCCAACAACCCCGCCCTGCGGCGCGTGATCCAGAACGCGCGGGCGATCAACATGCCGAAGGACCGCATCGAGGCCGCGATCAAGCGGGCCTCCGGCCAGGGCGCGGCCGACTACCAGCAGGTGCTCTACGAGGGCTACGCGCCGCACGGCGTCGCCGTGCTGGTCGAGACCGCGACCGACAACCCGACCCGCACGGTGGCCGGCGTACGCAATATTTTCGCCAAGCACGGCGGCAACCTGGCCGCGAACGGCAGCGTCAGCTTCCTGTTCCGGCGCATGGGCGTGTTCCGGCTCGATCCCGCGGGCATCGACCCGGACGAGCTCGAGCTCGACCTGATCGACCACGGCCTGGAAGAGATGGGCGAGAGCAGCGGCGAGAAGGGCGAGCCGCAACTCGTGGTGCGCTGCCTGTTCGAGAACTTCGGCCAGCTGCAGAAGCGACTCGAGGAGCGCGGCATCGCGCCGCTGTCCGCCGAGCAGGAGTACGTCTGCACCACGCCGGTCGAGCTTCCGGAGGCCCAGGCCAACGAGGCGCTGGAGCTGATCGACAGGCTCGAGCAGGACGAGGACGTGCAGAAGGTGTACCACACCCTGGCCTGAGCAACCCATGGAAAAGATATTCGTCACCGCATCCGCGCTGCTGCAGGACTCCTTCCGGCTGGCGGCGAAAATCCATCGCAGCGGCTTCGTGCCGGACTTCATCGTCGGCATCTGGCGCGGCGGCACGCCGGTCGGCATCGCGATCCAGGAGTACTTCGAGTTCGTCGGCGTCGAGACCGACCACATCGCGGTGCGCACCTCCGCCTACGTCGGCATCGGCGAGCGCGCCAAGACGATCCGGGTCCACGGACTGCACTACCTGATCGAGGAAGCCGATTCGGACGACTCGCTGCTGGTCGTGGACGACGTGTTCGATTCCGGCCACAGCATCGAGGCGCTGCTGCGCGAGCTGACGGTCAAGATGCGCCGCAACATGCCGGGAAAGGTCAGGATCGCGACGCCGTGGTACAAGCCGGGCAACAACCAGA
>DASTOQ010000067.1:0-17291 GCA_035720205.1 Steroidobacteraceae bacterium | reverse complement strand
ACGCTGCTGCAGCAGCGTCCCCGTGTTCGGAAAGATCAGGTCGGGCGTGGTGGTGCCGACCACGATCAGGTCGACGTCGGCGGGCGCCAGACCCGCGGAATTGAGCGCGCGCCGTGCGGCATGCTCCGCCAGCGATGAACTGCTCTCGTCGGGGCCGGCGATGTGGCGCCGCTCGATGCCGGTGCGCGTGCGGATCCACTCGTCGGTGGTCTCCACCATCCGCTCGAGTTCGGCGTTGCTCAGCACGCGCTCCGGCAGGTAGCTGCCGGTGCCGGCCACGCGCGAGTATCGGTTCATGCGGCGCTTACCGTGGCCGCGGACCAGCCGCGGCTCACTCCTGGCCGGCGTCCTCGACCGGGGCCTCGATCACGCGGCGGCCGCGGTAGAAGCCGTCGCGGCTGATGCGATGGCGCAGGTGCGTCTCGCCCGTGGTCGGGTCCTTCGACAGCGCCGGCCTGGCGAGGCGGTCGTGCGACCGGTGCATCCCGCGCTTGGAGGGGGTCTTGCGGCTTTTCTGTACGGCCATGGAAATTCAACTCCGGTTCGGTCTCAGTGTTTCAGCAGGTCCTTCAATCCCGCGAACGGCCGCCGGGTCGCGGCGGGACCGTCCTGCATGACCTGCGCCGCGGCCGCTTCGGGCAGCGCGCAGGCTTCGCCTGGCGTGTGCCGCGCGATCAGCGGCAGCGCCAGCAGCAACTCGTCTTCGACCAGCGCCGCGAGATCCATCCGCTGCGGATCGCAGGCCGCCGCCTCGTAGCCGGCAGGCACCGGCGCCTCGTCGGATGCCACGAAGGCGAGGCGCGAGTCCGACTCCAGCACCCGCCGCAGTGGCGCCAGGCAACGCTGGCAGGTCAACTCGACGGTCGCCCGTACCGCCAATGTGCCCGCCGCGACGCCTTCGATCCGCGTCAGGGCGAGCCGCACGATCGCAGTCCCTTCCGGCCGCGCCAGCCGATCGGCCAGACGAGCGAATTCGGCGAGCCGGAACTCCCTGTCGACGACCGTCCCCGTCGCGGCCAGGCTCTCTGCATCCAGCAGTCGCTCCCCGGGCCTGGACATGGGGGCGGTATCATAGTGACCGCTACCGGGGGTGTCAAAGAACTTGTCTCGCAAATCCTTGTTTTTCAAGCATTGATCGCCCATGACGGCGATCCTCCTGCTGGCTTCCACCTCCCCCTACCGGCGCCGGGTCCTGGAACGGCTGGGGCTGCCTTTCGCGGTCGAATCGCCCCGGGTCGACGAGCGGGTCCAGGCCGGCGAGGAGCCGGCCGCCCGCGCCCTGCGCCTGGCGCATGCCAAGGCGGCGGCCGTCGCGGCGCGCCATCCGCAGGCATGGGTGCTGGGCTCGGACCAGGTGGCGGACTGCGGCGGGACCGTGCTCGACAAGCCCGGCGATGCCGCGCGATGCCGCAGCCAGCTGCAAGCCGAGAGCGGCCGCGCCGTGCACTTTCATACCGCCGCGGTGCTCATGCGGGTGGATCCGGCCTCGGTGCAGGAGCATCTGGACCTGACGGTCGTGCGCTTCCGGGCGTTGTCGGACGCCGAGATCTCACGCTACGTCGAGCTCGAGGCACCGTGGGACTGCGCGGGCGCGTTTCGCAGCGAGGGTCTGGGTGCGGCATTGTTCGAATCGATCGACACCCGGGATCCCTGCGCCCTGATCGGCCTGCCGCTGATCTGGGTTGCGACGGCGCTCCGGGCCTGCGGTCTCGACCCGCTCACGGGCGCGGGGAATACTCCCGCAGCGCCGTAAGCAGCGTCTCGAGGTCCCGCGGCAGCGGCGCCGTTGCGCGAAATGCGGCGCCGCTATCGGGCCAGGTGAATGCGACCGAGGCGGCGTGCAGGAACATGCGCCGCAGGCCGAGGCCCGCGAACTTCGCATTCGCCGCGCGATCGCCGTACTTGTCGTCGCCGGCCACGGGATGGCCGGCGAAGGCCGCGTGCACGCGGATCTGGTGGGTGCGCCCGGTGCGGATGGCGACATCCATGAGCGTCGCAAGCTGGCCGAAGGATTCGCGCGGCGCGAACTCCGAGATCGCAAGCTTGCCGGCGGCATGCACGCGCACCACGCGTTCGCCGCCCTGGCGCTGCCGGGTCAGGACCGGCGCGTCGATGGTCTTGCGCCCCAGCCGCCATCGGCCCGCCACCAGCGCGGCGTAGTGTTTCTCCACCCTGCCCTCGCGCAGCAGTGCGTGCAGCATGCGCAGAGCCTGCCGCGTGCGCGCCACCAGCAGGCAGCCGCTGGTGTCGCGGTCGAGCCGGTGCGCGAGCTCGAGCGGTTCCTGCGGCCGCAGCGCGCGCAGCGCCTCGATCGCGCCGAAGGCGAGCCCGGAGCCGCCGTGCACGGCGAGGCCCGCGGGCTTGTCGAGCACCAGCACGCGGGCGTCCTCGTGCAGGATCGCCGCGCGCACGGTGGCCTGCAGCGCGTCGGGCGCGCGCCGCTTCGGGGACGCGCCGGCGGCGTCCAGCCGCACCGGCGGCAGGCGCAGCTCGTCATCGGCCGCGAGCCGGTATTCGGGTCCCTTGCGCTTGCCGTTGACCCGCACCTCGCCACGACGCAATAGCCGGTAAACGCGGCTTTTCGGCACGCCGGCGAGCTCGCGCAGCAGGAAGTTGTCGAGCCGCTGGCCCTCGCCCGCCGCCCCGGCGCGCAGCCGGCGCACGCCGGTCGGCGACGTTCGACCGGACGTCACCGGGTGCCCCTAACATGTTGATTTTCCGGGCGCATGACTGCTATCGTAGCCGCCAATCAGGTCTTACGGCGCAGGCTTCGCAGTGCGAAGCGTGGCCGCTGACCGGTACGCGGTCCCTCCCCACCGACCCAGGTCAATTCCCGGCGTCGCAACGGGCAGGCCGCATGTTAGTTGGTCCGGGATACCCGGACCATCGCCGGCCGTTCGCACGGATGTGATCTCCGCGTGTCGATCTCGCTTGTGCGTGCAGGAACACGATGGCCAGCGGCTCCGCGCCGCGGCCCTGTTCCGCGCGCGCGGGATCCGCGCCCGCAGTACACCGGGTTTCCCCTCGTGACGCGATCCGCAATCCTGCGCGACACGGCCCCCAGCACCTTGGAAGGGGCCCATGAAGAGAATGCTCATCAACGCAACCCAGCAGGAGGAGTTGCGCGTCGCTCTGGTTGACGGCCAGAAGCTGTACGACCTGTCGATCGACCTGCCGTCCCGCGAACAGAAGAAAGGCAACGTCTACAAGGCGCGTGTCACGCGCGTCGAGCCGAGCCTGGAAGCCGCATTCGTCGAGTACGGCTCCCAGCGCCAGGGATTCCTGCCGCTGAAGGAAGTCGCGCGCGAGTACTTCCGATTCCAGCCCGCACCCGGCGCGCGCTTCAACATCCGCGACGTGCTGCAGGAGGGCCAGGAGATCCTGGTGCAGGTCGAGAAGGAGGAGCGCGGCAACAAGGGCGCGGCCCTCACGACCTTCATCTCCCTGGCCGGCCGCTTCCTGGTGCTGATGCCGAACAACCCGCGCGCCGGCGGCGTGTCCCGGCGCATCGAAGGCGAGGAACGGGACGTGACCCGGGATTCGCTGGAGGCGCTGCGCGTGCCGGAGGGCATGGGCACGATCGTGCGCACGGCGGGCGTCGGGCGCGGCCCCGAGGAGCTGCAGTGGGACCTCGACAACCTGCGCGCCAACTGGGACGCGATCGTCACCGCGGCGGCCGAGCGGCCGGCGCCGTTCCTGGTATACCAGGAAAGCGACGCGGTCACGCGCGCGCTGCGCGACTACCTGTCGGATGACATCGGCGAGGTGCTGATCGACGAGCCGGAGTCGCACGCCCGCGCGCTCGAATACGTGCAGCGGTTCATGTCCGCGGATTCGCTGCGGCAGATCAAGCTTTACACGGACGAAGTGCCGCTGTTCACCCGCTTCCAGATCGAGAGCCAGATCGAGTCGGCCTACTCGCACGCCGTCACCCTGCCCTCCGGCGGCGGCATCGTGTTCGACTACACGGAGGCGCTGGTCTCGATCGACATCAACTCGGCGCGCGCCACCCGCGGCGCGGACATCGAGACCACGGCGTTCAACACCAATCTCGAGGCCGCGGAGGAGATCGCGCGGCAGTTGCGCATCCGCGACCTGGGCGGCCTGATCGTGATCGATTTCATCGACATGGAGTCGAAGAAGAACCAGCAGGAAGTCGAGGAACGGCTGCGCGAGGCGGTCCGCACCGACCGCGCGCGCATCCAGCTCGGGCGCATCTCGCGCTTCGGGCTCATGGAGATGTCCCGTCAGCGCCTGCGTCCTTCGCTCGGCGAATCCACGCACATGGTCTGCCCGCGCTGCAGCGGCATGGGCACGATCCGCAGCGTCGAATCCATGGCGCTGGCCGTGCTGCGGCTGATCGGCGAAGAAGCACGCAAGGAACGAACGACGCGGGTGGTCGCCCAGCTGCCCGTGGACGTCGCGACATTCCTGATCAACGAAAAGCGCGACTGGCTGCACCGGCTCGAGAGCCTGCGCGAGGCGGCGATCGTGCTCGTTCCCGATCCGAACATGCAGACGCCGAATTACTCGATCCGGCGCGTGCGCGACGACGAGATGTCGCTGCCGGAAAATGCGGCGGTCAGCTACCAGATCGCCCACCAGGGACCGACCGAACTCGACTTCAAGTCGCAGGCGGAAAAGCACCCGCCCGCCGCGCCGCCCGCCGTGCAGGCGATCGCACCTGCGGCGCCGGCCCCGGCGGCGCCGGCCCCGCGCCGGGCGGAAGGTCCGGGCTGGTGGGCCCGGCTGCTCGGCTGGCTGCGTGGCGTCGATCGCAGGGCGCCGCAGGCCGAATCGCGCGCGGCCACGCCGCGACGTGAAGCGTCGCGCCATGACCGCGACCGCTTCGAGGACCGGGGCCGCGGACGCCACCGCGGTGAACGGGACCGTGACCGCGGCCGGGATCGCGGCCCGCGTCGCGATCGTGACCGCGACCGGCATCGCGACCGCGACCAGCAGCGCGACCGCCATCGGGAGCAGGATCGGGACCGCCCACGCTCCGAGCGGCAGCGCGACGAAGGGGAACGGCAGCGCGATCATGCGGCCGCAGCACCGCCGCGTCCGCAGCCTGCGATGGGTCCGGGCGGCGACGCCGGCCCGGAGGGAGAGCCGCGCCGCCGGCGCCGGCGCCGCGGTCGCGGCCGTGGCGGTCGGGACCGGCAGGAAGCGCGCATCCCGGGCGAGGCGCCTGCGCTGACGCCGGGAAATGGCGAACCGGGCTTCCGGGAACAGGCATCAGCGCCGCCGGCCTCACCCCTGCCCGCTGCCGCGACGCCACCGCCGCCACCGCCGGCCGAACCGCTTGCCGCGCCGCAGGCTCCACCGGAGAGCTACAAGCCGGCGCAGACCTTCACCGTCTGGTCGTCGTCACCGGGAGAAGGGCAGCACTTCGGCCCGAAGGAGTGAGCTACCCGGCCTGCCGCAGGGCCGCGAGCAGGCCGCGTGACGCCGCCTCGACCAGGTCGAGCACGTCCTCGAAGCCGGTTTCTCCGCCGTAATACGGATCCGGCACGTCGCGCCGGCCGAGATCGGGCGCGTACTCGAGGAACAGGCGCAGCCGCTGACGGTACTCGGCGGGCGCGAGCCGCTGCAGCCGCCGGAAGTTCTGCTCGTCCATCGCCAGCACCAGGTCGAAGCGCTCGAAGTCGGCTGCTTCCAGCCTGCGCGCGCGCAGGCCGCTCATGTCGATGCCGCGCCGCGCCGCCGCCGCGACCGCCCGGGCGTCCGGCGGCTCGCCCGCGTGGTAGCCGTGGGTGCCGGCGGAGTCCACTTCCACCGCGAGTCCGGCCGCCTCGCGGCGCAGCAGCTCGCGGAACACGGCCTCCGCCGTCGGCGAGCGGCAGATGTTGCCGAGGCAGACGAACAGGACGCGCCGCGTCATGCGCGCCTGCGGCCTCCCAGCCAGTCCGACAGGCACGCCAGCGCCAGCTCCACCTCCGCCGTGGACACCGCGAACGAGAGCCGCACGAAGCGCCCGCCGTGGACCGGGTCGAAATCGAGGCCGGTGTTGAGCGCGACTCCGGTGGCATCCAGCAGTTCCAGGCACCAGGCGAGCGAATCGTCCGTCAGCTGCCCGATGTCGGCATACACGTAGAACGCGCCGTCGGCGGGCGCGAAGTGCGGGATGCCGAGCGCAGGCAGCGCCGACGTCAGCAGGCGGCGGTTTGCGGCGTAAGTTGCGACATGGGCTTCGAGTTCCGGGCGCGCGTCCATCGCGGCCAGTGCCACGTGCTGCGACAGCGTCGGCGGCACCAGGAACAAATTGCCGGCGAAGCGGCGCATGACATCCACCAGCGGCGCAGGCACCGCGGCCCAGCCCAGCCGCCAGCCGGTCATGCACCAGTACTTGGAGAAGCTGTTGACCACGACGGCGTCGCCGTCCCACTCGAGCAGCGAATGCGCGCGCGGGCCGTAGCTGATGCCGTGATAGGTCTCGTCGGAGACAATGCGGATGCCGCGCCGGCGGCAGACACCGGCGATCGCGGCCAGCTCGGCCGGCGACAGCATGGTCCCGGTCGGGTTCGACGGGCTGGTGAGGATGACCCCCGCCGGCGCGGGATCGAGCGCCTCGAGCATCGCAGCCGTCGGCTGGTAACGCGTGTCCTCGCCGCAAGGCAACTCGAGCACCTCGAGCCCGAGCGCCCGCAGCACGTTGCGATGCGCCGGGTATGCCGGGCGCGGCAAGGCCACGCGGTCGCCGTGCCGGAACAGCACGGCGATCGCGAGCACGAGCGCGCCCGATGCCCCTGGCGTCAGCAGGATCCTGGCAGGGTCGATCGCGAGGCCGTAACACTCGCGATAGTGGGCGGCGATGCGATGCGCGAGCGCCCCGCTTTCCCAGTAGCCCTGCGGCTCGGTGACGAGCGCGCGCAATCCGGCCTCGATCGCGGGGCGCGGAGCGCCCGCGGCAGGCTGGCCGACTTCCATGTGGACCACGGGCAGCCCACGCCGCTCGCGCTCGTTGGCGAGCCGGTTGATCGCCATCGCGTGGAAGGGCGCGACGCCGGCCGCGGCCTCGTTCAAGGGCGGCGGCCCTCGCGCAGGAGACGCTCGACATGGGCGAGGTCGTCGGCCGTGTCCACCCCCGGGCCGGGCCGCTCGGTCGCGTCGCCGACCGCGATCACAAGGCCCATTTGCAGCGCCCGCAACTGCTCCAGGCTCTCCGCGCGCTCGAGCGTCGAGGGCACCGCCGCAGCCAGCCGCCCCAGCGCCTCGACCCGATAGGCATAGATGCCGACGTGGCGGCGGGCGCCCCGGAAGCGCGTCTGGCTCGCAAGGCCCGCGCTGGCGCCGTCGCGGTGCCAGGGAATGGGCGCGCGGCTGAAGTAGAGCGCGCGTCCCGCGGAGCTGGTCACGACCTTGACCACGTTCGGGTCGAGGTATTCGCCCAGCGTCTCGACCGGTGCGGCCAGCGTCGCCATGGCGGCGCCGGCATCGCGCGCGAGCAGGTCTGCCGCCTGGCGGATCAGCCCGGGCGGCAGCATCGGCTCGTCCGCCTGCACGTTGACGACCACGGAGTCCCCGGGCCAGCCGCGCAATCTCACCAGTTCCGCGATCCGGTCGGTGCCGGAAGGCAGGCGCGGCGAGGTCATCTCGACATCGGCGCCCGCGGCGGCGCAGGCGGCGCGGATGCGCTCGTCGTCGGTGGCGACGACGACTTCCTGCGCGCCGGAGCGCAGCGCGAGGCGGTGCACGTGCAGGATCATCGGCGTGCCGGCAAGCAGCGCGAGCGGCTTGCCCGGCAGGCGGGTGGCACCATAGCGCGCCGGTATCGCGACCCGGAACACTCAGCGCCCCGCGAGCAAGGGATCGTCGGGCGCCAGGCGCCGCGCCTGGTCCGGCAGCATCACAGGGATGCCGTCCTGTACCGGGTAAGCGAGCCGGTCCGCGCGGCACACGAAGAACTCCGGGTCACGCTGCCATTGCAGCGGGCCCTTGCAGACCGGGCAGGCGAGGATGTCGGCGAGTCTTTCAGTCACGGGCAGCGTTACCTTGCGGACGGGCCGCGGCGAATTCGGCGATGCGCTGGACCAGCCTGGTGGCGCCGGGTTCCTGCACGCGGGCCCGGACCTCGACGTACCAGGCGTCCTGCCAGCCGTCAGCGCCGCATTTTACGGCATCCTTCTCGGTCATCAGCACCGGGCGGCCGCGCCGCTCCGGGAGCATCGACGGCGTGATCGCCGCATGATCCGGGAACGCGAATTCCTCGGGCTGCAGGCCCTGGCCGCGGAGCATCGCAAAGAATCGGCCGGGGTTTCCGATCGCGGCGGCGGCGATCACCTCGCGTCCCGCGAAATCCCCGAGCCCGCGCCGCTCGCGTCCGTCGAGGGACACCACCGCGACCGGCTCCAGGTCCATGCCCAGCGCTTCGTTGCGCGCATACCCCGCGCCGTTGACGACGACGGCGTCGACCTCGTCGAGGCGCGCGGCCGGCTCCCGCAGCGGCCCTGCAGGCAGCAGCCGGCCGTTGCCGAGTCCGCGCCCGCCGTCCACGACCGCGATCTCGAAGTCGCGTGCGAGCGCATAGTGCTGCAGGCCGTCGTCGCAGAGGATCAGCTCGCAGTCGGGCTCCAGCAGCCTGACCGCGTCCGCGCGCCGCGCCGCGACCGCCACCGGCAGACCCCGGCGCGCGAGCAGCACCGCTTCGTCGCCGGCGGAAGCCGAGGATTCGCCCGGTCCCAGCCGTCGCGCTTCGGACGCGGCACCGCGGTAACCGCGCAGCGCGACGCCGACGCAGAACCCGCGCGCCCCGAGTTGGCGTGCGAGCCAGGCCGTGAACGGCGTCTTGCCGGTGCCGCCGACGGTGAGATTGCCCACCACCACCACTGGCCGCGACGCGCGGTAGCGCGGCAGCCAGCCGCGCGCGTATGCCTGGCGCCGCAGGCCGGCCGCAGCGCCGAACAGCCAGGACAGCGGCGCGAGCCAGCGCCCGCGCGTGCTCGCCCCGTACCAGGTGTCGAGGACCCAGTCGTGCATCAGACGTTGAACTGCATCCGGTGCAGCGCCGCGTAGACGCCGCCGGCGGCCAGCAGGGCCGCGTGCGTGCCCGACTCGACGATGCGGCCCTCGTCGAGCACGAGGATGCAGTCGGCGTGCTCGATCGTGGACAGGCGGTGCGCGATGACGAGCGTGGTGCGCCCGCGCAGCAGCCCGGCGAGCGCCTCCTGGATGAAGCGCTCGGACTCGGCGTCCAGCGCGGACATGGCCTCGTCCAGGATCAGGATCGGCGCGTCCTTGAGGAGCGCCCGCGCGATGGCGACGCGTTGCCGCTGGCCGCCGGACAGCAGCGTCCCGCGCTCGCCCACCGTCGCGTCCAGGCCTCCCGGCAGCTCGCTGGCGAAGTCCAGCACGTGCGCCGCACGCGCCGCCTGTTCGATCGCGGCGTCGTCCGCCTGCGGCATGCCGAAGGCGATGTTGTTCCGGATGGTGTCGTCCACCAGCATGATCTCCTGGCTGACGACGCTGATCTGCCGGCGCAGGTCCTCGAGCCGGTATTCGCGCAGGTCCACGCCGTCCAGCAGGACCGCGCCCGTCTCCGGGTCGTGCAGGCGCGGCAGCAGGCTCACCAGCGTGGACTTGCCGCTGCCCGAGCGGCCGACGATGGCGACGGTCCTCCCGGGCGGCACGTGGACGCAGACCTCGCGCAGCACCCTGCCCTTGTCCGCCTCGTAGGTGAAGCCCACGTCGCGGTACTCGAGCTCGCCGCGCGCGCGTGCGATGGTCCGGCTGCCGCCGGCATCCTCGGCCGGCGTGTCGAGGATCTCGAAGGCGCTCTCGCCGGCCGCGATGCCCTGCTGTAGCGGGCTGACCATGTTGACGAGGCGGCGCAGCGGCGCCGTCATCAGCATCAGCGCCGCGAGGAACGCCGTGAACTCGCCGACCGTCAGCCGGTCGGCCAGCACGTCGCGGATCGCGACGTACATGACGGCCGCGAGACCGACCGCCGCGATCAGCTGCACCACCGGGTTCGACACCGCGCGCACCGCGATGAGCTTCATGTAGCTTGCGCGGTTGCGCTCGTTGACGCGCTCGAAGAGGGCGAGCTGCTGCCGCTCGGCGTTGAACACCTTGATCATGCGCAGGCTCTCGAGCGATTCCTTGGCCACCCGCGTGACGTCGCCCATGGACGACTGGATGCGCGTGCTGTAGCGGCGCAGCAACCGGCTGGTGACGCGGATCAGCACGATGATCGGCGGCGCCACCGCGAGCGCGAACGCGGTCAGCCGCCAGTTGAGCCACAGCAGCACGGCCAGCAGCCCGACGATCGTCAGCGTGTCGCGGATCAGCGACGTGATGGCGGTCGTCGCCGCTTCCGCGACCAGCTCGATGTTGTAGGTCAGCCGCGACATCAGCAGCGCCACGCCCTGGCGGTCGAAGAACGTGGTCGGCAGCTCGAGGTAGCGCGCGAACACGTCGCGCCGCATCGCCTTGATGATCTGGCGCCCGACGCCGCCCAGCGCATAGACCGAGAGGTAGTCGCCGATGCCGCGGATGACGAACAGCGCGACGATCCCGGCCGGGACCAGGTCGAGCACCCGCGTGTCGCGCACCGTGAATGCGGCGTCCAGGAACTCCTTGGCCAGCAGGGGAAAGGCCGCGTCCACCAGCGCGAACAGCAGCATGCCGAACACGCCCAGCGCGAACATGGCCCGGTGCGGGCGCGCATAGCCGAGCAGCCTGCGGTAGATGCCGAGCCCGCTCGCCGTCAGCGGCGGCAGCCGCGGATCAGTCTTCTGCTTGCTGGCTGACGGTCGCAATGTTGACCTGCGTGAACCCGAGCCTGGCGGCCACGTCCATGGCCGTGACCACCGCCTGATGCGTCGCGCGCGCATCCGCGCGGATGGTGACGGGCCGCGACCGGTCATCGCCCGCGACCTGGCGCAGGCCGGCATACAGGGTGGCGGGCAGGTTGTTGACCAGCGCGCGCTCGTCGATCCGGTAGCTGCCCTGCGCCGTGATGGTGATGACGATCGGCCGCTCACGCGGCGGCGCCGCCGCGGTGGCGCCCGCCCCGGGCAGGGCCACCCGCAGCCGGCCCTCCTGCACGAAGGTCGTCGACACCATGAAGAAGATCACCAGCAGCAGCACGACGTCGATCAGCGACGTCAGGTTGAGCTCGGGATCGTCGGCCCGCTTGGCCTGCAGCTTCATGAAGCGGCCTCGCGCCGCCGCGACCCGTGCGCCGGCTGCGCGACCATGCGGTCCATGGCCTGCACCAGCTTCATCGCCTCCTTCTCCATCTCGACGACGAGGAAGTCCACGAGCCCGCGCAGGTAGCGATAGCCGATCAGCGCCGGGATCGCGACGATGAGCCCCGCCGCGGTGGTGATCAGCGCCTCGCCGATGCCGCCCGACAGCACCTGCGGGTCGCCCACGCCCTGCGAGGTGATCGCCTCGAAGGCCTCGATCATGCCGGTGACGGTGCCGAGCAGGCCGAGCAGCGGGGAAATCGCCGCGATGGTGCCCAGCGGATTCAGGAAGCGCTCGAGTTCATGCACCACGTGCCGCCCGGTGTCCTCGATCACTTCCTTCATGATCTCGCGGCCCTGGCTGCGGTTCGCGAGCCCGGCGGCCAGCACGCGCCCCAGCGGCGAATTGCGCGCGAGCGCCTCGATGTGGCCGTCGTTCAGCGTGCGCGTCTCGACCAGCTTCCACACCCGGTCGGTGAGCTCGCGCGGGATCACGCGCTTGCGCTGCAGCGTCCACAGCCGTTCGAGGATGATCGCCGCGGCGATGACCGAGCACAGCATGATCGGCCACATGACGGGGCCGCCCGCGATGACGATTTCCCACATGGCGCGGCATGATACCGTGCGCGCCCGCCCCCTGCCCGCGGGCGTCAGGACCCTGCGCCGGGCCGCCACCAGCGCCGCCGCGCGCGCTCGGTCGCGATTGCCGGGGCGGGACCGCCGAACTCGACCGTGACCGCGCCTGCGTCGGCGGTCGCGAGCACGGTCGTGCCGGCCGCGCGCCAGCGCGCCACGACGCCCGGATCCGGCATTCCCCAGCGATTGCCGTAGCCCGCCGAGGCGACGCCCAGCGAGGCCCCGACCTCGGCCACCAAGGCAGGCGACGAGGAACTTCGGCTGCCATGGTGCGGCAGCAGCACGACTTCGGCCGCCGGTGCCTGGGCCAGCAGCAGCTCCTCCGCGCGCGCTTCCGGATCGCCCAGCAGCAAGGCGCTGCCGCGCTCGCTGCTGACCCGCAGCGCGCAGGACTGGTCGTTGTCGCTTGCCTGCAGGCCCAGCGGCGGGTGCAGCACCCGGAACTCCACGCCATCCCAGCGCCAGCGTGCGCCGCGGCGGCACGTCGCGTGCTCCACGACCGGCAAGGCCGCACGCAGCGCCGCGGCGCCGCCGGCGTGGTCCTGGTCCTCGTGGCTGACGATCAGCCGATCGATGCGGCGGACGCCGCGCGCGCGCAGGTACGGCACGAGCGTGACTTCGGCGGCAGCGCCGCCGCCGCGCCAGCGCGGACCCGTATCGAAGACGAGCGCATGGCGTCGCGTTTCGACCACGGCGGCCAGGCCCTGCCCCACGTCGAGGACGGTGAGCCGCCAGGCCGACTCCGCCGGCGTCGCGGGCGCACCTCCTGCGATGGCCAGCAGCATGGCCGCAGCCCCCGCGCGCAGCCCGGCAAGCGGCAGGCAGAGCGCCGCAAAGCTGGCGGCACCGGCGCTGGCGAGCAGCACTCCCGGTTGAGCGGCGGGCGCCCAGTCGGCGAAGGGCCATTTTCCCGTGGCGATCAACGACGGCCAGATCGGGTCCAGGATGGCCGCCAGCGCGCGCCAGACCGGGGCGCCGGCGCCGCTGCCCGCAAGCTCGAGCACCGTCCCCAGCAGCACCGCCGGCAGCAGCACCAGGCTGAAGAGCGGGATCGCCAGTGCATTCGCCAGCGGCGCGATCAGCGAGATGCGCCCGAAGGCCGCGGCCAGCACGGGGGCCAGGGTGGCGAGGATCGCCGCCTGCGCCCGCGCGAATGCCGCCAGGCGGCCGGCAAATCCCGTTTCCTCCTGTGCCACGGCGATCAAGGTGGCGGTCGCGACGAACGACAGCCAGAAGCCCGCGGAGGTCACCGTCAACGGGTCCGCGGCGACCAGGCAGAGTGCGGCGACCGCGAGCGTCGCTTCTGCGCGCCAGTTGCGCCGTGCGAGGCGCAGCGCCACCGCGATCGCAACCATGGCGAGCGTTCGCAGGGCCGGCGCGGACGCGCCCGCGAGCCAGGCGTAGCCCGCGGTGATCGCGAGCACGATGCCGGACTCGATGACCAGCCAGTGGCGCAGGCGCCGCAGCCCCGGCAGCCGCCGGGCGAATCGCAGCATCCACAGCGCGAACAAGGCGCAGCCGGTGACGTGCAGGCCCGAGATCGCCATGAGGTGAGCGGTGCCGGTCGCGGCGAAAGCGTCCCACAGCTCGTCGGGGACGCTGCCACGCACTCCCACCGAGAGTCCCTGCAGCACGGCGACGGAAGGGCCGTGCGGCAGGGCCGCGGCGATCGCAGTGGCCACCCGGGCTCGAAGCGTTTCGATGGGCGCCGCGTGCGCGGCCCGCGGCAGCACCGCCGGCGGCGGATCGGCGAGCACGTAGCCGGTCGCCCCTACGCCTTGCCGCAGCAGGTCGAGCTCGCGGTCCGGCGCGCCGGGGTTGGCGAAGCCCCGCCGGCAGCGCAGTCGCGCCGTGAATGACCATCGTTCGCCGGGCCGCGGCACGGCGGTCGCGTCGTACCACGCGAGCCGCACGCGCAGCGCCAGCGGCTCGCGGATTTCGAGGTCGAAATCGGTGCGCCCCGGACGCTGGATCGCCGGCGCGATGACGGTGCCTGCCAGCGCGACCGTGTCACGATCGGCTGCGCAGGGCCAGTCCTGGCGCAGTTGCGCCGACAGCAGCGACGCGCCCCACGCCATGCCGCAGCAAGCGGCCGCCAGGGCCGGCAGGCGCCCGCGGCAGGCGACTGCCGCCAGCAGGATGAGCGGCAGCAAGGTCGCCGGCGGCAGTGCCGGCAGCAACTGCAATGACGCGGCGCCGGCGCAGAATGCCAGCACGGGCAGGAGCATGGCTGGGGACCCGGACTTGCGGCCGGGCCATGTTGCCGCGGCCCGCAGGTCGCGATGCGCCGGTCAGGCTGCGGCTTCGTGCAGTTTCCCGTCTTCGAGCACCAGCACCCGGTCCATGCGCGCCGCGAGCGCGTGGTCGTGGGTCACGATCACGAGGCTGGTGCCCAGCTCGCGATTCAGTTCGAGCATCAGCTCGAACACGGCTCGCGCATTCGCGCCGTCGAGGTTGCCGGTCGGCTCGTCGGCCAGCACGATGCGCGGCCGCGTGACGAGCGCGCGGGCGACCGCCGCGCGCTGCCGTTCCCCTCCCGACAGCTGCGCGGGCCGGTGCGTGAGGCGCCCGGCGAGGCCGACCCGCGCCAGCAGGTCCGCGGCCTGGCGCCGCGCCTCTGCCTGCGGCATGCGCCGGATCAGCAATGGCATGGCGACGTTCTCGAGCGCGGTGAACTCGGGCAGCAGGTGGTGGAACTGGTAGACGAATCCCATCGCCTCATTGCGCAGCAGGCCGCGCTGCGCGTCCGCCAGCGCCGACATCTCGCGTCCGTCGATCAGCACCCGCCCCGCCGTCGGCAGGTCGAGGCCACCCAGCAGCTGCAGCAGCGTGGTCTTGCCGGAGCCGGAGGCGCCCACGACCGCGGTGCGCTCGCCGCGCCGGATGCCCGCGTCCACGCCCGAGAGCACGCGCACGATCGCCGGGCCCTGCCGGAATTCCTTCACCAGGCCTTCGCAGGCCAGCACGCTCTCGCCGGGGTTGGTCATCTAGACCTCGTGCCTCAGCGCCTCTGCGGGCTGCGTCCCGGCCGCGCGCAAGGCAGGATAAAGCGTCGCCGCGATGCCGAGCAGCAGCGCGGTCCCGGCCACCAGCAGCACGTCGCCCGCCTGCACGTCCGCCGGCAGCTCCGAGATGAAGTACACCTGCGGATCCACGAGCGTCACGCCCGCGACCCGCTCGAGCGCGGCGACGATCGCGGTGATGTTGCCCGCGATCAGCAGCCCGAGCGCCACGCCCGCGGCCGTGCCGACCACGCCGATCACCGTGCCCTGGGTCGCGAAGATTCGCAGCATGTCCCGTGGCGAGCCGCCGAGCGTGCGCAGGATCGCGATGTCGGCGCGCTTCTCCTGCACCACCATCACGAGCGTCGAGACGATGTTGAAGGCGGCGACCGCGACCACCAGCGACAGCACCACGAACATGATGGACTTGGTGACCTGGATCGAGCGGAAGAAATTCCCGTGCCGGCGGGTCCAGTCGCTGATCAGGTAGGAGCCGCCCAGCCCCTCGGCCAGCTCGCGAATCCGGCGCGGGGCGGCATCGGCCTCGGCGAACGAGTAGCGCAGCCCGGTCACCGCATCGCCCAGGCGGTAGAGTTTCTGGGCGTCGGCGAGGTGCAGCAGCGCCAGCCCCTGGTCGTACTCGTACATGCCCGCGTCGATGAAACCGGCGACCGTGAAGCGGCGCATGCGCGGGACCACGCCCGCGGGGGTCACGTTGCCCTGGGCGATCACCGCCAGCACCGCGTCGCCGACGCCAATGCCGAGCTTCCGCGCGAGTCCGCGGCCCACCAGGATCCGCCAGGCGCCGGCCTCGAGCTCGGCGAGGCCACGTCCGCTCAGGTGGCGATGCAGCGCCGACACGGCCCGTTCTTCGTCCGGCAGCACCGCGCGCAGCTCGGCCGCCGCCGAGCGCTCGCCCGACACGAGCATGCCGCGGCCTTCGACGAAGGGCGCGACCGCGACCACGCCGGGCCCCGCCCGGGTGCGCTGCCGGGCCTCGCGCCAGGCGTCGAGCCGGCCGGACTCGCCCTCGAGCGTCGCGTGCGAGACGACGTCGAGGATGCGCTGCTGCAGGTCGCGCTCGAAACCGTTCATGACCGAGAGCACCGCCACCAGCGTCGCGACGCCGAGCGCGATCCCGGCCATGGAAATGCCGGAGATGAAGCCGACGAAGCGGTTGTCGCGTTTCGCGCGCAGGTAGCGCAGCCCGATCCACCAGGTCCAGCCGCCGCTACTCATACCGCAGCGCCTCCGCAGGCTCGGTGGCGGCCGCACGCCGCGCCGGGTAGATCGTCGCGAGCAACGTCAGCGCGAAAGCGGCACCCGCGACCAGCAGCACGTCCGCCGCCCGCAGTTGCGAGGGGATGCGGGTGATGTAGTAGACGTCGCTGTCGAATATCTCGAACCCGAACACGGCCTCCAGCGCGCCGGCCACCGCATCGACGTGGGTCGCGAGCAGGATGCCGAGCAGCGTGCCGGCAAGCGCCCCGGCCCAGCCGATCACGGTCCCCTGCACGACGAAGGTCCCGACCACGCCGCCGCGCGAGAAGCCGAGCGTGCGCAGGATCGCGATGTCGTTGCGCTTGCCGGCGACGACCATGACCAGGCTCGCCACGATGTTGAAGGCGGCGACCGAGACGATCAGCAGCAGGATCACCGTCATCATCGTCTTCTCGATGCGGATCGCGCGGAAGTAGGCCGCGTGCTCGGTGGTCCAGTCGCTCGCCCGGCCGGTGCCGAGCGCGGCGGCGACGGCCGGCGCGAGCCGCGGGGCATCGAACGGGTCCGCGAACCAGAGCAACAGGCCCGCAGGCGCCGCGGCGCCCGCGAACGCCGTCGCGTCTTCGAGTGCGACCAGGGCCAGCGTCGCGTCGTGGTCAGCCAGGCCCATTTCGAACAGTCCGGCAACCTCGAATGCGCCGAGCCGCGGCGTCAACTCCCCTTCCACGCCGGTGGCCAGCAGCAGCAGCGTGACCTCGTCGCCGGGGGCGGCGCCGAGCTGCTGCGCCAGTGCGCGGCCCAGGACGATACGCCGGCTGCCGGGCGTGAGCGCGGCGAGGCTGCCCTGCTGCATGGCCGCGCCGAGCGCGGTGCCCGCGCCGTGATCCTGGGGCACGATGCCGCGCACCGCCGCGCCCGCGAACATCGGGCCCTGCGACAGCAGGCCCTGGATTTCAACATAGGCTTCCGCGCGGGCCACGCCGGTCACGCCACGAGCACGAGCGGCCAGGTCTTCAAGGGCTCGCGGGTCGGCCGACGCCGGCACGGTGGCATGGGCCGCGAGCGCGAGCAGGCGGCCCCGCAATTCCCCCTCGAAGCCATTCATGACCGAGAGGATCGTGATCAAGGCGGCCACGCCCAGGCACACGCCCGCGAGCGACACCCAGCTGATGAAAGAGACGAAATACTGGTGCTGCCGGGCCCGCACGTAGCGCAGGCCGATGCCCAGCGGCAGGGGGGT
>DASTOQ010000066.1:0-15319 GCA_035720205.1 Steroidobacteraceae bacterium | reverse complement strand
ACCGCATGACGGTCCCGGTGATCGCTGGTATCGCGTTCGCGATTCTCGCCGCCGTGCTCGCCGTGATCGCCTGGGTGCAGCGGCAGAGGCTGCGGCAGCTCGTGGACGAGGCGGAAACCGCGCACCAGGGGGTGCGCGGCGGCCAGCCTGCGCCCGCCAATGGCACGCGCGCGATGCTCGCCGCCATGCGCGAGCCCGCCCTGCTGCATGGCGAGCATATCGAGGCGGTCAACGAGGCCTTCGCCGCGCTGGTCGGCGTCCCGGTGCCGCAACTGGTCGGCCGCAGCCTGCCCGGACTGGTCGAAAAGGACTACGCGGAACTCGCGCAGCACGCGATCGCGCGCGCCCTCGGCAGCGGCGAAGTTCCGGCGCTGACCGAGGTCGAGATCGCCGACAGCCACGGCCAGGTCACCCGCCTCGAGCTCGCGGGCCAGGCGCTGGAATCCGGCGGGCGCCGGCTGGCGCTGTTCACGGCGCTCGAGATGCTGCCGGGCAGCGGCGAGGCGCCGCGCGCGGCGCCCGCGCGTGCGGAGCTGGCGCTGGAGGCGCTGGGGGAGGGGCTCGTCACCACCGACGCCCACGGACTCGTGGACTACGTCAATCGCGCGGCCGAGGCGATGACCGGGCTGCGCCGCGAGGACGCGGTGGGCCGGGCGTTCAGCGGCCTGATCGGCTTCGTGGACGAGAACGACCGCCGCCCGCTGCCCGACCCCGTGCAACAGTGCCTGGCCGCGGGCGCGCGCGTCAACCTCGGCCGGCGTGCGCTCCTCATCGCGCGCGGCACCGGCACCGAGCTCGGCGTCGAGGCCTCCGCGTCGCCGATCCGCGGCCGCGACGGCGAGGTCGCGGGCGTCGCGGTCGTGCTGCACGACGTGAGCGAGCAGCGCGGCATCACGCAGCAGATGTCCTACCAGGCGAGCCACGACGCGCTCACGGGGCTCGTCAACCGGCGCGAGTTCGAACGCAGGCTCCAGGATGCGCTGGAAGTCGCGCGCGCCGGCCGGCAGGGCCACGTCATGTGCTACCTCGACCTCGACCGCTTCAAGGCGGTCAATGACACCAGCGGCCACCTGGCGGGCGACAACATGCTGCGCGAGATCGCGGCGCTGATCCGCGAGGCGGTGCGCGACTCGGACACGGTCGCGCGCCTCGGCGGCGACGAGTTCGGCGTGCTGCTGGTCGGCTGCCCGCTGGAGAAGGCGCGCCAGATCGCGGACGACATCTGGCGCGCGATCGGTGAGTACCGCTTCGTCTGGAAGGACCGCATCTTCAGCGTCGGCGTGAGCATCGGCCTGGTCGAGGTCAACCGCGAGAGCCACTCGCTGGAAGAAATCCTGAGCGCGGCCGATTCCGCCTGCTACGTGGCCAAGCGCCAGGGCGACAACCACGTGCATGTCTACTCCTCGCACGACGAGGCCGTGGCGCGCAGCCGCGGCGAGATCCACTGGCTGCAGCGCCTGCAGGCGGCGTTGCGTGACGGCTTTTTCGAGCTGTACGTGCAGCCGATCGAGCCGACGCGCCCCGGTGCCGCCGGCGGCGGCCCGGCGATGGAGGTGTTCGTGCGCCTGCACGACGACGGCCAGCCGGTGGCGCCGGCCGAGTTCTTCCCGGCCGCCGAACGCTACCGCCTGATGTCCCTGATCGACCGCTGGGTGCTGGGTTCCGCGCTCGCCGCGCTGGCGGCCGGCGCGATCCGGATCCCGGCGGGGCGCAGCCTGTCGATCAACGTGTCGGCACAGACGCTGGCGGACCCGACCTTCCTGGAGTTCGTGGTGGACGAACTGGACCGCAGCGGCGTCGCGCCGGCGCAGATCTGCTTCGAGGTCGCAGAAACTTCGGTGATCGGCAACATCGAGCAGGCGCGGCGCTTCATCGACGTGCTGCACGGCATGGGTTGCCGCTTCGCGCTCGACGACTTCGGCACCGACCTCGGCGGCTTCGCCAACCTGCGGCAGCTGCCGATGGATTACCTGAAGATCGGCGGCGACTTCATGCGCGACCTTGGCCGCGACTCGGTCAACCAGGCCATGGTGAGCGCCGTCGTCGGCATGGCGCGCACGCTGAACTTCCGCCTGGTCGCCGAGCAGATCGAGGACCTGGCGGCGCTCGAGGCGGCGCGCGCCATGGGCATCGACTTCGTGCAGGGCTATGCCATCGGCCGACCGCGGCCGTTGGCACCGGCAGCCTGACGCTGTCCGGTTACTGCACGGGCTCCTCCCGGCGGAGCCGGCGGCAACGAGGTCCGGCGCACCGGCGCCGGTGAGGCTCAGTCCCCGGCGGCGGTGATGCGCGGGGGGTCGGCGAACCGCCGTACCCCGAGGGCCTCGTAAATGGCGGCGGGCGCGTAGCCGTCGCCGTCCTTCAGCACGTAGGCGATGCGGCGGATGTCGGATATGTCCCGCGTCGGGTCGCCGTCCACCAGGATCAGGTCGGCGCGCAGGCCGGGGGCGATGCGCCCGGTGTCGCCCTCGAGGCCGGTGTAGCGCGCGCCATGGTGCGTCGCGATGCGGATCGCCTCGCCCGGCGCGATGCCGGCCTGCACGTAGAGCTCGAGCTCGCGGTGCAACGCGAAGCCCGCGGTGTTGTCCGTGCCCGCCACCAGCGGGACGCCGGCCGCGTGCAGCCGGCCGACGAACGCGACCATCTTCGCCCACGAGGCGCGGTAAGTCGCGAGGTTGCCGTCATTCACGTCCATCGAGTTGATGCGCCAGTCGCGCTGCGTCGCCAAGGGGACGTGGTCCGCGACCGCGGCGAGCGCCGGGTCCATGTCGCCCTGGCGCTGGTTGTACATCGCCTCGAAGGTGTTGAGCGTGGCGTCCACGACCGTGCCCTTCGAGGCAAGCAGCGCGACGTAGTCGCGCACCGGCTGCGAATCGAGGTCGAGCGCGGCCGTGCGCTCGCCGACCAGCGTGAAGCGCGTGAGATCGCGCGAATCCGTGTCCGGGTCCGAGACGAAGTTCAGCATGAGCTGGTTGATGTGCTGCAACTCGTCGTAGCCCTCGCGCACCACCCGTTCCGAGCGGCTGAAGGCGGGGACGTGGCCGCTGACGCGCAGGCCGCGCGCATGCGCGTACGCGGCGACCGGCGCCACCCACTCGGGACGGATCGAGTTGTAGAGCTTGACCTGGCGGTACCCGCGCTGGGCATACCAGTCGATCGCGGCCTGCGCCTGCTCCACGCTGTCGACCACGAAGCCGCCGCGGGCCGAGAACCGGCTCTCGCCCTCGATGAACCCCAGTGGCACGATGCGCGGCCCGAGCACCTCGCCGGCCGCGATCTCGGTCATCAGCTGCGCCAGCAGCGCATTGTCGTTGCCCATGTCGCGCGCGGTCGTGACGCCGCCCGCGACCTGCAGCGCGGCGCCCCAGCCGCCCCCATGCGTATGCATGTCGAACAGGCCGGGCAGCAGCGCGCGCCCTTCGCCTTCGATCACGGTCGTCGCCTGCTGCGCCGGCGACCCGGCCGGATAGATGGCGGCGATGCGGCCGCGGTGCAGGTAGACGTCCGAGGGCGCGCCCAACGCGGTCGTCGCGGTGTCGAACGGCCGCACGTTGCGGATCAGCACCGGGCCCGGCAGCGCCCGCCGGGCGGCCCGCGCAATGCGCCGCAGCTGCGCGGCCTCGGCCGCGCGCTGCGCGCGTTCGAGTTCCGGCGACGCCTGCTCGAAGCCGCGCAAGATCACATGGGCGCCGCCGGTGGTGACGCGCGCGAACATCCGCTGCGCCCCCGCCGCGTCGAGCCACACCCAGGCCGGCTGCAGCCCGAGTCCGGTGATCATGACGAGTGCGACGTCGCGCGCGCCGTCCGCGCCCTCCAGCCGGAGTTCGCGCACGCGCTCCGCACGCAGTTCCCCGCCCGGCAGGGCGCCGATCGTGCCGCCCGGCGCGGCCAGCGCGGCGCGCGCGAGCGCTGCCAGGGCCTCCGGGCTGCGGTTGACGGGAACGTAGATCGCCGGGGCGGCGACGCGTGCGGCGCCGCGCTCGGCGGCGGACTGCCAGCGTGCGCGCCCGCGCTCGAGGCGGAAGCGCTCGTCGAGCACCGCGCCGAAGGTGGACTTGCCGCCCAGCCGGTAACGCCGGAAGGTGCCGTCCGCCGCCAGCGTGAACTCCTCCTCGAGGTCGGGCCCGCGGCCGTTCTCGCGGTGCGAATAGGTGACCCGCAGGGTCCCGTCGTCACCGATGATCGTCGTCTGGGCGCCGGACTTCGTGCCGGAATGCAGCACCGTGTACTCGAACGTGGTATCGGCGTGGGCCGCGCAGGCGAACGCCAGCGCGCCAATCAGGGCAATGCGTCTCATGAGGCTACCGTTCAGTGTTGCTGCGACGTCAGGATCGAGCGGATCTGGTCATCGTGACCGGTCAGCTGCCAGCGGATCAGCGACACGGGGATCATCCCGGCGCCGTTCACTTCGTCGAAGAAACGGCGCATCGAGAATTCCGCACCCAGCTGGTCGGCGCGCTCGCGGATCAGGTCCTCGAGCAGCTGCTTGCCGGTCACGTAGCTGGTGCCGTAGCCCGGCTGGCGCAGGTAGAGCTGCTGCTCGAAGCCGAGCAGGTCGAGGTCCGGGCGCATCCAGCCGCGCGGCGTCCACTTCACCTGGAAGGCCTTGGCCTCGGCCAGGTCGAACTGGTTGTCGTGGGCGTACAGCGAGGCCAGCCCGCGCGCCGCGCGCTGCGCCAGCATGACCCAGACGATCTCCCGCGCGCGCGGCTGCTGGTCGTAGAGACCCGCGTGCAGCATGAACTCCTCCATCGCGGTCGCCATGCCCTCGGCGCGGCTGTCCCAGATGTTGTACAGGAGCGCATTGCTGCGCACCGGGCTCGGGTGCGGCTCGTCGCGCATGCGCGCGAGGTCCCACCAGTGGTAGAAGTGGGTGTAGAGCGTGAGCGGCTCGTAGTGGGTCGCGATGGCGAAGAAATTGCGCTGCTCGAGCGGCACGTAGTTCCAGAGCTTCGCGCGCAGCGCCGGGTCCATGTTGTCCCGCATCGGGTAGAGATCGCGCTCGCGCAGGAACCCCAGGAACCGCGTGACTGCCGCATGGGCGCGCCGGTCGTATTCTTCGGGCGACCGGATCACCGGCAACTCCGGCAGCCCCCGGTTGCGCTCCTCTTCCAGCTTGAGCGCCGCGTGGCTCCTCGCGAGCTCGCGCTTCAGGAGTTCCACTTCCTGCTCCCAGGTCATGGGCACCAGGTGGACGTGGCGCAGGCTCCAGCTGTAATTCTCGCGCCCGATGCCGGAGGGTCCGGTCTTCTTCGGCGCCTCGGCGTCCAGCCAGTCCGCGAATTCCACGGTCGCGGCCCGCGCCTCGCGGATCGCGCGCGCCAGCGCCGGGCCGCTGCCCGCTGCGCGCTTCGCGAGCGCATCCAGCGACGCGACCTGCCCGCGGATGGTGCCGGCGCCGGTGACCCAGAGGTCGCGCGCGTTGCCGGTCAGGTTGACGCGCGCCTGGCGGTAGAGCGGCGCGATCACGGCGAGCTCGCGCGCGATCGTCGCCTCGGCCTCGCGCGACAGCGGGAACCGGTAGGTCCAGACCTCGAGCGCGCAATGGATCGTCGGCCCCTCGTGCGCCGGCGTATCGCTCTGGTCGTTCCAGACCACCTGGTACCAGGCGGGATCGCGCTCCCAGGGCTTGAGCACGCGCACGTAGAAATCGAAGCCGTTCATCTCCGCGCGCAGGATCTCGTAGTCGACGCGCTGCTCGACGGGCCAGCGCGCCGGATCGAGCGCGGCGAGCCGCCCGCGGAAGCGCGCCAGCTCGCCGTGGCGTCGCGCGAAGGTCGCGGCCGTGTAGTCCGGCGCGCCGCCCGCAAGCGGCGGCTGCTCGAACGCGCGCCATTCCCGGTGCAGTTGCAGCAGTCCGTCGTAGCCGTCGGGCATCGGGTTCTCCGTGCGCGCCGGCCCGGCCGCCGCCAGCGCCGCGGACAACAGGAGGGCCAGCCGGATCGTCAGGGTGCGGGTGTGCATGGTTCCGGGATTCTAGTGCCGATTGAAATCCGCCGCGAATCGGAGTATTCCGGTCAGCTTTCATCGATCGGCCGGGGAGGGGAGCATGAACCGGAACGTCGTTCTGGCGCTCGTCGTCATCGCAGTCGCGGCGGCGGGCATCTACGTCTACGGGAGTCACCAGGCGGGCACCGCGGCGCCGGACCTGGCGCCGATCGGTGCGACGCTGCTCGAGGGACTCGGCGACTACAGCATGCCGGTCACGTCGGGCGATCCCGACGTGCAGCGCTGGTTCGACCAGGGCCTTGCGCTCACCTACGGGTTCAACCACGACGCGGCCGAGCGCTCGTTCCTGAAAGCGGCGGAGCTCGACCCGGACTGCGCCATGTGCTGGTGGGGCGCGGCGCTGGTGCTCGGCCCGCACGTCAATGCGGCCATGGACCCGGCCAACAACCCCAGGGCCTGGGACCGCCTGCAGCGCGCCCGCGCGGCGGCGGAGCATGCCAGCACGCAGGAACGCGCCTGGATCGAAGCCCTCGCCGCCCGCTACGCGGAGCAGCCGCCGGAGAACCGGCGGCCGCTGGATGAGGCCTATGCCACGGCGATGGGTGAACTCGCGGCGCGCTATCCGGACGATGACGACGTCGCCGCAATGCACGCCGAGGCCATGATGGACCTGCAGCCCTGGGACTACTGGGACACGGCGGGGCAGGCCAAGGGCCACACGGCGGAGGTGGTCGCGACGCTGGAGCGGATCATGGCCCGCAATCCGGATCACGCCGGAGCGTTGCACCTCTATATCCACGCGGTCGAGGCCTCGCCCGATCCCTCGAAGGGAGTCGCGGCGGCGGACCGCCTGCGCGAGCTGGTGCCGGGTTCCGGCCACCTCGTGCACATGCCCGCGCACATCTACGCGCGCGTCGGCCGCTTCCATGACGCGGTGCTCGCCAACCAGAAGGCCATCGCCTCCGACGACGCCTACCTGGCGATCTGCAAGCCGGGGCCCGGCGTCTACCCGCTGGGCTACGTGCCGCACAACCATCACTTCCTGTGGTTCGCGGCGACGATGGAAGGCGCGAGCGCGGTCGCGTTCGAGGCCGCGCGCACGACCGCCGAAAAAACCAGCGACGCCGAGCTGATGCGCACGCCCGGCTTCGAGGCGATGCAGAACTACACGCTGACGCCGCTGCTCGCCGACATCCGCTTCAGCCGCTGGGAACAGGTGGTCGCGATGCCGAAGCCGGCCGACGACCTCCCCTACATGCAGGCTTTCTGGCACTACGGGCAGGGCCTGGCCGCGGTCGCACAGGGCCGCATCGGCGATGCCAAGGCGCACCACCAGGCGCTCGCGCAGTTCGCGGCGGACCCCGTGATCGGCAAGATGATGGCCTGGGACCGCTATCCGCTGGTGGACGGCGTCAAGATCGCCGAACGCTTCGTCGCTGCGGAGCTCGCGCGCGCGGCGAAGGACTATGCGGCGGGCATCGCGGCGCTCGAGCAGGCAGTGGCCATCGAGGACACGCTGCTGTACGACGAGCCGCCGGCCTGGCACTGGCCGGTGCGCCAGGCACTGGGTGCCATGCTGCTCGCGGCCGGCAGGCCGAAGGATGCCGAGCAGGCGTATCGCGACGAGCTGAAGCGCAACCCGGAGAACGGCTGGTCACTGCATGGCCTTGCGCGCGCGCTGCATGCGCAGGGCCGCAAGACCGAGGCCGCGGACGTGGATGCGCGCTTCGCCGCGGCCTGGGCGAACGCGGACGTCCACTTCGGCAGCACCTGAACCGGGGGCCGGTTCGCCGCGCTCAGCCGCTGCCGCCCGTGAGCGCCGCCAGGTCCGCCGCGAGCGCGGCCGCGTCGTGCGGCGGCCGGAAGTAACCGGCGATGCGCGCCCGGGGATCGACGAGCACCAGCGCCGCCGAATGGTCGACCGTGTAATCGGCGCCCGTGCCGGGATTGCGCACTTGCGCGAGGCCGAGTTGCGCGCTGAATGCCTCCACTTGCGCCCGCGTCCCGGTGGCGCCCCAGAGGCCCTCGCCGAAGTGCGCGAGATAGCCCGCGACCTGCGCCGGGCCGTCGCGCTCGGGGTCCACGCTCAGGAACAGGATCCGCAGCGACTGCTGCGGCAGCCGCGAGCGTACCTGCGCCAGCAGCGTGAGCGTGGTCGGGCACAGGTCGGGGCAATGCGTAAATCCGCTGAATACGAGGGTCCAGCGATCCTCGAAATCGCGCGGGCCCAGCGCGCGGCCGCAATGGTCCAGCAGCACGAAGTCCGCGAGCGGGCGCGGTTTCGCGAGCGCGGTTCCCGAGCGCAGCGCGACCTGCGTGCGGGAGCCGAGCAGCGCCGCCGCGCCGATGCCGGCGGCGACCGCGGCGACGAGCGCCGCGACCAGCAGGAACCGCAAGGGAAGGCGTCGCATCACGGCCGCCTCAGGCCGGGGCGCCGCCATTCCAGCGCAGCAGGTTCAGGAACTCGCGCCGGCCGAGACCCAGTCGTTTCGAGTGGGTGTCGGCAGCCACCTGCGCCAGGGTGTTCGCATGCTCGTTCGCGCCGGAGAGCGGCACCAGTTCGAATTCGCCGTTGCTGGCCGAGTCGAGCTTGATCGGCAGGCGCCTGCCCTCCGGGTCGATCGCATGCATCGAGTGGCCCCTCGTGGTTCCGTACGGCGACGGCTGGCGTGAGTATAGGCCGCAAGGCCCACGGCTCGCCGCCGCCGTGGAACGGGCCGGCGCAATCGCATTGCGCGACGTTCCCGGCGGGCCTAGCGTCCGGCCTGCCGGTCATCCACTGGAGACAATCCCATGTTGCGGCGCACCCTTGCGATCCTGCTGGCGGCATCCCCGGCGGCTTATGCAGCCGGCGACAATCCCGAGACCCTCACCGAGCGCTCGCAGGACCGCGCGCGCATCGTGCTCGAGCGCGCGGTCGTCGCGAATGGCGGCGCGGAAGCGCTGCGCGCCGTCAAGGCGGTGCGGCTGCAGCTGGAGGGCGAGACACTGCCGCGCTTCCAGATGACCACGCCGGAGCCGCCGTTCGAGGGAGGACGGCTGCAGGAGACGCTGCTCGTGGACCTCGAAAACAACCGCCTGCGGCTCGACCAGCGCACCAACGGCTTCGGCTTCGAGGGCAACGTCACGATCGCGATCGCGGGCGGGCAGGGCAGCACCTGGGACCACCGCGCGCGCACCGTGACGCCGATCCCGGCGGCGCAGGCGACGCAGCAGCAGTTCATCCAGTACTACCGGCGCCTGCCGAACCTGCTGCTGCGCCAGGCGCTCGACCGGCAGAACACGCTGCGGCACCTGGGCGAGGACGACTTCCAGGGCCGCCGCCACGACGTCGTGACCTTCGTGATGCCGGACGCGGTGCAGGTGTCCATGTTCGTGGACGCCGCCACCGGGCTGGTGTCGAAGTACGAACTGATCTTCGTGGACCCGCTGACCGGCGTGGAGGCCTCCGAGATCCTCTACGGCGACTACCGGAAAGTCGGCGACTACCAGATCCCGGGCACCTTCACCAACATGCAGGCGGGCGACGCGGTCGCGAAGTTCAATCTGCGTGCCGAGATCAACCCCACGATCACGGACGACCTGTTCCGCGGCCCTGCGGAGGGCTATCTCCAGGTGTCCGCCGCGCCGAACGATTTTCCGCGCGCGGTCGAGACGCTCGCACCGGGCGTGCACCTGATCAGGAACCATTCGGGCCAGAACCAGAACACCATCGCGGTCGAATTCGCCGACCACGTGGTCGCGCTCGAGGCACCCGGCACGAGCGACGGCGCCGACGCGGTGATCGCCCGCATCAAGGAGCTGGTCCCGGGCAAGCCGATTCGTTATGTCGCGACCACGCACCACCATGGCGACCACATCGGCGGCATCCGCAGCTTCATCGCCGAGGGTGCGACGGTCATCACCACGCCGGGCAACCGCGGCGTGATCGAGCGCATTGCGGCGGCGCAGCAGAACGACCGGCTGTCACGCAGCCCGCGGAAGCCGGAGTTCCTGTTCATCGAGGGAGGGCGGCGCGTGCTGAAGGACAGGATGCGGACCGTCGAGCTGATCGACATCGGCCCGAACCCGCACGCGAAAGAGATGGTCATCGCCTGGCTGCCGGCCGAGAAGGTCGTGTACCAGGGCGACCTGTTCTTCGTGCCGGCGAACGATGCGCCCTTCGGGCCGCCGCAGGCTGGCACGGCGTCGTTTGCGCAGAAGCTGCGCGCGCTCGGGCTGCCGTACGAGAGGATCGCGAGCGTGCACGGCGCCACCGCCACGCGGGCGCAGTTCGAGGAGGCGACGGCGAGCGTGCGCTAGCGCTCAGGATGCCGCGAGCAGCGCGTGCGCCTGCGCCGCCGCCGTGCTGGCGCCGCAGAGCGGCTCGGGCCAGACGCCGCCGAAGTCTTCACGGGCGAGCGTGCCATTGATCGCGACCGCGGCCTGCGCGCCGCTTGCGGCCGCCACCGCGACGAACCGCGTGCCGACCGCGAGGTCGCCGGCCGCGTAAACGCCGGGCACGCTGGTCTGCCAGTCGTCGCCTACCGCGATCATGGCCTCGTCCTCGAAGCGGCAACCGAGCAGACGTGGCAGCGGGCAGCCGGCGGCGAGCGTGGTCTTGACGTACAGCGCCTGAATCGCTGCCGTCGAGCCGTCCGCGAAGTGGATCTCGGGCTGGCCGCGTTCGCCCCGCACCTTGCGGATGCGCTGTTCTGAAATTCGCACGCCCAGCGCCTCCATGCGCCGCCGGTCCTCGGGCGCGGGCAGGCCGGAACCATCGGTGCACAGCAGGATGTCGCGGCTGAGCGGCAGCAGGGTCGCCACGCTGTTCCTGGCGTCCGCCGCCCGTGCGATCACGCCTAGCGTGCCGCCCCGATGCTCGTGGCCGTGGCAGTACAGGCAGCCGTGCACGTCGGTGCCCCAGCGCTCGAGCAGGCCGTCGATCGGCGGCAGCTCGTCGCGCACGCCGCAGGCGAGCAGCAGTTTGCGGGCCCGGATGGCGGCGCCGTCCGCCAGCTCGAGGTCGAAAGCATCCGCGGCGCGCGCCACGCGGATGACGTCGCCGTGCCGAAAGGCCGCCGACGGATACTGCCCGAGCTGGCCGCGGGCGATGGCGAGGAGCTCTCGCGGCGGCGTGCCATCGCGCGTGAATACGCCGCGGGCGGCGTCCGCGGGCGCGTTGCGGGGCTCGCCGGAATCGACGATTACGACGCGACGACCGGCGCGGGCCAGGTACAGCGCGCCGGTGAGGCCGGCCGGCCCGCCGCCGATCACGGCGGCGTCGAAATCCGGGGAACCACGCGGGACAACGCTCATGGTGTCGTGCGGGGCTGCGACACGACGCGCAGGTAGGACCGCAGCGTCGTCCATCCCTGGGGAAAGCGCGTGCGCGCGACCTCATCCGGCACGCTGGGCGGGATGATCACGTCGTCGCCCGGGCGCCAGTTCACCGGGGTCGCGACGTTGTGGCGCGCGGTCAGCTGCAGTGAGTCGAGCAGGCGCAGCACCTCGTCGAAGTTCCGCCCGCTGGTCATCGGGTAGGCCAGCAGCGCCTTGATGCGTTTGTCGGGCCCGATCAGGATGACGGACCGCACCGTCTGGTTGTCCGCGGCCGTGCGCACGCCGGGCTGGGCCTCGGCGGGGAGCATGCCGTATAGCTTGGCGACCGCGAGATCCTCGTCGCTGATCAGCGGGTACGCGAGCACGCAGGACTGGGTCTCCTCGATGTCGGCCTTCCAGCGCGCATGGCTCTCGAGCGAGTCGACGCTGAGGCCGATGATCCTGCAGTGCCGCGACGCGAATTCCGGTTCCAGGCGCGCCATGTAGCCGAGCTCCGTCGTGCACACGGGCGTGAAGTCCTTGGGATGGGAGAACAGGATCGTCCAGTGGTCGCCGATCCACTCATGGAAACGAATGGATCCCTGGGTCGTCCGCGCCGTGAAGTCGGGTGCGATGTCACCGATGCGCAATGTCATGAAGCCACGCTCCTTTTCGTATGTCGTTCGGTCCGGGTCCGGCGGCTGCGCTCGACCGGGAGGCCGGCGTCATGCCAGTCGATCACTCCGTCATGGATGCGGGCGGCGCGGTATCCGCGCCGGCGCAGCAGCGCGACTGCTTGCTCGGAAAGCCCGCAGTACGGCCCGCGGCAGTAGGCGATGATTTCCTTGTCCTTCGGGATGGTCCGGAGCACCTGCTCGAGTTGCGGCAGGGGCACGGAACGCGCGCCGGGGATGTGGCCCGCCTCGTATTCCGCCGTGGCGCGCACGTCGAGGACGATGACCTCGCCGTCGCGCATGCGTTGCAGCAGGCGCCGCCGGTCGACCGCCGTCAGGCGCTCGCGGTTGGCCAGGAATTCCGCCGTGAACTCCCGCATTTCCGCGAGCCGGTTCTCGGCCAGATTGCGGAGCGCGACCACGAATGACGCCACCGCGGCATCGGCCAGCCGGTAGATGCTGAATTGCGCGTCCTTGCGCGACTCGACCAGCCTCGCGCCGCGCAGGACCTTGAGGTGGGCGCTCGCGTTCTTGACCGAGATTCCCGCCTCGCCGGCCAGGGTCTCGACCGTCTTCTCGCCCTGCGCGAGCAGGTCGAGGAGGTGAATGCGGTGAGCGCTCGCGACACCCTTGCCGATGCGGGCGAGCTGTTCGTAGACCGGAAGATGGGCGTCCGTCATGCCTGGTGACCACCGCCAAGATTTCCCGCATTCTAACGATTACTAGAATAATGGGCAAGCGCCGGACGGCATCAGGGACCGGCGGCACCCAGCCGTGCTGCCAGCCGGCGCAGCAGCGCCGCGTGCGCTGCGACCCGCCGCTCGGGCGGCAGCGCGGCGGCGGGTGTCTCGAACACGAGCACCGTCTTCGCCTGCGGGCCCGGCCGCGCCTGGCCGTCCACGATCACCGTCGCGGCGCTCATGAGTTCGTCGATCGAGCTGTCCGTGACCGGGCCGATGATGCCGCCGGCGATGGGCTCGTCGAAGCGCGTGGTGCCGCCCGCCTTGATCGGCACGCCATGGTCGCGCAACACGGCGACCGCCTCGATCGCGAGCGGGTCGGCGGCGCCCAGGGCGCCCTGCGAATAGACATAGCCCTCGTGGATCAGGTCGTCCTCGTGCAGGTCGATGCTGACCTCGGGTGGATAGTCGGCGGACCGCGCGAGGATGTAGCGGGTGACGGCATCGGCCTCGGCGCTCGATGCCGACGCCGCGCGCGCGGCGCCGGGAGACTGCGCATCCGGCAGCAGGTGCGAGGAATCGCCGACGCTGTGGCCGTCGATCGTCTCCGAGTACACCGGGAGGTTGAGATAGCGCCAGCCCCGCGCATATCCCTGCGGGTTCAGCAACGGCATCAGCACGACCGGACGCCGGCTGCCGAGCATCGCGATGTCCTCGATCGAGGCTGCGATCGCGTTCGGACCGGCCGGTTCTTCGCCGTGAATGCCGGACAGGATCCAGACCGCGGGACCGCTCGCGGGTGAACGCAGCGCGATGATCGGCAGCGGCGCCGTCGTGCCTTCGGGCGCCGACTCGGCGACCACGTCCAGTGCCCAGCCGCGGCGCGTCAGTGATTCGTACGCAGCGTAAAGCTCGGTGACGGGCGCGCGCCCGTCCGCGGTGGCGATCGAGTCTGCTGGCGCGTGCGCGGGGGGTCCGCTCTTCCCGCAGGCCCCCGCCAACGGCACGCTGGCGAGCAGGGCGGTCAGGGCGCGGCGGCGCATGCGCATATCTCGGCAGCCGACGGACCTGCTGTCATGGGCCATGCGGGCAGTTCCTGGGTCACGAAGATGCGCAACAGCAGCAGGCTGATCGCCAGGTCGCGCATGAGCGCTCACCCTCCGGTCCAGGCCAGCGTCAGCTGACGCCATTCGAATCGCAGGTCTTCGAAGAGGTACCGCACCTCCGGGATGAACAGGTATGCGAGCCACGAGAGCAATGCCACGAAGCCGATCCACAGCACGCCGTCCGCGGCGGCGAGCCAGCCGTGGCGCGGACCCGCGGTCGTCTCGTACGAGGCGCGGCTGGCGGCGCGCAGCGGCAGGTGCAGGGCCTGGTAGGCGATCACCAGCACGATGATGGCGGCCCAGTCCGGGATCTCCGTCGGCAGCGTCCAGTGGAAAATGGTCCCGGTCACCAGCACGGACAGCGCCGCCAGCATGAGCGCAACGAAGATGGCGGCGCTCAGCAGGGTGAAGACCGGCACCATGAATCCGGCCAGCAGGCGTGCCGCGTAGCCGGCGTCCTCGTGCGCGCCCGCGCTGCGCCAGAACTCGCGCTCGGCGTCGGCGGCCCGCCGCTCGCGGCGCGCCCGCCGGCGCCGCCGCCAGTCGTCGTGCCAGCGGCTGCCCTGGTCACGCAGTTCCGCGTAATGCTGCTTCGCGCGGTCGACGAGTTGCTGGGCGTTGAACGGCTGCCCGCGCGCTGCGGCGCGCTTTTCCGGCGTGTTGGCGTCGGGAACGACGAACATCATGACCAGGTAGACCAGCGCCCAGATGCCGCCGGTGAGGAAGGCCAGCGCCACGAAGATGACGCGGACGATGGTGACGTCGAGGTTCAGGTAGGCCGCGAGGCCATTGCAGACGCCGCTGATCATGGCGCCCTCCTGGATCTGGTAGAGGCGGCGCGGCGCCTCGGGGCGCGGCGCGCCCGTACCTTGCGGCCGCGTCGCCGCCTCGGCTTCGCCCGCGTCCGCCTCGACCGGGCCCATCTCGGCCAGGATGCGCTCCATCTCGGCACTGGCGACGACGCCCTTGCTCGGTCCCAGGCAGCGGCGGCACTTGTCCGCGATGGCCTGCTCGAGGTCCGACATGATCTCGGCGCGGTCGGGATTGCCCTGCAGGCGCGCATCCGCGCCGTCGAGATAAGCGCGCAATGCGTCGTAGGCCGGCTCCTCCAGGGGATAGGCGTTGCCATTGAGGTTGACGGTGACCACCTTGTTCATGCGGATTGCCCCAGCTCTTCGACGGTGACGTTGATCTGCTTCCAGTAGCGGTTGAGCTCCGCCAGCTGCGACCGGCCTATCGCGGTCAGCTTGTAGTACTTGCGCGGCGGCCCGGCATCCGATTCCTGCCATTCGTAATCGAGCAGTTCCTCCCGGCGTAGCTTGCTGAGCAGGGGATAGAGCGTGCCTTCCTGCGTGGCGAACGGCGTCTTGCGCAGGCGCTCGAGCATGTCGGCGACATAGACCTTGTCCGCCGCGATGATCCTCAGGATCAGGAACTCGAGCAGGCCCTTGCGGATGGAGCTGAATTTCTCGTCGATGGCCATCGGCAGTGATAATAGTACCTTGTATTGAAAAGGTACTAGATTCAGGAAAGGAATACAAGGGCCCGGGACCGGCTGGAATCCCCGCGGCAACGGCCGTCGTTCAGCTGCGGCGCAGCGGCCAGGCGA
>DASTOQ010000065.1:0-50348 GCA_035720205.1 Steroidobacteraceae bacterium | reverse complement strand
GCTTTGATTACGACCAGCTGGTGTTCAACTTCTCGGGGGTGCGGCAGCTGCAGGTCGGCGGCCTCGCCTCCCCGCTCAACATCGCGGTCGGGCTCGAGGCCCGGCGCGAGGGCTATTCGATCACCGCCGGGGAACCGGACTCGTACCGCAACGGTGGCGTGCTCCTGCCGCTCGGCGGAAGCGGTTGCACCTCGCCTACGCCGGCACAGGTCGAGGCGGGCGGCTGCGCCACGGCCTCCGGGGCGCAGGTCTTCCCGGGCTTCCGGCCGTCCAACGAGGTCGATGAGAGCCGCACCGCGATCGGCGCGTACATCGACCTGGAAGCGAACCTGACCGAACGCTTCCTCGGCTCGGCGGCGCTGCGCGCGGAGGATTACGACGACTTCGGCAGCAACGTCTCCGGCAAGCTCGCCGGCCGGTTCGACTTCACCGACAACTTTGCGATCCGGGCGTCCATCCAGAACGGCTTCCGCGCCCCGTCGCTGCCGCAGCAGTTTTTCGCCACCACCTCCACCAACTTCATCAACGGCGTGCCCTTCGACATCACGACCTTCCCGGTCAGCGACCCGGTCGCGATCGCGCTCGGCGCGCAGCCTCTGGACGCGGAGGAATCGCTCAACTACTCGCTCGGGTTCGTGATGCGTTTCGATCCGGTCACGATCACGATCGACGCCTACCGCATCGACATCGACGACCGCATCGTGCTGTCGGAGAACCTGACCGACCAGCAGGTGCGGGACTTCCTGACCAGCCAGGGCTTCGTCGGCGTCGGCGGCGGACGCTTTTTCCTGAACGGCGTGGACACCGAGACCGAAGGGCTCGACGTGGTGGTGAACTGGCCATGGGAGGCGGGCGCCGCGGGCACCTTCGACTTCACGCTGGTGGCCAACTACAACTCGACCGACGTGACGCGGGTGCCGCCGCCGTCCGCGGCGCTGGCTCAGATCTACGCGCCGGCGACGCCGCCGCCGCTGTTCGGCCGCATCAACGTGCTGACCTTCGAGGAGGGCAACCCCGAGGACAAGTACGCCGCGATCGTCAACTGGAAGCTCCGGCAGTTCGGCGCCACGTTGCGCGCGACCCGCTACGGCGAGGCGCTGGATCCCGGCACCTCGGCGCCGCTCGATTTCACGCTGGATTCGAAGACGCTGCTCGACCTGGAGGCGCGCTTCGACGTGACCGAGCGGATCCGCGTCGCGGTCGGCGCGGAGAACCTGACCGACGAGTATCCGGACGCTTTCCCGGTGGCGAGGAACACGACCGGCAATACGCCGTTCTCCAACTACTCGCCCTTCGGGCGGTCGGGCCGCTTCGTCTACGGCCGGTTGACCGTCGAGTTCTGATCCGGACCCCGCGGGCGTCGGGCTACGGTCCCCGGCGTCCGCGGTCCCCGATTCCCCGCATCGATGCCGGCGCCCCGCGGGGCGCCGGCCGCCCTGCGCTGTAATGATTGGCGCGGCCGGGAGACTATTGGAGACATGCGGGACACGGACCGGGAGCTGGAAGGGGTGCTGTCCACCCACGCCGCGGCGTTGTCCCGGCTGGCCGCGAGCTACGAGTCGCGGCCGGCGCTGCGGGAAGAACTGCTGCAGGACATCGCATTCGCCCTGTGGCGCGCCCTGCCGGCATTCCGCCGCGAGTCGTCGGAGAAGACCTTCGTGATGAGGATCGCCACCAACCGCGCCCTGTCCCACATCGCCGCGCGAAAAGGGCCCGACTTAAAGGGGACGCATCCCATTAACTCTGAGTTAATGGGATGCGTCCCCTTTAAGTCGGATCCCGTTTGGCAGGTCGTCGATCCGGGGCCGCGGCCGGAGGAGGAGGTGGCGAGCATGCAGGGCGCGGCGCGCCTGCAGGCCGCGGTGCGCGGGCTGCCGCTGGCGCAGCGGCAGGTGATGGTGCTGGCCCTCGAAGGCCTGGACCACGACGAGATCGCCCGCGTGCTCGGCATTTCGGAAGGCAACGTCGCGGTGCGGCTGCACCGCGGCAAGGCGCTGTTGAAGGCCGCGCTGGGAGAAAAGCCATGACCGACCAGGAACTCGAGCGCTGGACCGCCGCCTGGCGGGCCGGATCACCGGCCGCGACCGACCTTGCCGCCAAGGCGCGGCGCGAGCGCGCGTGGCTGTTCGCCTGGATCGCCTGCGACTGGATCGTCGGCCTCGCGCTGCTCGGCGTTGCGGCCTGGCTCTGGATCGCCGACGGCAGCACCGTCATGCGTTTCGCCGCGGCCGGCATCGTGGTGCTGACCGTGGCGGCACTCGCATTCACGACCTGGAACTGGCGCGGGAGCCTGGCCGAAGAGCGGGCCTCCGCCGCCGAGTTTCTCGCGCTGGCGGAGCACCGCAGCCGCGCGCGGCTGCGCTACGTGCGCTTCGGCTGGTGGGTGCTGGCCGCGGACCTGGTCATCATCGCCGGCGCCCACTGGCTGATGTTCGTGGACGAAGGCCCGCGGCGCCTGCCAACGATGATCGGCATGACCATCGTCGCAATCGCGGCTGCGGCAGCCGTACTGGCCTGGTGGGGCCGGCGCGAGCGTCGCCGCGCCGAGCGCCTCGCCGCGATGCGCCGGGCGCTCGCCGCCGGCGCGGAGGATCCCGAATGAACGACCGTTCGCATTCACGCGTGGAGCTGGTCGCCGCCTTCCTGCTCGGCGGCCTGCTGTGTCCGGACTTCGCGCTCGCCGCCGGCCTGTCGCTCGCGCCCTGCCGCATCTCGGACCCGCACGGCCTGGTGTCGGTCGAGGCGCGATGCGGGAAGCTGTCCGTACCGGAGGACCCGGATGAGCCGCAAGGGGCGGCCATCCAACTCGCGGTCGCCGTCGTTCCCGCGATTGCGACCCGGGCGAAGCCGGATCCGCTGTTCCTGCTGGCGGGCGGACCCGGGCAGGGCGCCATCGAGGGATATGCGCCGCTGCTCGGCGCCTTCGCCGGCGTGCGCCGCGAGCGCGATCTGGTGCTGGTGGACCAGCGCGGCACCGGCGGCTCGAACCGCCTAGACTGCGAGATGCCCGAGGAGGCGTTTGCAAGCGGGGAGATTCCGCCCGCAACGCTCCGCGAAATGGCGCGAGCGTGCCTGGCCGGGCTCGACGCACGCCCGCAGTTCTACACCACCAGCATCGCGGTGCGCGACCTGGAGGCGGTGCGCGCGGCGCTCGGCTACGAGCGCATCAACGTGTTCGGGGCATCCTACGGCACGCGCGTCGCCCAGCATTACGCGCGCCGCCACCCCGAGCGAACCCGCACCGTGGCGCTCGATTCCGTCATCCCGCCGGACCTCGTGCTGATACCGCGCATCGCGCTCGAGTCGCAGACAGCGCTCGACGGCACGTTCGCGCGCTGCCAGGCCGATGCCGCCTGCAACGCGCGCTTTCCGCAGGTCGCCGCCCAGTTCCGCCTGCTGGACGAGCGGCTGCGCCGCGTTGCGCCCGTCATCCCGTTCGCCGACCCGGTCAGCGGCGACGGCGGCGAGCTCGAGGTCACGCGCGCACACCTGCTGACCATGGCGCGCATGCTGACCTACTCCGCGCGCACGGCCTCGCTGCTGCCGCTGGTCGTGCACGAGGCCGCGAGCCGCGGCAACTACGCGCCGCTGGCCGCGCAGGCGGAGATGATCGGCGAGGACCTGGAACGCATGATCGCAATGGGCATGCACCATTCCGTGGTCTGCGCCGAGGACGCCCCGCGCTTCGATGGCGCGGTGGATCGCGCCGAGCTCGCGAGAACCTACATGGGCCCGACGATGCTGGACGCGATGACTGCCATCTGCGAGGTGTGGCCGCGCGGGCCGGCGGACCCGGACTTCAGCGAGCCGCTGGACTCGCGTGTTCCCGCCCTGCTGTTCTCCGGCGAGTTCGACCCGGCGACGCCGGCTGCCTACGGCAGCACGGCCGCGGCGGGGTTCAGGAACGGCCTGCACCTCGTGGTGCCCGGCCAGGGCCACGGCACGACGCGGCTGCCCTGCGTACAGCGGCTGTTGCGCCAGTTCATCGACCGCGGCAGCCCCGCGGGTCTCGACACCTCCTGCGTGGATGAGATCCGGCCGGCGCCGTTCTTCCTCTCCTTCAGCGGGCCGGCGCCATGATCCGCGTCGAGAACCTCACGCGCTCCTTCGGCACGGTCCGCGCGATCGACGGCGTCGGCTTCGAGGCCAGGGACGGCCGCATCACCGGGCTGCTCGGCCCGAATGGCGCGGGCAAGTCCACCACGCTGCGGATCCTCTACACCGTGCTGCGCCCCGACGCGGGCGGCGCGCAGGTCGACGGCATCGACGTCGCGGCCAACCCCCTCGCGGCGCGGCGCTCGATCGGGGTGCTGCCGCACGCGGCGGGCATCTACCCGCAGCTCACCGGGCGCGAGAACATCGCCTACTTCGGCGAGCTGCACGGCCTCGGGGGACCGCGCCTGGCGCAGCGTATCGAGGAACTGGTCGCGGAACTGGAGATGGAAGGCTACGCCCACCGTCGCGCCAGGGGCTACTCCCAGGGCGAGCGGGTGAAGGTCGCCCTCGCCCGCGCGCTGGTGCACACGCCGAAAAACCTGCTGCTCGACGAGCCGGCCAACGGCCTCGACGTCATGGCGACCCGGGCGCTGCGCGCGCTGATCCTGAAACTCAAGGCCGCCGGCCACTGCGTGCTGTTCTCGAGCCACGTCATGCAGGAGGTTGCCGCGCTCTGCGACGACATCGTCATCATCGACCACGGCCGCGTGGTCGCCGCGGGCACGCCGGCGGCGCTGCTCGCCCGGTTCGGCGCCGCCACGCTGGAGGATGCCTTCGTGGCCGCGGTCGGCGACGCCCGGGGGCTCGAATGAGCGCCATCATGAGGATCGTCATGCAGAAGGAGCTGCGCGAGAGCCTGCGCGACCGCCGCACGCTGCTGACCAGCCTGGTGCTCGGGCCGGTGTACGCCCCGCTGTTCTTCATCCTGGTGCTCAAGCTGGCGCTCGCGCGCCAGGTCGCGGCGCAGGACGAGGCCGTGCCGGTGACCGTTTCGAACGCCGCCACCGCGCCCAACTTCGTGCAGTCGCTGCGAGAGGCCGGGCTCACGGTCACCCTCAGGGACGGCGACGACGCCGAGATCCGCCGCTGGATCGCCGACGGCAACGGGCTCGTCGTGCTCGCGGTGCCCTCGAGTTTCGGCGAACGATTCACCGCCGGTCAGCCGGCGGCGATCATGCTCTATGCCGACGGCGCCGACTCGCAGGCGGAGCGCCACGCCGCGCGCGCGCGGCAGGCCATCGCGTCGTACGCCGCCACCCTTGCCGCGCTGCGGCTGCAGGCGCGCGGCATCTCGCCGAACGTGGTGCAGCCGATCGTCGTGGACACCGTCGACGTCTCGACGCCATCGGCCCGCGCGACCCTCCTGCTCGGCATGCTGAGCTACGTGATCCTGGTGGTCACGCTGCTCGGCGGGCTCTACCTCGCCATCGACGCGACCGCCGGCGAGCGCGAGCGCGGATCGCTGGAGGCGCTCCTGACCGTGCCCGCGAGGCGCGAGCAGCTGATCTGGGGCAAGATCGCGGCGTCCGCCCTGATGATGTCCGTGGCGCTCGCGCTGGTGACCGTCTCGGTCGCCATCGCGCTCGAGCTCGTGCCGCTGGAAACCTTCGGCATGTCGGCGAACTTCGGCCCGGACGTGGCGTGGCGCGTGTTCCTCGCGGTGCTGCCGTTCGCGCTGGTGGGCGCGGCGCTCCTGACCGTGGTCGCCTCCTTCACGCGGACCTACAAGGAAGCGCAGTCCTGGCTGGGCGTGGTCATGCTGGTGCCGACCCTGCCGATCGCGATCGCCGGCGTGCTGGACGTCCAGCCACAGGCGTCGCTGATGATGGTGCCGTCGCTGTCGCAGCACCTCGTGATCCAGGCGCTCATGCGCGGCGACCCGCTGCCCGGGGCGTGGGTCGCGTTGTCGGTCGGCGCCACCCTTGCGCTCGGCCTGCTGCTCGCCTGGCTTGCGGGAAACCTCTATCGACGCGAGTCGATCCTGGGCGGATAATCCGGAACCCCGGCGGGGGACGCCGGGTCGAAGACGACATGACCCTCCGGCCTGCAAGGATCCTCTCGATCGCGCTGCTCCTGGCGGCGCCCGCAGCGCTCGCGCAACTCACGTCCGTGCCCATGAAGGGCGTCGAGAACGAGTGGGTCAAGCAGCTCGAACTCAAGGGCCGCATGGACTGGGAGTGGATCGAGACCTACCCGGACCGCGTCTACTTCGCGACGCGCCACGACTCGGCGCGCGAGGGTGACATCGTCACGATGTGGACGCGCATCGAGTACAAGTTCGAACAGAGCCCGGCGCGCCACAAGAGCGTGGTCAGCCGGGACGACTGGGACTGCCGGCAGCGCAAGCGCTCGACCAAAGGACTGGTGTTCTACGAGTGGAACAACCTCGAGGACCAGGACCCGGAGCGCTCGACCAACCTGCTGCGTTCCTGGGAACAGATCGAAAAGGGCACCGTCGGCGAGACGCTGCTCAACTTCGCCTGCGGCATCCGGCCGATGCAGCAGGTGATCATCCCCGAGCAGAAACCCGCGAACTGAGACGCCCGTCTCAGTCGTCGCCCAGGCGCGACAGCCCGCCTTGCCGGAACTCCGCCTGCAGGCGGAGAGTCTCATGCATACCCCTTACGGCGGAGAAGGAGACCCGCATGCTTCGTTCAGTCATCGTGGCGCTCGCTTGCTGCTTTTCGGCGATCGCACAGGCCGCCGACAACGGCATTTACCTCGGCGCCGGCGTGGTGCAGAGCCAGTACGGGCTCTCGAACCCGGACGACCTGGAGCCATTCGACGACGAGGATGCCGGCTACAAGATCATCGCGGGCTTCCGGCCGCTCGACAGCTTCGGGCTCGAGCTCAACTACGCGGACCACGGCGAGGCGACCGTGCCGTCCGGCATCGTCTGCATCCAGCTGATCGGCGTACCCTGTCCCGACCAGACGGACCTCGAGGCGAAGACGCTGTCCGCCTTCGCGGTCGGCTTCCTCGACTTCCCGCTCATCGACCTGTTCGCGAAGGCCGGCGTCACCGCCTGGGAATTCAAGGGCAGCTCGACGCCCGCGTTCCCGGCGTTCTCGATCGACGAGGACGGCACCGAGTTCGCCTGGGGCGCCGGCGTGCAGGCGCACTTCGGCAGCCTGGGCCTGCGGCTCGAGTACGAGCAGCTCAACATCATCGAGGACGAGAAGCTCGGGACGATTTCGCTGTCGTTCCTCTACACCTTCCTCTGACCGTCGCGCGGGTCAGGCCCACTCGGTCAGGCCCTCGCGCTGGTACAGGGCCTTGAAGGAAGGGCGCGACTTCATGCGCGCCACGTAGCCCGCGATCGAATGCCATTCGGTCGCGGGCTTCGGCATGTTGCGCGACCAGCGCATCAGCATCGCGCCGAGGAAATCTGCCGCGCTCACGCGGTCGCCGAGGAGATAGGGGCCCTCCGCAGCGATGCGCGCGTCAATGCGTTCGAAGGCGGCTTCGATGCGCGAGCGGGCGCCCGCCTTGACCGCGTCCGCGTGCGCGGCGCCGGCGAGCTGGTCCGGGTAGAACCACTCGCGGAACGCGGGCTGCAGCGTGTTCGACAGGTGGAACATCCAGGTCATGTACAGCCCGCGGCGGGGATTGCCGGGCGCCGGCGCGAACCCCGCCTCGGGGTGACGCTCGGCGAGCAGCATCAGGAGCGCCGCGCTCTCGTGGAGCGGCTCGCCGTCCACGATCATCGTCGGCACCAGGCCGTTCGGGTTGAGTTTCAGGTACTCGGGCTGCCTGTGATCACCCGCCTCCAGGTCGAGCTTCCTGAGCTCGTGCGGCACGCCGAGCTCGATCAGCATCCAGTGCACGCACAGGCTCGCCGCGCCCGGGGTCCAGTAGAGGGTATACATGGATTCCTCGCTCCGTTGATGCAAACTAGGGGGTGCCGGTCCCCGGGGGTTCATTATGACGACAGGCAGTTGCCTTTGCGGCGCCGTCCGCTACGAGGTCGCGGGGCCCTTCGACATGATGGCCCACTGCCACTGCTCGATGTGCCGCAAGCACCACGGCGCGATGTTCGCGACCTTCGTCTCGGCTCCGCTCGGCGGCTTCCGCTGGGTGTCCGGACAGGACCACGTGCAGTCGTTCCAGTCGTCGGAGCACGGTCACCGGTACTTCTGCCGGACCTGCGGCTCGGTGACGCCCACGCTGATGAAGGACATGGGCATCGTCATCCTGCCGGCCGGCAACCTCGAGGGTGACCTCGGCATCCGGCCGCAAATGCACATGTTCGCGGGCTCGCGCGCGCCCTGGTTTCCGATCACCGACGCGCTGCCGCAACACGCGGGATACCCGCCGCAGTTCGGCGGCGGCGCAGGCGTCGAGCGCAATCCGCCGGCGCTTCGCCTGAGCATCACGCAGGGCGGCTGCCTGTGCGGGGCAATCGCCTGGGAGTTCGAGGGCGCGCCCGAGCGCGTGCAGAACTGCCATTGCTCGCGCTGCCGCAGGGCGAGGAGCGCGGCGCATGCGACCAACGCCTTCTACAAGGCGGAGCAGATCACCTGGGTGCGCGGCAAGAACGACATCCGCAGCCATTCGCTGAAGGGCGCGAAGTACTTCGGGCAGGACTTCTGCCGCCACTGCGGCAGCGCCGTGCCGCGCGTGGTCGCGGCGACCGGGCGCGTGGTCGTGCCCTGCGGCAGCCTCGACACGTCCCCGAACATGCGGCCTGCGGGTAACGTCTTCGCCACCAGCAAGGCCGAATGGTTCGAGATCACCGACGGCCTGCCGCAGTGGGAGGGCTATCCTGCGCGCGCGTGACGGCACGCGGCGCCGGCTCGCGGGTGCACTGGCCTGCACGGCCGCGCTGGTCGCGGGCTGCGGCCCCCGGGGCACCCCGGAGGACGAGATCCGCGCGCTGGTCGCCGCCGCCGAGGAGGCAGCCGAGGCGCGCGATGCCTCCGCGCTCAAGGAACTCGTCGCCGACGACTACGAGGATCCGGCCGGGCGAACGGCCTCCGACATCCGCAACTATCTCCACGGCTGGCTGGTGGCGCACCAGTCGGTGCGGCTTATCTCGCGCGTGGACTCGATCGAGCTGGAGGGCACGGAACTCGCGCGCGTCGCGGTGACCGTCGGCATGCTCGGCCGCGAAGCGGCGTCCGACTCCGCCTGGGACCTCGCGGGCGACGTCTGGCGCTTCGACCTGATGCTCGCGCGCCAGAGCGGCGACTGGCGTGTGATCCGCGCCGGCTGGCAGCAGGACTAAAGGGTCGTCACCGAACCCGCGCGACCGGCCGCGGCGATTCCGGATCCTCGAGCGCATTCCAACGCTCGCGGAATTCGCGCACCGCCTCGTCGCGGATCGCGGCGTGGCGCCGCGACAGCAGGAGCGACGACGGCGGGCAGACGCGCGCGCGGATCACGCCGAGGTCCGCCGCGGCGTCGAACAGGCTGGGATACCAGCGCTCCCATTCGGGCAGGAGCTTCTCGACGTTGTCACGCAGGCTCATCGGGCCCGGCGCCGGGGGGCGGCGCGTTCGCGCTCCAGATCTCGCGATGGATCCGCCACTGCCCATCCACCTTCTTCCACAACTCGATGAACTTGCCGGCCATGACGGCGCCGTCGCCGGGCCCTTTCAGCATGAAGCTGCCCTGGCGATAGGCATAGTCGCCGAATACGCGGGTCTCGACCGTCGCGATCTCGACCCCGGCGCTGCCCGGCGGATTCTCGCGCGCATAGAATTCCTGGATCGCGGCGCGGCCGCTGACGATTTCCGCGTCCGGAGGCAGCAGCTGCGCATCCTCGGTGTAGAGCGCGGCGAGGCCCGCGGCGTCGTGCAGTTCATAGCGCTCGACCCAGGCGTCCGCGACATCCTGCGGGAACGCCTCCGGCACGGGCGCCGGCAGGCAGGCCGCGAGCGCCAGGGCCGCCACGAGGATCGCCGGGCCCCGCATCAGGCGCCGCTCCTCAACCCGGCGCGAGCGCCGGCATCTCCGCGGGCGGCGGCGCGTTCGGGCTCCACATGTGCCTGTGGAGGAGCCAGGCATTGCCGACCTTGATCCACAATTCCATGAACTTGCCGACCCGCGGCTCGCCTTCCTCGGGATGCATCGCGGTGTACGCGCCCTCCCGCAACCAGTACTCCCCGGCACGGAAGGTCTCCACGTCGGAAAGCGTGATGCGCACGGCGCCCGGAGCGTAAGCCCTCCAGTACTCCACGATGGCGTCGTGGCCGGTGATGATCGGGCTGTCGGGCGGGAAGATCTCCGAGTCCGGGCTGTACATCAGCGAGAGCCCGTCGACGTCGCCGCTGTTGAACGCCGCCACCCATCCATCGGCCGCGGCCTGAGGAAACGGCTCCGGCATCCCTGGGCGCTCGCAGCCGGTGGCTGCCAGCGCGACCAGGACGGCCCATGAGGCGAGATGAAGGCGGTTCATGTCGCGTCCCCCTCTCTGGTTGGCCTGTCCCGATCATACTCGCGTGGGGGTGCGGGGGATCAATTTCGGCGGGCCTCAGCGCCGCCGGGCCAGCGTGAGCCCGTCGGCCAGCGGCAGCAGCGAGAGGTCGATGCGCGGATCCGCATGCAGCCGGTCGTTGAACTCCCGGATCGCGACCGTTTCCGCCCCCTGGTCCGCGGCATCTGCGACCGCGCCGCCCCAGAGCGTGTTGTCCACGGCGATCAGGCCTCCCGGCCGGACGAGCATCAGCAGTCGCTCGTAGTAGGCGGCGGTGTTCTGCTTGTCCGCGTCGATGAACGCGAAGTCGTAGCGGCCGGCTTCGCCGGCGGCGAGGCGGGCGCCCAGCGTCTCGAGCGCCGGCGCGAGCACCAGTTCGATCTTCGCGGCGACGCCCGCGGCCCGCCAATGGCGGCGCGCGATGGCGGCATATTCCTCGCTGACCTCGCAGCCGAGCAGGTAGCCGTCCTCAGGCAGCGCGAGCGCGACCGCAAGGCTCGAGTAGCCGGTGAACACGCCGATCTCGATCGCCCGGCGCGCGCCGATCGCCTTCACGAGCAGTTGCATGAACTGGCCCTGCTCGGGGGCGATCTGCATGTTGACCCGGGGATGCCCCGCCGTCTCCGAGCGCAGCGCCGCGAGCGCCGGCGGCTCGCGCAGCGAGTGGCGCAGCAGGTAGTCGTACAGCCGGTCGTCGAGCGGAAGCGTCCGGTTGGACAAGGCGGCCTCAGTAGCCCTTCGCCACGTCCACCTCGGAGAGCAGCTTGCCGCCTGCGGCGTAGCGACGCAGGTTCTCGCGCGCGATGAGCCAGCGCGGCCCGTCGCCGGTGTCGATCTCCGCGGAGACGTGCGGCGTGATCAGCACGTTCGGCGTGCGCCACAGCGGGTGCTCCGGTGGCAGCGGCTCGGGGTCGGTCACGTCCAGGCCGGCGCCGCCGATGCGCCCGTCCTCGAGCGCCGCGACGAGGTCCGCCGTCACGACGCTGGCGCCGCGGCCAACGTTGATGAACAGCGCGCCGCGCTTCGCGGCGTCGAAGAACCCCGCGTCGAAGATGCCGCGGGTCTCGGCCGTCAGCGGCAGCGTATTGACGATCACGTCGGCCCGTGCGGCGAACACGCGCAGGTCTTCCGCCAGACCGACTTCCGCCACGAATGGCGGGCCGTGGCGCCCGGAATTGCGGATCGCGATGACCTTCATGCCGAGCGCGTGCGCCCGGCGCGCGGTTTCGGTGCCGATGCCGCCGAGCCCGACCACCAGCATCGTGCGGCCCTCGACCGACCACATGCGCGCGGACGGCACCGCGTCGTCGCGCCACTCGCCGTGCGCCTGCAGCGGAACGTAACCCGCCAGGCCGCGTGTGAGGCCGAACAGGAATGCCAGCACGTGCTCCGACATGACGGGCCCGGCGACCTTCTGCATGTTGGTGAGCGCGATGCCGCGGTCGCGGAAGCCCGCGATGCCGACGCAGCGCTCGACGCCGGCGGAGAGCACCTGGATCCAGCGCACCCGCCCGCCCGCGGCCAGCACCTCGGGCGTGCAGAAGCCGATGACGGCGTCCGCGTCCGCGGCAAGGCGCGCCGCCTCCATGCGGTCCCTCGCGGGCAGCAGCGTCACGCCGGGCGCGACCTCCTGCATCCAGGCCAGGCGCGCGGGATCGGCGGCGGGGATCACGACGCGACGCGGCGGCGCCCAGCCCGGGCGCTCCGACACGGCGGTGGCGGATTCCTGCAGGCCGAGCTGCCCGATCAGGCGCGCGGTTTCGGCATCGGTTCCCGCGGCCGGCGCCGCGGCCAACAGGCACGACAGCAGGACCGGCGCCGGCGCGAGGCGGTGTCTTGCTCCCATCGATTACCGGCCTCCCGCCTTCAGCGCCTCGGCGAGGCCCGGTACGTAGTTGGCGCCCTCGAGCACCTGCAGGCTCGCGCCCTGGAAGTCGCTGCCCACCGGCTGGAACCGCCCGCCGAGGCAGCGCGAAAGGAAGGCCTCCGACACCGCGTAGAAACTGATCCGGTTCTCGGGCACCGCAAATCCGTGCCCCTCGTCCGGATACAGCGCGTAGGTGACGGGGGTCTTGCGCTCCACCATCGCCGCCGTCAGCTGGTCCGACTCCAGCTTGGTCACGCGCGGGTCGTTGGCGCCCTGTGCGATCAGCAGCGGCCGCCGGATCTGGTCCACGCGGGTCAATGGCGAGCGCGCCAGCAGGTCCTTGCGGCCCGCCTCGGTGCGCGGGTCGCCGACGCGCTTGTACCAGGTCGCCTCCATGAACGGCTGCCAGTACGCGGGGAAGCTCTCGATCAGCGTCACCAGGTTCGAGGGACCGACGATGTCCACGCCGCAGGCGAAGGTCTCCGGCGTGAAGGTCAGCCCGACCAGCGTCGCATAGCCGCCGTAGGAGCCGCCATAGATGGCGATCCGGTCGGCGATCGCGACCTTGCGGTCGATGGCCCAGCGCACGGCGTCGATCAGGTCGTCGTGCATCTTGCCGGCGAATTCGCCGTTCGCCGCGTTCAGGAAGTTCTTGCCGAAGCCGCTGGAGCCCCGGTAGTTGACCGACAGCACCGCGTAGCCGCGGTTGGCGAGCCACTGGTGCTCCGCGTGGTAGCCGAACTCGTCGCGCGCCCAGGGCCCGCCGTGCACGTTCAGCACCATCGGCAGCGGGCGATCGGGAATGCCGTCGCCGTCCGGGTCGCTGCCCGGCGGCAGCGAGAGGTAACTCACCAGCGTCAGTCCGTCGCGACTCGGGATCTCGAGCGGGTACATGCGGGCCAGCGTCTTGCCCTCGAGCTTCGGCCGCACGGAGAACAGCCGGTCGAAGGATTTCTCCTTGCGGTCGTAGGCATAGAAGGCGTAGGGCTCCGCGCCGCGGTCCACGCCCAGGGTCCACAGCCGGTTGTCGTCCGACTGGCTCACCACCGTCCAGCTGCCGCCCGCGCGTTCGTTCAGCAGCTCGATGTCGGCAGCCAGCGCGTCGCCGATGGGCGTCCATTCGGACTTCAGGTAGTCGGCAGCGTACGCCTGGATGACGCCGGTCGCCGGGTCGATGATTGCCTCGGCGACGTCGGCTTTCGCGTGCTCGCCGAGCACCGATGACTTGCCGGTCGCCAGGTCCATCGCGACCAGGGCGGCGGTGTCACGGCCCCGGCTGTCGACGAGGTAGAGCGTGCCGCCGTCGCTCGTGAACCCGATCGTGGTCGTCGTGAGGCTGTCCTCGGAACCGATGCTCATGAAGTGCTCGGTCTTGCCGCCGGCACCGAAGCGGTGGATCTCGAAGCCGCCGCCGGGCGCCTGGCGCAAGCCGAGCCGCAGCCCGAGCTGCCGATCGAAGTCGAACCCGGCCCAGCCCGGGTTCTGGTACACCAGCGTGAGCTTGCCGGTGCCCAGCTCGAGACGGTAGACGTCGTGCAGCTGCGGGTCACGGTTGTTGACGCCGATGACGATCGCGTCCTTCACCTCGGGGCTGATGGCGTAGATCTGCACGCGCGTCTTCTGGAAAGGCGTGAAATTGCGGGTCTCCCCGCCCTCGACATCCACGCCGTACAGCAGGAAGTTCTCGTCACCGCCCTTGTCCTGCACGTACAGGATCTGCGACGAGTCCGGCGCCCAGTAGTACTGGCGCACCGGCCGGACGGCTTCGGACGTCACCGGCTTCGCGGCACCGATGTCGCCGGCCGGCGCGACCCAGACATTCATCACGCCGTCACGCGGCGCGAGGAAAGCGAGGCTGCGCCCGTCCGGGCTGATCTTGGGCAGGCTGCGCTCCGGGTTGCCGAAGATGTCGGCGCGGGGAAGCAACTCCGGCGCCGCCTGTGCGATGCCGCCGGCAAGCCACAATGCTGCAGCCAGGGCGAGGATGCGTGCGAACTTCATGATCCAGTCTCCCGATATTCAGGGCCGAATCTTAGCGCGCGGCGCCCCGGCGTGGTGCGTACAATGCGCGCGGGGAGGAAGCGGAGGGGAACCGCGATGCGCCTGTTGTCCGTGCTCATGCCGCGGGAGCGGCAGTTCTTCACCCTGTTCAACAGCCACGCAGGGCTGGTCGTCGACGGGGCCCGCGCGCTGGCGGAACTGCTGGCCGGATACGCGGACAACGGCCGCCGCGAGGCGCTGATCGCCAAGATCCAGTCGGTCGAGCACGACGCCGACGAGGTCACGCACCAGACCGTCGCGCTGATGCACAACACCTTCGTCACGCCCTTCGACCGCGACCAGATCAACAAGCTGATCCAGCGCATGGACGACATCCTGGACCTGATCCAGGACACGGCCGAGTCGCTGATGCTCTACGACGTGCACCAGCTCACGCCTGAGGTCCTGCAACTGGCCGACCTGGTGCAGGTCTGCTGCAACCGGGTCCGCGACGCAGTCACGCAGCTGTCCAGCATGGACAACGGCCCCGCGATCCTGAAGATCTGCCAGGAGATCGACGCCCTGGAGACGGATGCCGATCGCGTCATGCGCGGCGCCATCTCCAAGCTGTTCCGCGAGGAGCAGGACGTGCGCCAGCTCGTCAAGCTCAAGGCCGTGTACGAGCTGCTGGAGCTCACCACCGACAAGTGCCAGGACGTCGCGCTGGTGATCGAGGGCGTGGTGCTCGAGAACGGCTGAGGGGCAGCGGATCTTGGATGCCGGAACGGTCACGCTCACGCTCGCGATGCTGGTGCTGATCGCGCTCGCCTTCGATTTCATGAATGGCTTCCACGACGCGGCGAACTCCATCGCCACGATCGTCTCGACCGGCGTGCTGAAGCCCTACCAGGCCGTCATGTGGGCCGCTTTCTTCAACTTCATCGCCATCGCCGTGTTCGAGCTGAAGGTCGCCGCGACCGTCGGCAAGGGCATCGTCACGCCGGAGGTGGTGGACAATTACGTCATCTTCGGCGCCCTGATCGGCGCCATCGCCTGGAACGTGATCACCTGGTACTACGGGCTGCCTTCGTCCTCGTCACACGCGCTGATCGGCGGCATGCTGGGCGCGACCATCGCGAAGGCCGGGACCGATCCGCTGCTCGCGCCCGGCATCGCCAAGACCTCGACCTTCATCGTGGTCTCGCCGATGCTCGGCATGCTGCTCGCGGGGCTGCTGTACGTCGCGGTGGCCTGGATCTGCCGTAGACGGACCCAGCGCATGACCGATCGCTGGTTCCGCCGCCTGCAGCTGGTGTCCTCCGCGCTCTACAGCATCGGCCACGGCAGCAACGACGCGCAGAAGACCATGGGCATCATCTGGCTGCTGCTGATCTCGGCCGGGCTCACGTCCACGGACCACCTGCCCTACTGGGTGGTGATCTCCTGCTACCTGGCAATCGCGCTCGGCACGCTGTTCGGCGGCTGGCGCATCGTCAAGACCATGGGCCAGCGCATCACCAAGCTGAAGCCGGTCGGCGGCTTCGCGGCCGAGACCGGCGGCGCAATCTCGCTGTTCGTCGCTTCCAGCTTCGGCATCCCGGTCTCGACCACCCACACGATCACCGGCGCGATCATCGGCGTCGGCTCCACGCGGCGCACGCGCGCGGTGCGCTGGGGCGTCGCCGGCAACGTCGTCATCGCCTGGATCCTGACGATTCCCGCCTCCGGGCTGATGGCCGCCGGCGCCTGGTGGCTGGGGCGGCACCTGTTCTGAGGGCATCCGTAGTTTCCCGAATTGACCGCGGCGCACAGCTTGCTTCAATGGCGGCGAGGTGCCCGCATGAAGACGGCGCTGGCTTCGTTGGCGGTTTCCAGGGTGGTCGTCGTGGCGATCATTGCGGCGCTGCTGCAGCTGGGCCCGGCCATGGCCGGCGCGCACGCCGGTGACGGCTGCAACGACGAGACCTGCACTTCCTCGCAGTGTGACCTGGCGGCCGGCGACAGCTGCGCCGGCCTCTGCGCGCACGTCGTTTCTGCACCGGCTGCCGTCAAGGCGGTCGCTGCGTCCGTGGTTCGCCGTGCCGTTCCCTTCGAAACCCCGCGCCACCATCAGCGCCTGAAAGACCAGCCATTTCGTCCTCCCATCCTTGCTTGAGCCGGTGATGTGAGCGGGCTGCCGGCGGTCGCCGGCAGCCCGTGGATCCCAGGCAATTCGACAATGGAGAGGACCATGAACACATTCAATCGCATGCTGGCCGGCGGGATCGCCGCCCTGGCCCTGGTTGGCACCGCCATCGCGGCGCCGTCCGAGGTCGTCACGCAGGCGCAGATCGAAGCGGCTTCGACGCCTGCGCAGCACGAAGCCATCGCCCGCGCCTATGACGAACAGGCGGTCTCCGCCGACGCACGGGCAGAAAGCCACGCGAAGATGGCCGACACCTATCGCTACTATGGCAAGGGCCCGCGGCCAAAGATGGCCCATCACTGCGAGCGTCTGGCGAAGACGTATCGCACGGCGGCCATGGAGTACCGCCTGCTCGCGAAGGAGCACCGCGAGATGGCGGCCGCTGCGGCGAAGTGACCTGCCCGGAAGCCGCCGGCATCCGCCGGCGGCTTCCGTTTTCCCGGACCGAACCCTAGCTGCGCCGCAGCCTGAGTGCGTTGCCGACCACCGACACCGACGACAGGCTCATTGCGAGCGCCGCAATCATCGGCGACAGCAGCAGCCCCGTAAACGGCCACAGCAGGCCGGCCGCGATCGGCACGCCGAGCGCGTTGTAGACGAGCGCAAAGCCGAGATTCTCGCGCATGTTGCGCACGGTCGCCGCGGACAGCTCGCGCGCCCGTGCGATGCCGCGCAAGTCGCCCTTGACGAGCGTCACCTTGGAGCTCGATATCGCGACGTCGGTGCCCGTGCCCATGGCGATGCCGACGTCGGCGGCAGCCAGGGCCGGCGCGTCGTTGATGCCGTCGCCGGCCATCGCCACGGTGCGTCCTTCCGCGTGCAGGCGCGCGATCAGCGCCGCCTTGTCGGCGGGGCGCACTTCACCGTGGACTTCCGTGATGCCGGTCGCGGCGGCCACCGCCTGCGCGGTCGCCGCCGCATCGCCCGTCGCCATGATGATGCGAAGCCCCGAGCGGCGCAGGATCGCAAGCGCCTCCGGCGTCGTCTTCTTCACGGGATCCGCGACCGCGATCAGTCCGGCCAGCGTGCCCTGCTCCGCGAGGAACATCACGCTCGCGCCTTCGCCTCGCAATTTCGCCGCCTGATCACCGAGCGCATCCATGCCGATTCCGATATCGCGCATCAGCGCCGCGCTGCCGAGCGCAAGCGGCTGGCCGTCCACGACGCCGCGCACGCCGAGGCCGGTGCCGGATTCGAACGACTCCGCCTTGGACAGCGGCAACCCGCGCCGGCACGCTTCCGCCACGATCGCCTGCGCGAGCGGATGCTCGCTGCCGGCGTCCAGGCTCGCGGCGAGGCGCAGCACTTCGGTTTCCGTGAAGCCCGCGGCCGCGATGGCCGCGCGGTATGCCGGCCTGCCCTCCGTGAGCGTGCCGGTCTTGTCCACGATCAGCGTGTCCACGGCACGCAGCTTCTCGATCGCCTCGGCGTCGCGGAACAGGATGCCGGAAAGCGCGGCACGCCCGGTCGCCACCATCACCGACATCGGCGTCGCCAGGCCGAGCGCACAGGGACAGGCGATGATGAGCACCGACACCGCGTTCAGCACGGCATAGGTCCACGAAGGGTCCGGGCCAAGCAGGCCCCAGACCACGAATGTCCCCGCCGCAATGGCGAGGACGGCGAGCACGAACCAGTACGACACCCGGTCCGCGAGCCGCTGCATCGGCGCCCGCGAACGCTGCGCCTGCGCGACCAGTTGCACGATCTGGGCCAGCATCGTTTCGCTGCCCACCCGGTCGGCGCGCATGATGAGGCTGCCGCTCGCGTTCTGCGTGCCGCCGATGACCCGGTCGCCCGGCTTCTTCGACACCGGCAGCGACTCGCCGGTCAGCAGCGATTCATCGATGCTGGAGTGGCCTTCCAGCACCTCGCCGTCGACCGGCACCTTGTCGCCGGGACGCACGCGCAGGTGGTCACCCGTGTGCACGTGGTCGAGCGGGATCTCCTCGTCGCTGCCGTCCGCGCGCATCCGGCGCGCGGTGGGCGGCGCCAGGCGCAAGAGCGCCTTGATCGCGGCCGAGGTCGAGGAGCGGGCTTTCAGTTCCAGCAACTGTCCGAGCAGCGTCAGCGATACGATGACGGCCGCGGCCTCGAAATAGACGCCCACGCGGCCGTGCTCGCGAAATCCCTCCGGAAACCAGCCCGGCGCCACAGTTGCGGCGACGCTGTAGAGGAAGGCCGCGCCGACGCCGGTGCCGATCAGGGTCCACATGTTCGGGTTGCGCGTCGCGACCGACTGGGCCCAGCGCTGGAAGAACGGCCAGGCGGCCCACAGCACGACCGGCGCCGACAGGGCGAGCTCCAGCCAGCTGCGCTGTGCCGCGCCCATGAATCCGAATCGATGACCGGCCATCGCGAGTGCGAGCACCGTGAGCGTCAGCGGCAGCGTCCACCAGAAACGCCGCCTGAAATCCCGGAGCTCCGGCAGTTCCTCGTCGTCCGCCGACGGCATCACCGGCTCAAGCGCCATGCCGCAGATCGGGCAGTGCCCGGGCGCATCGCGCACGATCTCGGGATGCATCGGGCAGGTGTAGCGCGCGCCCGGTGCGGCGGGCGCCGCCGGTTCCGGCGCTGCTGGCGGCGCGTGATGGCGATGCTGGCGGTGCTGATCATGGGCGTGGGGATCGTTCATGACTTCGAGTCCTGGCTGAGGGCGTTCAGGATCGGGCAGGCTTCCGCGCGTCCGTGGCCGGGGCAGGCGGCGATCAGCTGGCGCAGGCTGTCGCGCACGCGGCCGAGCTCCCCGATGCGCCGCTCGACATCCGCGAGGCGCGCAGCGGCTGCCCTGCGGATGCTCTGCACGTTGCGTCCGGCGCTGAGCGCCAGCAGGTCCTGGACCTCGTCGAGCGTGAAGCCAAGCGCCTTGGCGCGGCGGATGAAGCGCAGCCGCTTCTGTTCGGCCTCGCCGTAGCGGCGGTAGCCCGAGGCCAGCCGGGCCGCCGGTTTCAGCAGCCCGATGCGCTCGTAGTGCCGCACCGTGTCGATCGGCACCCCCGATCGTTGCGCGAGTTGCCCGATGCTGATGGTCGCCATGCCCCACACCTCCGGTTTCCGGAGCCCAGTCTAAACTCTGGACTCAGGTCCAGAGTCAAGCCGGAGGACGGAAACTACGTGCTGGCGCCCCCGGGGGCCGGTTGAGACAATCCGAAAATGGCGTCCGAGCGCGATTCGGTCCTGCACAACTGGTGCGTCCCCGGCGACTGGGACGGCCCCACGGTCACCGGCGGCCGGGGCGCATACCTCGTCCTCGAGGACGGGCGCGAGATCCTCGACATGTCGAGCCTGGTCGAGTGCAGCAACCTCGGCCACCAGCACCCGACACTGGTCGCCGCGATCCGGGAACAGGCCTCGAAGCTTTGTTTCGTCACCAGCGCCTGGGGCGCGGAGCCTCGCCGCACGCTGGCGCAACGGCTGCTCGAGATCTCCGGCTTCGAGGGCGGGCGCGTGTTCTTCACGCTGGGCGGGGCCGACGCCAACGAGAACGCGGTGCGCATCGCGCGCTTTGCCTCGCGCAGGCCGCGCGGCCTCGTCATCACGCGCGACCGCTCCTACCACGGCGCGAGCTACATGGACATGGCGCTGTCCGGCGACTCTCGCACTGCGCAGCAGGTGGATGCCGAGGCCTGGGGTGTGCGCCATGTCCCGCCGCCTTACGCCTACCGCTGCCCGTTCGGCGGCAAGACGCCGGAGGAGAGCGGGCGGCGGGCGGCCGATGCAGTTGCGCGAATGATCGACCGCGAAGGCGCCGCCCGCGTCGCGGCGGTACTGATGGAAACGAACGCCGGCAGCAACGGCATCGTCGCGCCCGACAGCTACTGGCCCGCCCTGCGCGCGCTCACGCGCGAGCGCGGCGTGTTCCTGATCGCCGACGAGGTCATGGGTGGCTTCGGCCGCTGCGGCGAGTGGTTCGCCTGGCAGCGCCACGGCGATGCCGGCCGCCCCGACATCATGACGCTCGCCAAGGGGCTCACCGGGGCCGCCATCCCGCTGGGCGCCGTGGTCATGAGCGCGGAGATCTCGGCGGCTCTCGATCCCGACGTGTTCTACGGCGGCCTGACCTACGGCGGCCACCCGCTTTCCTGCGCGGCCGGTGTCGCCGCGATCGAGGCGTACCGTGAGGAGAAGCTGATCGAGCGCTCACGCACGCTCGGTGCGCGAATGTACTCGGAACTGCAGCGGCTGGCTGCGCGCCATGCCGTCATCGGCGAGGTGCGCGGCGGCCACGGCCTGTTCGCGGTGCTGGAACTCGTTTCCGACCGCGCGACCAGGGCGCCGATCGCGCCCTGGCCGCAGCAGCCCCAGGCGCTCCGGTCGCTGCTGGCCGCTGCGCTGGCCGAGGGCGTCTCGTTCGGTTCGCGCGGCAACCTGCTGATCCTGGCGCCGCCGCTGGTGATCGACGAACCCGATCTCTGGCGCGCGCTCGCGCTCCTCGACCGGCTGCTGAACCGGTTCTTCCCCACTTCCGCCGCGGAGCAGAAGCCATGAGTTTCCGCCTGACCTACGCCACCATGTACAACCCGCCGGAGGAGATGCACGCGCGCTTTGAGGCGGCGCTCGCGCAGGTGCGCTCCGGCCTGGGCGCGACCCACACGCTCTTCATCGCCGGCCAGGACCGCCCCGGCGCGGTCACCGAAGAGCGCGCCAGCCCGATCGACCGCGAGCTCCCGCTCGGGCGCTTTCCGCTCGCGCAGGCGGACGAGGTGGGCGCGGCAATCGCGGCCGCGCACCGTGCGTTCCCGGGCTGGCGCGCGACGCCGTTCGCCGAGCGCGTGCGGCTCATGCGCAAGGTCGCGGACGTCATGGAGGCGCGCGTCTACGAGATTGCCGCCGCGCTGGTGCTCGAGGTCGGCAAGAACCGCATGGAGGCGCTCGGCGAGGCGCAGGAATCCGTGGACTTCTTCCGCTGCTACGCGGACGACTTCGAATCCCGCAAGGGCTACGAGTTCGAGCTGCCGAACGACCCGCTCTCGGGATTCGTCTCGCGCAACCGCAGCGTCATGCGGCCCTACGGCGTGTGGGGTGTCATCGCGCCGTTCAACTTCCCGAACGCGCTCGCCGCCGGCCCGACCGCCGCCGCGCTCATCACCGGCAACACGGTGGTGCTCAAGTGCGCCTCCGACACGCCCTGGGCCGGGCACCTGCTCGCGGACTGCATCCGCGACGCGGGCCTGCCGCCGGGCGTCTTCAACTACATCGCGGGCTCCGGCGCCGCCGCCGGCGAGCAGCTGGTGCGCGATGGACGTACCGCCGGCACGACCTTCACCGGCTCGGTCGCGGTCGGCCGCTCCATCATGGCGGCGATGGCGTCGGGCCCGTATCCGCGGCCCTGCATCACGGAGATGGGCGGCAAGAATCCGGTCATGGTCAGCGAGCGCGCGGATCTCGATCGCGCCGCCAGCGGCATCCTGCGCTCCGCCTACGGCATGGGCGGGCAGAAGTGCTCGGCGGCCTCGCGCCTCTACGTGCACGAGAAGGTCGCGGACGAGCTGTTCGCGCGCCTCGAGCAGCAGGTGGACGCGATCCGCATCGGCGACCCGTCGTTGCGCGAAAACTGGCTCGGGCCGGTGGTGAATGCACGCGCCTACGAGAATTATTCGCGCTTCGTCTCGCAACTGCGCGAGGGCGGCGCGACGCTGCGCCGCGGCGGCAGGCAGCGCCGGGAGGGCGCGCTGGCGCGCGGCTACTACGTCGAGCCCGTGCTCGCCGAGGCTCCGGCGGATCACCCGCTGTGGAAATACGAGATGTTCCTGCCGATCCTGATGGCGCAGCGCTTCCGCTCGCGCGACGAGGCGATGCGGCTCGCCAACGACACCGACATGGGCCTGACCGCGGGCTTCTACGGCGCGCCGGACGAGATCGCCTGGTTCCAGGAGAACATCGAGGCCGGCGTCACCTACGCGAACCGCGGCCAGGGCGCGACCACGGGCGCGTGGCCGGGATACCAGCCCTTCGGCGGCTGGAAGGGATCGGGCTCCTCCGGCAAGGCGATCGCCTCGGCATACTACCTGCCGCTGTACCTGCGCGAGCAGTCCCGCACGGTGGTGGACTGAGTGACCCGCTTCCTGCCGCTGCAAGACGCGATCCGCGAGTGCGTCACCGACGGCGCCTGCGTCTCGCTCGAGGGCTTCACGCACCTGATCCCGTTCGCCGCGGGCAACGAGATCATCCGCCAGGGCCGCCGCGAGCTGCATCTGGTTCGCATGACGCCGGATCTGATCTACGACCAGATGATCGGCGCCGGCTGCGCGCGCCGGCTCAGCTTCTCCTGGGGCGGCAACCCGGGTGTCGGCTCCGCGCACCGCATCCGCGACGCGGTCGAGAAGGACTGGCCGCGGCCGCTCGAACTGGACGAGCACACGCACGCCGGCATGGCGGCGGCTTACCGCGCGGGCGCGGCGCGGCTGCCGTTCGGGATGCTGCGCGGCTACATCGGCACCGACCTGCCGCAGCACAACCCGCGCGTCCGGGGCGTGCGCTGTCCCTACACCGGCGAGGAGCTCGCGGCCGTCCCCGCGATCAATCCCGACGTGACGATCCTGCACGCGCAGCGTGCGGACCGCCGCGGCAACGTCGCGATCACGGGCATCACCGGCGCCGCCCGCGAAGCGGCGCTCGCGGCGGCCCGGCTGCTGGTCACGGTCGAGGAGATCGTCGAAGAACTCCCGCCGGCGATGAACGGCGTCGTGCTGCCGCATTTCGTGGTCACGGCCGTGTCCCACTGCCCGGGCGGCGCCTGGCCGTCCTACGCGCAGGGGCACTATGCGCGCGACAACGGCTTCTACCTGCGCTGGGACGCGATCTCGCGCGACCGCGGGCAATTCACCGCCTGGATCGACCGCCACGTCCGCGGAACCCGCGATCACCGCGAGTTCCTCGCGAGCCTCAGGCTGGCGGCATGATCGGCCATCACGCGCCGTGTGCGGCCGGGATCCCTGCTCGCTCGCTCAGGCCGGCGAGCGGCTTCGCTCGCTCGCAGGATCCCGGCCGCAATGCCGGCGCGTGCCCGCCGACGGTGGCGGCCACGTGAGCGGCTATACGCGCGACGAGATGATGACGGTCGCCGCGTCGCGGCTGCTCGCCGACGGCATGGTCTGCTTCGTCGGGATCGGCCTGCCGAGCGCGGCGTGCAACCTCGCGCGCCTGACGCATGCGCCGGGGCTGGTGCTGATCTACGAGTCCGGCACCATCGGCACGCGGCCCTCGGTGCTGCCGCTGTCGATCGGCGACGGCGAGCTCGCGGAGACCGCGGTCTGCGTGGTGCCGTTGCCCGAGATCTTCAGCGACTACCTGCAGGCCGGGCGCATCGACGTCGGCTTCCTCGGCGCCGCGCAGATCGACCGCTTCGGCAACCTGAACAGCACCGTGATCGGCCCGTACGCCAGGCCGCGCACGCGGCTGCCCGGGGCCGGGGGTGCCACGGAGATCGCCGCGCATGCGAAGGAAGTCTTCATCGTCATGAAGGCGACGCCGCGCTCGTTCGTGCCCAGGCTCGATTTCCGGACCAGCGGCGGGCACTACGCCGGGCGCGCCGTGAGCGGCGCGACCGGCTGCGGCCCGGCCGTGGTCGTCACCGACGTCGGCATGCTGCGGCCGCAGGGCCCGGACCACGAGCTCGCGCTGGCCGCGACCTACCCGGGCATTCCGGTCCAGGACGCGGTCGCCGCCGTCGGCTGGCCGCTCGCCGCCGCATCGAAGGTCGAATCCATCGCGCCCCCCACGGCCGCGGAACTCGGGGCGCTGCGCGCCCTCGTCTCCCGCACCGAGACGGCGCATCGTGAACCCGTGAGGCTGCCAACATGAACGCCACTCCCAGCGCCGCGAAGAACCCGCACATCAAGACCGAGCTGCCGGGTCCGAAGGCGCGCGCCATGATCGAGCGCGACACCCGGGTCGCCTCGCCCTCCTACCCGCGCGACTACCCGTTCGTGATTTCGCACGGGCGCGGCGCGGAGGTCTGGGACGTGGACGGCAACCGCTTCCTCGACTTCGCCGCCGGCATCGCGGTCTGCTCGACCGGCCATGCGCACCCGAAGGTGGTCGCCGCGGTGCAGGAAGCGGCCGCGAAGTTCCTGCACATCTCGAGCGACTACTGGCACGAAGGGATGACGTCGCTCGCGGAGCGCCTGTCCGCGCTGGTGCCGCTCGGCGAGCCCGGGATGAGCTTCTTCTGCCAGTCCGGCACCGAATCCGTCGAGGGCGCGCTCAAGCTCGCGCGCTACGTGACCGGCCGCGGCCGCATCATCGCCTTCCTCGGCAGTTTCCACGGCCGCACGATGGGCTCGCTCGCGCTCACCTCCAGCAAGTACACGCAGCAGGCCGGTTTCTTCCCGGCCATGCCCGGCGTCACGCACGTGCCCTACCCCAACAGCTACCGCCCGCTGTTCGCAGGCAGCGACCAGGGCCGGGCGGTGCTCGACTACATCCGCATGCTGTTCGAGCGCAACGTCCCGCCGCAGGAAGTCGCCGCCATCGTCGTCGAGCCGCTGCAGGGCGAGGGCGGCTATCTCGTGCCGCCGCCGGGCTTCCTCGCGGGCCTGCGCCAGATCTGCGACGAGCACGGCATCCTGCTCGTGTTCGACGAAGTGCAGTCCGGCGTCGGCCGCACCGGCAAGATGTTCTGCGCGGAACATTCGGGGGTGAAGCCCGACATCATGACGCTCGCGAAGGGCCTGGGTTCCGGCATGCCGATCGGCGCGGTGGTCGCGAAGCAGAGCCTCATGCAGCAATGGAAGAAGGGCGCGCATGGCAACACCTTCGGCGGCAACCCGCTGTGCTGCGCGGCGGCGAACGTGACGCTCGAGCTGGTGCGCGAGCAGTACGCGGCGAATGCGGCGAAGGTGGGCGCGTACTTCATGAAGCGGCTTGCGGAACTCAAGTCCGAGTACCCCTGCATAGGAGACCTGCGCGGCCTCGGACTGATGATCGGGCTGGAAATGATCGAGCAGGACGGATCTCCGGCCCGCGCGCTGGTGGACCGGCTGCTGCACACGGCCTGGCGCAATGGCCTGCTGCTGCTCTCCTGCGGCGTGTCCACGCTGCGCTTCATGCCGCCGCTGTGCGTGAGCGAGGCGGAAGTGGACGAGGCGCTGGCCTGCCTGCGCCGGGCGCTGGCCGAAGCCCTCGCGGCGAAGGCATGAGGCGCGCCGCCGGTCTGCTGGCCGGCCTGCTGCTGTCCGCGGGCGCGCTCGCCGCCGATGCGCGCTTCACGGTGGACGATCTCGTGCGCCTGGCCGCGGTCGCTGAGCCGGATTCTTCTCCCGACGGCGAGTTCGTGGTCTACAGCGTGCAATCGGCCAACTTCGAACTCGACGAGCCGGTTTCCGACCTCTGGCGCGTCCGCTGGGACGGCACCGACCGGCGCGCGCTGACGAACACGCCGGATGCGAGCGAGTGGAATCCGGCCTACGGCCCGGACGGGCGTTTCATCGCGTTTCTTTCGGATCGCGGCGGCGAGGACGCCGTCACGCAGGTCTGGCTGCTGCCGGCCGCGGGCGGCGAGGCGGAGGCAGTCACCAGGTTCCCGGGCGGCGTCGTGGATTACGCCTGGTCGCCGGATGCCACGCGCCTCGCGGTCATCGCCACCGATCCCGAGCTGCCCGAGGGCGAGAAGGCGCCGCCGAAGCCGGCGCCGATCGTGATCGACCGCTACCAGTTCAAGGAAGACTTCACGGGCCTGCTGACGGACCGGCGCCAGCATCTCTACGTCCTCGACCTGCGCACGCGCGAGGCGATCCAGCTCACCACCGGGGCGAACGACGAGCACCTGCCCTCGTGGTCGCCGGACGGGTCGCGCATCGCCTATGTGACCAAGCGTGGCGCGGACCCGGACCGCCACTCGAACTGGGACATCTACCTGGTCGAGCCGCGCGCCGGCGCGCCGGAACGCAGGCTCACCGGTTTCGAGGGCGCGGATTCGGACCCGTACCTGGAGTCGCGGCCGGCCTGGAGCCCGGACGGCAGGCTGATCGCCTACCTGCAGAGCGGCGAGGACCGGCAGATCTATTACAAGCCGTGGCAGCTCGCAGTCGTGGACGTCGAAACCGGCGTCGCGCGGATTCCCGCCGACATCGACCGCTGCTTCACGCGACCGCGGTTTTCGCCCGACGGGAAGTCGGTGCTCGCGTTGATCGAGCAGTCGCGCGTCACGCATCTCTCGCGCATCGACCTGGCGGACGGTCGCGTCACGCCGCTCACCTCCGGCCTGCGCTTCGATGCGGATTTCAGCCTCGCCGGAAACGGCAGGATTGCCGTCCTCAGCGGCGACGACGCGCACCCATATCGGCTGCAGGCCGTGGAGCGGCGTGGACTGCGCACGATCGCGGATCACAATGAGTGGGTCGGAGAGCGCCGTCTCGCGCCGGTCGAGCCGATCGAGTTCGAGGGCGGTGACGGCGTCACCATCCACGGGCTGCTCGTGAGGCCGGTGGGTTACGAGCCGGGGCGCCGCTATCCGACGATCCTGCGGCTGCATGGCGGCCCGGTATACCAGTTCAGCCACGAGTTCATGGAAGACTGGCAGGTCTACGCGGCCGCCGGTTACGCGGTCATCGCGCCGAACCCGCGCGGCAGTTCCGGCCGCGGCTACGCGTTCGCGAACGCGATCTACGCCGACTGGGGCAACCGCGATGCCGCCGACGTGCTGGCCGCGGTGGATCACGTCGTCAGGCTGGGAATCGCCGATCCGGGTCGGCTCGGCATCGGCGGGCGCAGTTACGGCGGCATCCTGACGAACGCCGTGATCGCGCGCGACGGACGCTTCAAGGCCGCGGTCAGCGGCGCGGGTTCCGCGCACGCCATCGCCATGTACGGCCACGACCAGTACACGCGCGAAGTGGAGCTGGAGCTCGGCCTGCCGTGGCGCGACCGCGGCAACTACGACCTCAACAGCTTTGCGTTCCTGAACGCGGACCGCATCCGCACGCCGACGCTGTTCTACTGCGAGGAACTGGACGTCAACGTGCCCTGCCACGGCAGCGAGCAGATGTACCAGGCGCTGCGGTCGCTGGGCGTGCCGACGCAGCTCGTGATCTACCCGGGCGAGTGGCACCCGGTGACGGTGCCCTCCTACCTGCGCGACCGCATGCAGCGGCACCTCGACTGGTACGGGCGCTACCTCGGCGGCGACCAGCGCTTGTAGCGCTTCAGCAGTTCGACCAGCTTGTCGTGCGGCAAGGCGATGGCGTAATGCCCGTCCTCGCCCTGCATGTCTTTCGCCGCGACCAGCGCGTTGACGATCGCCTCCTCCGTCGCCTGCACGGTCGCGGCGAACAGCGGATCGAGCGCGCCGTTGTCGAGGAACTCCGCGGCGGCAAACGCATCGCTCGCGATGGCCCGCGCATTCGCGGTGGAGAAGGCGATGAAGATGTCGCCCGAGCCGTTGCCCGCGATCGAGCCCATGCGGGCGAGGCCCAGGCCCGCGCGGCGCGTGATGCGCTTCAACTGGTGCGGCAGCAGCGGCGCGTCGGTCGCCACCACGATGATGATCGAGCCCGTTTCTTCGCGCTGGTCCTGGTAGGCGCGATGCTCGCGGATGTGCTCGCCGACCGGCACGCCCGCGATGCGCAGCGTCTCGCGCAGTCCGTAGTTCGCCTGCACCAGCACCCCGACCGTCTGCGTGCGATCCGCGACCGTCACGCGACGCGAGGCCGTGCCGATGCCGCACTTGAATTCGTGGCAGATCATGCCGGTGCCGCCGCCGACGTTGCCTTCCGCGACCGGACCACCCGCGGCGGATTCGAGCGCAGCGATCGCGTGCCCGGGCTTCACATGGAAGCCGTTGATGTCGTTGAGGTGCCCGTCCCAGGTTTCCGCGACCAGCGGCAGCGACCACCAGTAGCCGTCGGCGCCGGCATGGCCCTGACCCACCCGCCAGGCGATGACCGCGTCGCGCACCACGCCGACGCTGTGCGTGTTGGTGATCATGACGGGGCCGTCGAGCTCGCCGGATTCCTCCAGCCAGGTGGTTCCCGTCATCTCGCCGTTGCCGTTCAGGGAATGCCAACCGCCGAATACCGGAATGCGGGAGCTGTCGTCCCCGCGCGGCAGGACGGCCGTGACGCCGGTGCGCACCTTGCGCCCGTCCGCAAGGTCCTCGATCAGCGTCGTGTGCCCGACCGTGACGCCGGCGACGTCGGTGATGGCGTTGAGCGGCCCCGGAATCCCATCGAACGGCACGCCGAGATCGCGGGCGCGCGGCCCCGCCATGCAGGCGGCTGTCGCAAACACCAGCATTAATGTCAGGATGCTTTTCATGACGGGAAATCCAGTGGCGACTGAAAGCCCGGCGCTGGCGCTGCCGCCCGCGTACTACCTGGGCGCCGACATGCTAGCGCAGGACCGCCGCTCGGTGCTCGCCCGCGGCTGGCAACTGGTCGCACACGCCTCGGGCCTTGCGGGCAGCGGCGACCACGTCGTCACGACGGTCGCTGACGTGTCGGCGCTCGTGGTGCGCGGCGACGACGGGCGGCTTCGCGCCTTCGCCAACGTCTGCCGCCACCGCGCGGGGCCGCTCGCGCTCGAGAACGGACGCGGCGCACGCATGCTGCACTGCCGCTACCACGGCTGGATCTACGGCCTCGACGGCTGCCTGAAGCGCGCGCCCGGGATGCAGGATGCGGCGGGCTTCGACGTCCGCGCAGTCCGGCTGCCGTCCTTCGCGGTCGAGCAATGGCTGGGGCTCGTGTTCGTGAACGTCGGCGGCGATCCGGTGCCGTTCGCGGAAGTGGTGGAGGGCATCGCGGAGCGTATTGCGCCTGCGGATTTCGCACCCATGCGGCACGCGCACAGCCGTACTTATGATGTGGCCTGCAACTGGAAGGTGTACGTGGACAATTACGTCGAGGGCTACCACCTGCCCTGCGTGCACCCTGGCCTGACGCAGGCGCTCGACTACCGAAGCTACTTCACGGAGTCGGCGCGCTGGCATTCGCTGCAGCATTCGCCGGTCGCCGCGGACGGCGCCGCCTACGGCGCGGGCCACGCCTGGTATTACTACCTCTACCCGAACACCATGCTGAACGTGATGCCGGGCCGGCTGCAGGCCAACCGCGTGCTGCCGCTCGCGCCCAACCGCTGCCGCGTGGAATTCCACTACTATTACCTGCCCGACCGGGAGGCAGAGGCGCGGATCGCCGCGGACCTCGCATTCACCGACCGGGTCCAGCAGGAGGACGGCGCCATCTGCGAGCAGGTGCAGCGGGGACTCGCGTCGGGCTTCTACGAGCCGGGCCGGCTGTGCCCGCGCCACGAAGGCGCAGTCGCCCACTTCCACCGGCTGCTGCTGGCCGATTACGCGCGTGAAGCCAAGGAGAATGCATGAGATTTTGCCGCCCGATGCTCGCCCTGGTGCTGGCCGTCTTCGCGTCGACCGCCGTCGCGCAGCCCGTCGTGGTGCGCGCCGGGCGCCTGCTCGACGTGGAGCAGGGCCGCTACCTCCTGGACCAGGCGATCCGCATCGACGACGGGCGCATCGTCTCGGTTTCGCCCTGGGGCGCGGGTGCGCGCGGCGGCGCACGGCTCATCGACTGGTCGGCCTATACCGTGCTCCCCGGTCTCATCGACCTGCACACGCACCTGGTCGGCGACATCAGTTCCGCGGACGTCGCGGCGCCGCTGTCGAGCTCCGCGGCGCGCGACGCGCTGATCGGCGCGGCGCACGCTCGCGCGACGCTCGCGGCGGGATTCACCACGGTGCGCGACGTCGGCACCTACCGCGCGCATGTGGACGTCGCGCTGCGCAATGCGATCAACGCCGGCCTGGTCGAGGGACCGCGCATGTACGTGGCGGGCGCCTACGTCACCGTCACGGACGGCGGCGGCGAGGTCACCGGCCTGCCCGAAGGCACGGTCGTGCCGGACGAGATGCGCCGCGGCGTCGCGAACGACGCCGACGAGGTCCGCTTCCGCGTGCGCGAGCTGCTCGCCAACGGCGCGGACTTCATCAAGGTCATCGCCACGGGCGCGGTATTCACCTCCGGCACCACGCCCTCCGCGCCGGAATACAGCGAAGCGGAGATCCACGCCGCCGTCGAGGAGGCCGCCAAGGCCGGCACCTACGTGGTCGCACACGCGCACGGCGCGGAAGGCATCAAGAATGCCGTGCGCGCGGGCGTGCGCTCCATCGAGCACGGCTCCTACCTCGACGACGAGGGCATCGCGCTGATGAAGGAGCACGGCACCTGGCTGGTCGCCGACATCTACAACGGCGACTACACCGAGGAAGTGGGCCATCGCGACGGCTGGTCGGAGGAGATCCTGCGCAAGAACCGCGAGACCACCGACATCCAGCGCGAGGGATTCCGCAAGGCCGCGCTGGCCGGGGTCAACATCGGCTACGGCACCGACGCGGGGATCTACCCGCACGGCGCGAACGCCCGGCAGTTCGCCTATATGGTGCGGTTCGGGATGAAGCCGATCCAGGCGATCCGCGCCGCCACCCTCGATGCCGCGGCCGCGCTCGGCCGCGCGCAGGAACTCGGCGCCGTCGCGCCGGGGCGCTTCGCGGACCTGATCGCCGTCGAGGGCGACCCGCTCGCCGACATCACGCGCCTGGAGCACGTCTCCGGCGTCATCAAGGACGGGCATCTCTTCGACCCGGGTAACTAGGAACCTCCATGGAAACGCGCCAGCTCGGTTTCTGGATGTGCACCGCCCTCGTGATCGGCAACATGATCGGCATGGGCATCTTCATGCAGCCGGCGGCGCTGGCGCCATTCGGGCTGAATGCGCTGACCGGCTGGGCGGCCGTGATCGTCGGCTGCGCCTGCCTCGCGATCGCGTTCTCGGCGCTCGCGCGCAAGCTGCCGCAGGCCGACGGCCCGTTCGGCTACATACGCCAGACCCAGGGTGAGACGGTCGCCTTCGCCGCGCTGTGGTGCTATTGGATCTCGGTGTGGACGACCAATGCCGTGCTGGCCATCTCCGTCGTCGGCTACTTCGTCAGCGTGTTCCCGGCGGCCGGCGCCATCCCGCCCGCGGTGCTTGCGGTCGGGTTCATGTGGTTGTTCATCGGCGTCAACCTGCTGGGCGTGCGCAGCGGGGGCCGGGTGCAGGTGGTGACCTCGCTGCTCAAGATCGTCCCGCTGGTGGTGGTCATGGTCGCGGGCGCGGCCACGATTATTGCGAGCCCGTCGGCCCATGCGGCCATCCTGCCGTCCACGCCGCTCACGGCGCAGTCGTCCATGGCCGCGGCGGCCATCGCGCTGTTCGCGATGCTCGGTTTCGAGTCGGCGACGGTCGCCGCCGGCCGGGTCACGAATCCCGGCAGGACCATTCCGCGCGCGACGCTGATCGGCACGCTGATCGTCGCCGTCATCTACGTCGCGACCGTCGCGATCGGCATGCTGGTGGTGCCGCAGGCCACGCTCGCTGCTTCCGACGCCCCGTTCGTGACCATCCTCGACGCGCTGCTCGGCCCCGGCTACGGCCGCTGGCTGTCGCTGTTCGTGGTCATCAGCGGGCTCGGCTGCCTGAACGGCTGGACGCTGCTGGCCGGCGAGTTGACGCGCACGCTCGCATCCCACCGCCTGGTGCCGGAGATCCTCGGCGACACCAATCGCCTGGGGGCGCCCTGGGCATCCCTGGTCCTCACCGGCGCGCTGGCGACTTTCGTCGGGCTCATGAACTACAGCGAGTCGCTGGTCGGCGCGTTCACCACGCTGTCGCTGATCGTGTCCGCGGCGAACCTGCCCGTTTACGTCTGCTGCTCGCTCGCGCTCTTCTACATGCTGCGCCGCGACCCGGCGGGGCTGTCGCCGGCGCTGTGGCTCGCCGGGCTCGGCGGCATCGCGTTCTCCGCCTTCGCCTTCTTCGGCCTCGGCCGCGAGCCGTTCTTCTGGGCGCTCGCGCTCGCGCTCGCGGGCCTGCCCGTGTACTACGGAATGCGCCGGCTCCACCCGGACCGCGCGGCCCTGGCCACGCCCAAGATGTGAATACGACCGCATCCCAGGATCCCGTCGGCACGCTCGCCACCGCGCTCGCGCACGCGGAGCGCCTGCTCGCCTCCTCGCCCGCGCTCGCGGCTGAACAGGCGCAGGAAATCCTCAGGGTTGTGCCCCAGCATGCGTCCGCGCTGCTGATCCTCGCGGCCGCGAAGCGCCGTCAGGGCGACGCGTCGGGCGCGCTCGCGCTGCTCGAGCCGATCGCGGCCTCGCACGGCGGTCATGCGATCGTGCATTACGAACTCGGGCTCGCCTACGAGGCGCTGCGACGCGGCGAGGAGGCGGTTGCGTCGCTGCGGCGCGCGGTGGAGCTGAAGCCCGACCTCGGCGATGCCTGGCGCGCGCTCGCGGATCACCTCCACGCGATCGGCGACACGGAGGGCGCGGACGAGGCCTATGCGAAGCACCTGCGCTTCTCGATCCGCGACCCGCGGCTGCTGGAGGCGGGCGCGGCGCTCGTGGACAACCGCATCGCGGTGGCCGAGAACCTGCTGCGCACGCACCTCAAGCAGTACCCGACCGACATCGCGGCGATCCGGATGCTGGCCGAGGTCGCGGCCAGGCTCGGCCGGCATGCAGACGCCGAGGCGCTGCTCACGCGCTGCCTCGAGCTCGCGCCCTCGTTCACGGCTGCGCGGCATAACCTGGCCTCCATCCTGCACCGCCAGGGCAAGGCCTCGCAGGCGTTGGCGCACGCGGATCAAGTGCTGGCGCAGGATCCGTCGAATCCCGGTTATCGCAACATGAAGGCGGCGATTCTCGGGCAGGTCGGCGAGTACGCGAAGGCCATCGACATTTACCGGGAGGTGCTGGCGGAATATCCGGGCCAGCCCAAGGCCTGGATGAGCTTTGGCCATTCGCTGAAGTCGGCGGGACAGACCGCGGAATCCATCGCCGCCTATCGCCGCTCGACCGAGCTCGAACCGAAGTTCGGCGAAGCCTGGTGGAGCCTCGCCAACCTCAAGACCTTCCGTTTCGAGCCGGCCGACCTCGCGACGATGCGGGCCCAGCTCGATCGCCCGGACCTCACCGAGGCAGACCGATTCCATTTCCACTTTGCGATCGGCAAGGCGCTAGAAGACGCGGGCGAATGGGAGGGCTCATTCCGCCACTACGCGGAGGGCAACCGCCTCCGCAAGCAGCTGATCCGCTATGACGCGGACGACAATACCGCTGCGCTGCGACGCTCCAAGACTTTGTTTACAAAGCAGTTTTTCGACGAGCGTGCGGGCTTCGGCGATCCCCGCCCGGATCCCATCTTCATCGTCGGGCTGCCGCGCTCGGGTTCGACCCTGATCGAGCAGATCCTCTCTTCGCACAGCCAGGTGGAGGGGACGATGGAGCTGCCGGATGTCATCGGCATCGCGCGCGAGCTGGGCGGCCGGCGCAACCGGTCGCAGGAATCGAAGTACCCGGAGATCCTCGCCACCATGGGCGCGGCCGACATGACCGCGCTGGGCGCGCGCTACCTCGAGCAGACGCGTGTGCAGCGCAAGACGCCGGCGCCGTTTTTCATCGACAAGATGCCGAACAACTTCGCGCACGTCGGCCTGATCCGGCTGATGCTGCCGAACGCGAAAATCGTGGATGCGCGCCGCCACCCGCTCGCCTGCTGTTTCTCGGCCTTCAAGCAGCATTTCGCCCGCGGGCAGCATTTCACCTTCGATCTGGCGGACATCGGCCGCTACTACCGCGACTATGTCGAGCTGATGGCGCATTTCGACGCGGTGCTGCCAGGGCGCGTCCATCGCGTGCTGTACGAGCGCATGGTCGAGGACACCGGGGGTGAAGTCCGGCGGCTGCTCGACTACTGCGGTCTGCCGTTCGAGGAGGGCTGCCTGCGCTTCTACGAGAACGAGCGTGCGGTGCGCACGGCGAGTTCGGAGCAGGTGCGCCAGCCCATCTACCGCGAAGGAGTCGACCACTGGCGGCATTTCGAGCCCTGGCTCGGGCCGCTCAGGGAGGCCCTCGGGCCGGTCCTCGAGGCCTGGCCGGGCGTGCCGAAGTTTTGACGGCGCACGGCCAAGGCGTAAACTCAGCCAACCTCTGCGGGGAGACTCTCACATGCAACGCTCCAAGAAACGCAAACAGAAGCTTTCGCAGTCGGTTGTGGTCCGGGCGCCACTTGCCTCGGCGATATTGCTGGCGCTGTCCCCCGCCCACGCACAGGAACCAACAGCCCTCGGCGAAGTGATCGTCACCGCGCAGAAGCGCGGCGAGGAGAGCATCCAGGACGTGCCGATGAGCATCCAGGCGATCGGCACCCAGCAGCTGGAAGAGCTCAACATCACGAAGTTCGACGACTACATCAAGTTCCTGCCCTCGGTCTCCTACCAGACCTTCGGGCCGGGATTCGCGCTCGTCTACATGCGCGGCGTGTCCTCCGGCGGCGACGGCAACCACTCCGGCCCGCTGCCCTCGGTCGGCGTGTACCTCGACGAGCAGCCGATCACGACCATCACCGGCGCGCTCGACCTGCACCTGTACGACATCGCGCGCGTCGAGGCCCTCGCGGGCCCGCAGGGCACGCTGTACGGCGCGTCCTCGCAGGCCGGCACGATCCGCATTATCACCAACAAGCCGGACCCGTCCGGCTTTTCGGCGAGTTATGGCATCGAGGGCAACACCGTCGCGAAGGGCGACATGGGCTACCTCGCCGAAGGCCACGTCAACGTTCCGATCAGCGACAACGCGGCGATCCGCCTGGTCGGCTGGGCTCGCCATGACGCCGGCTACATCGACAACATCGCCTTCCAGCGCACGTGGTACGGCTGCTCGCTGGTCGCGCCGGCGGCCGATTGCACCACCGACAGCACGCCGCTCGCCGAGAAGGACTTCAACGAAGTGGACACCTACGGCGCAAGGGCGGCGCTTCGCATTGATCTCAATGACAACTGGACGGTCACGCCGTCAGTCATGGGCCAACGCATGTACGCCGACGGCATATTCGGCTACGACACGACGCTCGGCGAGTTGCAGACCGCGCACGTCTATCCGGACTGGACCAAGGACAAGTGGTGGCAGGCGGCGCTCACGGTCGAGGGCAAGGTCGGCAATCTCGACGTCGTATACGCGGGCGCCTATCTCGACCGCGTCATTGACTCACAGCTCGACTACTCGGACTACTCGTATTTTTACGATGCCTACGGCTCCTACTATTACTCGCAATACATCACGGACGCGGACGGCAACCCGACGATCGGCCAGTACATCTGGGGCCGCGACGGATTCACCAAGATGAGCCATGAACTGCGCATTTCGACACCGGCGGACCGGCGCGTCCGCGGCGTCGTCGGCCTTTTCTACCAGAAGCAGAACCACGACATCACGCAGCGCTACCTGGTGGACGACCTCAACCCGGATTACTGGGTCACGGGCTGGGACGACACGATCTGGCTCACGCAGCAGGAACGCCAGGACGAGGACGAGGCGATCTTCGGCGAGATCTCGTTCGACATCACCGACCAGCTCACGGCGACGGGCGGCCTGCGGTTTTATCGGTACGACAACGCGCTCGAGGGATTCTTCGGCTACGGCGACTGGGGATGGTCCAGCACCGGCGAGGCGCAATGCGCTGCCCTCGGCCTGACCGAGCCGTACCGTGGCGCGCCCTGCAAGTATCTCGACAAATCCGCCAAGGATGACGACTACATCGGCAAGGTGAACCTGACCTACAAGTTCGACGACGCCCGCCTAATGTACGCGACCTGGTCCGAAGGCTTCCGGCCCGGCGGCATCCAGCGTCGCGGCACCCTGCCGCCCTATCTGGCAGACTTCCTGACGAATTACGAGGTCGGCTGGAAGACCAGCTGGGCCGGAGGGCGCGTGCGCTTCAATGGCGCGGTCTTCCAGGAGCAGTGGGACGACTTCCAGTTCGCCCTGCTGGGCCTGAACGGCCTCACCGACATCAAGAACGCCGCCGAGGCCGAGATTCGCGGCGTGGAGATGGACCTGACCTGGGCCGTCACCGACAGCTTCCAGCTGTCCGGCGGTGTCGCTTACATCGACTCCGAGATCACCGCGCCATACTGCGGTTTCGCGGACCCGGTGACGGATCAGCCTGTTGCGGCCGACCCCTGCCCGGATATCTTCGACCTCGACGACGACGGCGACACGACGGATTTCATTCCGCCGGAAGCGCCCGAGGGCACCTCCCTGCCGGTCACGCCGGAATGGAAGGCCAACCTGACGCTGCGGCAGTCGTTCCGGCTCGGCGACTTCGACTCGTACTGGCGCGCGTCGTACATCTACAAGGGGGAGAGCCGGGCGGACCTGCGCGACCTCGAGAACAGCATACTGCGGGACCAGCCGAGCTACGACATCATCGACATCTCGGCCGGATTCTCGAGGAACAATTATTCGCTCGAGCTGTTCGTGAACAACGTGGCCGACGAACGCACCGTGCTCTATCGCACCGTGCAGTGCGGGGAGACGATCTGCGGCCCGCAGCCGTACGTCTTCACCACGCCGCCGCGCACGATCGGGCTCAAGTTCACGCAGCGGTTTGGCGGCAACTAGGCGGACGCAGAAGCCGGCCGGATGACGCGGGGCCCCGGCAGCTGACGCTGCCGGGGCCTTTTTCTGTCAGGGCCCGCGCCAGCCCTCGCCCGCGAGCGCCAGCAGCGCGGCGTAGAGCTCGATGCCGCGGCGGAATTCCCGCATGCGCAGGTTCTCGTTCGGCGCGTGCTGGCTGTTGTCGGCGTTCACGATGGGCGCGATCACGCAGGTGGCGCCCAGCGCCTCGCCGATGGCGGAGATCGGCAGGCTGCCGCCCATGATCGGCGCGATGCGTACCGCGCCGTCCGTCGCCGCCTGCATGACTTCGATCACGCGCGCGACGCCGGGGTGCTCCGGGCTCGCCACCGAAGACGGATAGCCGTCCTCGCCCCATTCCAGTCGCGCGAGCTTTGCGTGCTTCAGCCGCATCGCTGCGGTGGGCGGCGCGTCCAGCAGCACGTACCCCTGCCCGCGCACGTGCGCCTCCACGGCCTCACGAGCGTTGGCCAACGTCATGCCGGGCGTGAGTCGCAGGTCGAAGCCGGCGCTCGCCTCCGGATCGATGGCGTTTCTTTGAGCGCCCGCGCCGCCGTAAGCCAGCTGGGTCACGTTGAGCGCGGGACGCAGGATCGATTCGCCGTAGTCGAGGCCGCTCTCGGTCGCGGCGACGCCGGCATTGGCCAGCATGCCCGCAGTGTCAAAGCCCTCGCGCGCCAGCGCCAGCTGCGCAGCGCTCGGCGCGGGCGCCGCGAGGCCCGCGATCGTGATGCGCCCGTCCGGCGCACGCATGGAGGCGATCAGCTCGGCGACCCGCGCCGCGGGATTCGGCGCCACGTTGCCGTAGTGACCGGAGTGCAGGCTGGTCACGGGGCCGTAGACGGTCAGCCGGAAGGTCAGGATGCCGCGCACGCCGAGCGCAAGTCGCGGCAGCCCGCGCGGGTCGATCGGACCGTCGCCGAAGATCCACAAATCGGAGGCGAGCAGTTCCCGGTTGGCGGCCAGGGTGCGCGCGAGGTTCGGCGAGCCCGCCTCCTCTTCGCCCTCGAGGAAGAACTTCAGATTTGCCGAGAGTGGAATCTTCGCGGCGCGCAGCGCGTCGATGGCGGCCAGCATCGCGACGATGGGCCCCTTGTCGTCGCTCGCGGCGCGCGCATAGATGCGGTACTCGTCGGGCAGGGGATACTTCGCGTCCGCCCAGGCGACGATGGCCGCGCCGTCCTCGTGCCTGCCCGCGCGCAATGTCGGCTCGAAGGCGGGCGTGACCCAGCGTTCCGGCGGACCGACCGGCTGGCCGTCGAAATGCGCGTAGAAGAGCAGCGTTTTCTTCGCGCCCGGCGTCGGGAGGTCGCCGAACACCGAGACCGGCGCGCCCGGCGTCTCCAGGATGCGCGCGGCGATGCCGCGTTTCCCGAGCATCGCGACGAGGGCGTCGGCATTCCGGCGGATGTCGTCGTGGTCATCGGCGACGTTCGGCAGCGCGACCAAGTCGCGAAGCTCCCGGATGATCGCCTCCTCGTGCGCAGAGACGTGGGCGCGGGCGGCATCCATCGCCGGCTCTGGATCCTGCGACGCGGCGCCGGCCGTACCCGCCATGAACAGCGCCCCCCACAGCCAATGTCTGACGTAACCCATCGCAACCCTCCACCGACTTCACAAGTGGGCCCGAAGGCCGGAAAACCATGAATTTCATCACGTCCCGTTCGTCCCGGACCGCCTATGTTGTGCCTGCCTCCCGGCCGAGGGCTGCCACGGACTGCGACCTCACATGGAAACCCGCCGGCTCCAGACTCTCGTAGACCCGCGACAGGCCAGGGCCCTGCTCGACTCCTATGTCGCCGCCGCCGCCATGTTGCCGCCGGCTGCGCGCCAGCAACCGGATCTCGCGCGTCTGCCGCTGGCATTCGTGGACCGGGTCGAACACGCCGAAGCGCAGGGACTGGTCTGGAGCGCCTGGGCCTGCGGTTCGGATGCCTGGCTGTTCATCGGTCAGCTCAATCTGCATCGCGCGCGCGAACGCGGCCAGCCCGTGCTCGAAATCGACGCCTACGATTACGAGCGCCGCACCAAGACACGGGCGGTTGCATTGCGCAGCCCGGATGGTACCTGGCAGCGCCTGAAAGACTAGCTATTTTCCGATACAGAACCCCGCGAAGATCGCGCCCAGCAGCTCGTCGGAGGTGACCTCGCCGGTAATCTCGCCGAGCGCGCGGTGCGCCTGGCGCAGGTCCTCGGCCACGAGCTCGAACGAGGCGCGCTGCGCGAGGCGCGCCCCGGCGACCTCGAACAGGCTCTTCGCGCGCGCCAGCGCGTCCAGGTGCCGGCGCCGTGCCGAGTATGCGCCGGCGCCGGCCTCGCGATAACCTGCGGCGGCCTTGAGTTTGCCGCGCAAGGCGTCGAGTCCGGCGCCAGTCAGCGCCGAGACGCCGATCCCCGAGGCGCCCGCCGGCACGGGGACGAGGTCGGTCTTGTTCCAGACGACCATTGCAGGAGGGCCGGGCGGCAGCGATTCCAGCTCCCCGGGCGCCGCGCCCGCGGCTGCGTCCACGACGTAGAGCAAAAGGTCCGCGCGCGCCATCTCCGCGCGGGCGCGGCGCATGCCCTCCGCTTCTATCGCGTCCGGCGACTCGCGCAGGCCCGCGGTGTCGGCGACGTGGATCGGCAGGCCGTCGACGGCGATGCGCTCGCGCAGCACGTCGCGCGTCGTGCCCGGGATGCCGGTGACGATCGCGGCGTCGTGGCCCGCGAGCGCATTCAGCAGGCTGGACTTGCCCGCGTTGGGGCGTCCGGCGATGACGACCGTGAGACCCTCCGTCAGCGCGCGGCCGGTGGCCGCGGCGGCGCCGATGCGCTCGAAGCGCTGCGCGATGTCGCCAAGCCGCGCCGCGACTTCCGGGCTCTGCAGGAACTCGACGTCCTCGTCCGGGAAGTCGATCGCCGCCTCTACAAATGTCCGTAGCTCGAGCACGGCAGCGGCGAGCGCCTGCACCTCGCGCGAGAACTCCCCCGCCAGCGAGCGCGCCGCGGCGCGGGCGGCTTCGGCCGAGCCCGCATCGATGAGGTCCGCGATTGCCTCCGCCTGCGCGAGGTCGAGCTTGTCGTTCATGAAGGCCCGTTGGCTGAACTCACCGGGCCGCGCCATGCGTGCGCCGAGCGCCATCGCGCGCGCAATGAGCATGTCCATGACCACCGGGCCGCCGTGGCCGTGCAATTCGAGGACATCTTCGCCGGTGAAGGAGCGCGGCTTCGGGAACCAGAGCGCGATGCCGGAATCGATGGCCGCGCCGTCCGCGCCAGCGAACGTCTTGCGGGTCGCCACCCGCGCCCGCGGCAAGCGGCCGAGCATGGCCCTGGCCATGGCGCGCGCGCCCGGACCGGAGATCCGCACGATGCCGATGCCGCCGCGCCCGGGCGGCGTCGCCGCCGCGACGATCGTGTCCCCCGCGTCCGTCATCCGCCGGCCGTCGCCGACAGGACCGCCAGGCCGTACAGCCCCGGCTGCGGGTGCTGGACGACGAAACCGGGTATGCCGCGCAGCCACTCGGATCGCGGCGCCTTGTCCTCGAACGCCTCTCGAAACGCCGCGGCGTCGAAGCGCGAGCCCCAGGTGGGAATGATGCCGCCCGCCAGGTAGACGCCGCCGCGGGCCCCCGCCGTCAGCGCGAGATTCCCGGCCGCGCGCCCGAGCCAGCGCGTGAACAGGCGGACGACCTGCGTCGCAGCCTCGTCCCCGCGCCAGGCCGCATCCGCGATCTCGGGCGCCTTCAGCGTACCGCCCGGCCCGACGGCGGCGTACAGCCGTTCGAGGCCGGGGCCGCTCAGGACGGTTTCCAGGGACACGCGGCCGTGCCGCTCGCGCAGCCGCTGCCACGCTTCGAGCTCCTCGTGGTCCACCGGCGCAAGGTCCGCGTGGCCCCCCTCGCCCGGGATCACGTTCCAGCCCTCGGGCGACGGCGCGCAGACGGCGATGCCGAGCCCGGTGCCCGGTCCCAGCACCACGCGGGGAGCGCCGGGCACCGCGATGCCTGCGCCGCAGGGCGCGAACGCGGCGGCCGGCAGCCTTGGAATCGCCTGTGCGACCGCCTCGAAATCGTTGACGAGCAGCGCGCGCGGGACGCCCGCGGCGGCGGCGAGTTCCGCCGGCTCGAGCACGGCGTCGCTGTTCGTCAGCCGGATGCTGCCGTCGGCGAGGACCGGCCCGGCGCCGCAGAATGCAGCTCCCGTGAGCGCCGGCATGCCGGCGGATTCCAGGTAGCGCGAGAGCGCAGCGGCAGCCTGCGGCGTGGTGGCCTGCTGCTCGAGGCGCGCAAAACGCCAGTCGCTGCCGCTGCGCTCGGCCAGCGCGAAGCGCGTGTGGGTGCCGCCGAAGTCGCCGACCACGATCACGGGGCCGCCTGCCTGCGCGCCGGCGCATCGGCCAGCGCCGCGATGAATTCGTTGCGCCAGCGGCGCGCATCGTATTCCCGCAGTCCGCGCAGCAGGCGCCGGTGCCGGTGCTGCCGCTCCGCCAGCGGCATCTGGCGCGCATGATGCAGCGCGCGGGCGGTCTCCTCGCCGTCGAAGGGGTTCACGATCAGCGCGTCCGTCATCTGCCGCGCCGCGCCGGCGAAGCGCGACAGCACCAGCACGCCCGGGTCCTCCGGGTCCTGGGCCGCGACGTATTCCTTCGCGACCAGGTTCATGCCGTCGCGCACCGGCGTGACCAGCGCGATGCGGCTGGCACGGAACAGCCCCGCCAGCGTCCGGCGCGGCAGCGCGCGGTTGAGGTAGTGCACCGGCGTCCAGTCGAAGCGCGAGAAGCGGCCGTTGATCTGCGATTTCGCCGATTCGACCTCATGGCGGAATTCCCGGTACGACTTGAGCTGACCGCGGCTGACCGGCGCGATCTGCAGGTAGATCACCTGGCCGTGCGCCTCGGGGTGATGCTCGAGGTAGCGGCCGAAAGCCGACATGCGGCGCAGCAGGCCCTTGCTGTAGTCGAGGCGGTCCACGCCGATGACCTGGTCGCGGCCGGCCAGGGCCGTGCGCATCCGGGCGAAGTCCTGCTCGCCGGGCCGCGTGAACGCGAAGCGGTGGAACTGGTCGACATCGATGCCGATCGGAAATGCGCCGGCCTGCGCCTCGCGGCCGAATGCGCTGACGGTGCCGCCGCGCGCGCCGCCGCGCGCGGAGCGCCGGATGTGGTCCTGGAAGCGGGCGAGGTCCTCGTCCGTCTGGAACCCGAGCAGGTCGTAGTCGAACAGCGCGCGCACCAGCAGCTCGTGGTGCGGCAACGTGGACAGGATCTCGGTCGGCGGAAACGGCGTGTGCAGGAAGAAGCCGATGCGGTGGCGCACGCCCAGCTTGCGCAGCTCGGACCCGAGCGGGAACAGGTGGAAGTCGTGCACCCAGACCAGGTCGTTCGGGCGCAGCAGGCGCGCGAGCGTCTGCGCGAACCTGCGGTTGACGCGGCGGTACGTCTCGAGGTCCCGCTCGCGGTACTGCGTGAGGTCGATGCGGAAGTGCACCAGCGGCCACAGGCAGGCGTTGGAGAACCCGTTGTAGTAGCCGTCGAAGTCGTGCTGCGTCAGGTCGACCGTCGCCAGCGTGATGCCATCCACGCGCTCGCGGTGCAGCCGGCCCCGGCCGCGCGCGACTGTCCGGCCGCTCCAGCCGAACCACAGCCCCCCGCTCTCGTGCAGCGCGTCCACGATGCCGACCGCCAGCCCGCCGGCGGCGGCCACGCCTTTGACCGGGCCGACGCGGTTAGAAACGGCGACCAGGCGGCGCTGCTTCTTCAAACGACCTCCTCCCAGCCGCCGGAAAGGCGTGTCGCCGCGTTGATGATGCCGACCAGCGAGTAGGTCTGCGGGTAGTTGCCCCAGAGCTCGTGCGTCGCGGTATCGATGTCCTCGGACAGCAGGCCGAGCCCGCTGCGGCAGGCGAGCATGTGCTCGAACAGCTCGCGCGCCTCGGCCTCGCGCCCGAGCCGCGCCAGCGCGTCGATGTACCAGAAGGTGCAGATGTTGAAGGCCGTGGTCGGCTCGCCGAAATCGTCGGCGGCGGCGTAGCGGAACAGGTGCCGGCCGCGCCGCAGCCGCCGCTCGATCTCGGCCACGGTCCCGGCGAAACGCGGATCGCCCGGCGGCAGGAAGCCGACCTCGGTCATCAACAGCAGTCCGGCCTCGACGTCGCTGCCGCCGAAGCTGTCCACGAAGCTGCCGCGCTTCCCGTCCCAGGCCCGATGCTCGATGTCGGCGCGGATGGTCGCCGCCCGGCCCGCCCAGAATGCCGCGCGCTCCCCGCGGCCGAGCTGGCCGGCGATGCGGCCGAGCCGGTCGCAGGCCGCCCAGCACATCAGCGCCGAGGACGTGTGCACGCGCTCGCGCGTGCGCAGTTCCCACATGCTGGCATCCGGCGTCGCGTACACCCGGAAGGCCTGCTCGCCGACGCGCTCCAGCCGCTCGAAATCCTGGCCCGTCGCCGGGCGCAGCAGGCGGCGGTCGAAGAAGGCCTGCGCGGCCGCCAGCACGACGTTGCCATAGACGTCGTGCTGCAGGTGGCCATAGGCCTGGTTGCCGACACGCACCGGGCCCATGCCGCGATAGCCGGCGAGCGCCGGCATCTCGGCCTCCTCGAGCCTGCGCTCCAGCGCGATGCCATACACCGGCTGCAGGTGCGCGCCGTCCGCGCTGCCGACGATGTTCGCGATGTAGCGCAGGTAGTGCTCCATGGTCTCGACTTCGGCCAGCGAGTTGAGCGCCCGCACCACGAAGAAAGCGTCGCGCAGCCAGCAGTAGCGGTAGTCCCAGTTGCGCGCGGAGCCGGGCGCCTCCGGGATGCTGGTCGTCATCGCGGCGACGATGGCGCCGGTCTCCTCGAAGGTGCACAGCTTCAGCGTGATCGCCGCGCGGATCACGGCCTCCTGCCATTCGCGCGGCAGCGCCAGGCGGCGCGCCCACTGGCGCCAGTACGCGTCGGTTTCCTCGAACAGCTCGCGCGCGGTCTGCTCGACGCCCTCGCGCAGGGTCTCGTCCGCGCCGAGCAGGAAGTTCGCCTGGCCCTCGAGCAGGAAGGGCGCCTCCGCCAGCACGTAGGAGACCGGCGCATCGGTCGTCAGCCGCAGCGCGCGCTCCGGCCCGACGTAGCGCACGTGGTTGCTGCCGTGCGTGATCTCCGGGCGGTGCGTGCCATAGCCGAAGGCCGGGCGCAGGCGCACGCGGATGCGCGGCGTGCCGGCGAGCGCGCGCACCCGCCGCACGATCATCTGCGGGCGGAACATGCGGCCGCGCACCTCGAAGCGCGGGCAGAAATCGAGGATCTCGACCGCGCCGGCGGGCGCGAACAGGCGCGTGGCGAGCACCGCGGTGTTGCCCTGGTATTCCTGCTCGCAGCGCTCCATGCCCTCGAGCTCGAGGGTCCAGTGGCCGGCCGCCTCCGGGCCGCCATTGCCGTTGACCAGCGCATGGAACACCGGGTCGCCGTCGAGGCGCGGCAGGCAGCTCCAGACGATGCTGCCGGCGCGGTCGATCAGCGCCGAGATCACGCAGTTGCCGATCACGCCGAGGTCGAGGTTGCGGTCGATGTTCATGGGGCCCGCTCCCGCTGCAGCGCCGCCAGGCTGTCGTGCAGCCAGCCGTGCACGAGGCCCACCTCGGCGATCCGGTAGCGCGCCGCGGTCGGGCCGGACCCGACTTTGACGCCGTAGCCGCCCAGGCGCTCGGCCGCGCGGAAGCCGTCCTCGTCGGTGACGTCGTCGCCCACGAACACCGGCCTGCGGCCCGCGAACGGCGGCCGTCGGGCAAGCGCGGCGAGCGCCGCGCCCTTGTCGGCGCCGCGCGGCCGCGCCTCGACCACGCGGCTGCCCTCGGTGACGTCGAAGCGCTCCGGCGGCGCCAGGGTCCGCATGGCCTCGCGGCAGTCCTGTTCGCGCTCCGGCGCGCGCCGGAAGTGAAGCGAGACTGCCGCGCCCTTGTCCTCGACGTAGACGCGCGGGTCGTCGGCGAAGCGCTCCCGCAGCGCGCGCGCGAGCGGTCCCGCGCCGGCAGGATCCGCCGAGGTCCGCGCCGGAGAGTCTCCGTCCGGGCGCAATTCCGCCCCGTGCAGGCCGGAGCCGGCGAGGCGCGCCGGCGCGATCATGGCGTCCACTGCGGCGAGGCGGCGGCCCGTCACCACGGCCACGGCACCCGCGAGCCGCTCGCGCAGGGCCAGCAGCAACTCCGGCAGCGGCTCGCTGACCACGACCTCGTCGGGGTGCAGCGCGATGTCCGCCAGCGTGCCGTCGAAATCGAGGTACAACGCGGCCGTCGTGGACAGCAACGGCGGCGGCGCGTCCGTGCCGGTCTCCGCCATCAGGGGGTCATTGTAACCATGCGGGCCGCGCGGGGCCCGGCCAATGCGCGTCAGTCCGTGCGCCGCTTCTTCGCCTCGGCCTCGACTACGCGGTTGATCTTCCACTGCTGGGCGATCGACAGCACGGTGTTGGTGAGCCAGTAGAGCACCAGGCCCGACGGGAACCACATGAACATGAAGGTCATGATCACGGGCATGAACGCGAATACCTTGGCCTGCACCGGGTCGGGCGGCGTGGGGTTCAGCTTGAACTGCCCGTACATCGCCGCGCCCATCAGGATCGGCAGGATGAAGTACGGGTCGCGCGACGACAGGTCCTGGATCCAGCCGAAGAACGGCGCCTGGCGCATCTCGACGCTCTCGAGCAGCACCCAGTAGAACGCCAGGAAGAACGGGATCTGCACCAGCACCGGCAGGCAGCCCGCCACCGGGTTGATCTTCTCGCGCTTGTACAGCTCCATCATCGCGCGCGCCTGCGCCTCGCGGTCGTCCTTGTGCCGCTCCTGCAGCGCCTTCAGCCGCGGCGCGACCGTTTTCATCCTGGCCATCGAGCGGCCGCTGGTTTCCGACAGCTTGTAGAACACCAGCTTGATCAGGAACGTCACGATGATGATCGTCACGCCCCAGTTGCCGACGAAGTCGTAGATCTTCGACAGCAGCCAGAACAGCGGCTGCGACAGGATCGTGAGCATGCCGTAATCGGCGGTGAGCTCGAGCCGCGGGCCCGTGACCTTCAGCTGTTCCTGCAGCTTGGGGCCGACGAACAGCTTCTCCTCCAGCACCAGGCTGCCGCCCGCCGGGACCGTCTTCGCCGGTCCGACCACGCGCAGCAGGTAGTCGAGTTCCTTGACGCGCAGCTCGTACTGCCAGGCCTCCCCCGCCGGCGGCACGATCGCCGCGACGAAGTGATGCTGCATGGAGGCGACCCAGCCGCCCGTGATGGAGCGCGACAGCGCCGCGTCCTCGTCGTCCTCGATGTCGAGCTTCTGGTAGCTCTCGCCGTCGTAGTACGCGGGCCCGCGGAACGAGTAGGTTTCCGGATCCCACATCGAGCGCTCGTTGCCCGGCGAGTGGCGCAGCAGCTGCGCGTAGGACGCCAGCCGCGCGGGCTCGCTGCCGCGATTCTCGACCTGGTAGCGCAGCCCCACCGCGTAGCTGCCGCGGCGCAACAGGAAGGTCTTGGTCACCGCCAGGCCCGCCCCGTCGGCCCAGGTCAGCGGCACCTCCAGCGTGTCCGCGCCGTCGGCCAGCCGGTGCTCCGTCGCCCCCGCGGTGAACGGCGCCTTGTGGTTCGGCTCGTTGCCGCCCTGCTCGCCGCGCGTCAGCCCCGACTGGAACCGGAACTGCGTCTCCGGCGAATCGAGGTTGAACAGCCGCATCGGCGTCGCCGGGTCGTCCTTGTGGCGCGGATACTCGAGCAGGTCCGCGCGCAGGAGTTCGCCGCCCTCGAGGCCGACGTCGAGGTCCAGCACGTCGGTGACGACGCGCAGCCTGCCTCCGGCGGCCCCCGTGGCCGTGGCGATTTCGGGCGCGGCCATCGGCGTCGCGGGCGCCGCCTCCGGCGCGCTCGCGTCCGCGGAAACGGAGGGCATCTCGTCGGCCAGCCCGTTGGCGCTGCCGCCCGCGGGGGCGCCGGCCGCAACCGGCGTCCCGGCCGCCGTCGGGGTGCCCGAGGGTCGCGGCCCGTAGTCCTTCATCCAGGCATTGAGGTTCAGCCACAGCACCACGGCGAGGCCGATCCACAGGAAGATGCGCAGCTGCTGGTTCATGCGCGGCGCGCCCCCGGCACCGGGTCGTAGCCTTCTCCGCCCCAGGGGTGGCAGCGGCAAATGCGCCGCGCCGCCAGCCAGGAACCGCGCGCGGCGCCGTGTGTCTCGATCGCCTCCAGCGCGTAGGCCGAGCAGCTCGGGTGATAGCGGCAATTGCGGCCGAGCATGGGGCTCAGCAGCCAGCGGTACAGGTGGATCGGGGCCTGCAACAGCTTCTTCATCGTGCCTCGCGGATCTGTTGCCAGATTCCCCGCAGGCTGGCGGCTACTTCGCGGTTGGCCGCCGCGCCGGCGGGCGCCCTGGCGGTGACGAACACGTCGAGCGCGGGCAGCGTGTGGCGGGTCATGCGGAAGGATTCGCGGATCAGGCGGCGCAGGCGATTGCGCCTGACCGCGTTGCCGATGGCGCGAGCGCCGACAGCCATGCCGAGCCGCGCCCGGCCGAGGCCGTTGTCCGCGCATTGCACCAGGAAGAGAGCATCGCTGTGGCGTTCGCGGCTTTTCCGCGCGCGTTCGAAGTCCGCGGCAGTCCCGAGCTTCTGGCCGGCCCGCAGTCCGAGGCGCCGCGACGTAAGGTCACTCGTCAGCGTTTTTCGGTGACGGCCAGGCGCTTGCGACCCTTGGCGCGGCGGCGCTTCAGGATCTGGCGGCCCTTCTTCGTCGCCATGCGTGCGCGGAACCCGTGCGTGCGCTTGCGCTTGATCTTGCTCGGCTGGTAGGTCCGCTTCGTGGCCATGATCCCAAACCTTTGAAATTAAAGGGACTACAGATGTCGGCAAAGGGCGGCAAGGTTACGGAGCGCCGTCATTTCTGTCAACCGCGCGGGCCTGTGGATAACTCTGGCGCGGTGGCCCGACGCGCCTTAGACTCACGCGACATTCCTCGGCCCGACCGAACAACGAGAGCGGGGTAACTCGTGCAGGGGTCGCTTTGGCATCGTTGCCTGCGCCAGCTGGAAAGCGAGGTGCCGGAGCAGCAGTTCAACACCTGGGTGCGGCCGCTGCAGGCGGTCGAGCGGGACGGCGCCCTGTTGCTGCTCGCCCCGAACCGCTTCGTGGTCTCCTGGATCGAGCAGAACCTGTTCGGGCGCATCGAACAGCTGGTGGGCGGCTCCGGTGGCGGGCAGGGCCCGCGGGTCACGCTCGAGGTCGGCAGCCGCAGCGCGGAGGCGCCCGCCCCCGCCGTGCCGAACCCGGCTTTTTCCGCGGCAAAACCGCGGGAGCCGCAGCTCATCGGCAGCCGGATCAATCCCGAATTCACTTTTGCGAGCTTCGTCGAAGGCAAGAGCAACCAGCTCGCGCGCGCCGCGGCCCTGCAAGTCGGCGAGAACCCGGGCCTGGCCTACAACCCGCTCTTCATCTACGGCGGCGTCGGGCTCGGAAAAACCCACCTGATGCACGCCATCGCCAACCTGATCCGCGAGCGTCGCCCCGCTGCGCGCATCGCCTACGTGCACAGCGAACGCTTCGTCAGCGACATGGTGCGCGCGCTGCAGCACAACACCATCGCCGAGTTCAAGCAGACCTACCGCACGCTGGATGCGCTCCTGATCGACGACATCCAGTTCTTCGCCGGCAAGAACCAGTCGCAGGAGGAGTTCTTCCACACCTTCAACGCCCTGCTCGAGGGCCAGCAGCAGATCGTGCTGTCCTGCGACCGCTACCCGAAGGAGGTTGCGGGCCTCGAGGAGCGGCTCAAGTCCCGCTTCGGCTGGGGCCTCACCGTCGCCATCGAGCCGCCCGAACTCGAGACTTGCGTCGCGATCCTGATGGCGAAGGCCCAGGCTGCCGGCGCGGAATTGCCCCAGGAAGTGGCTTTTTTCGTGGCCAAGCGCATCCGCTCGAACGTGCGCGAACTCGAGGGTGCGCTCCGGCGCGTGCTGGCGACCTCGCGCTTCACGGGACGGCCCGTCACGCTCGAGCTCGCGCGCGAGGCGCTGAAAGACCTGCTGGCGGCGCAGGAGCGCCTGGTCACGATCGACAATATCCAGAAGACGGTCGCCGAGTACTACAAGATCCGCGTTGCGGACCTGCTCTCGAAGCGGCGCAGCCGTTCCATCGCCAGGCCGCGGCAGGTGGCCATGGCCCTCGCGCGCGAACTCACCAATCACAGCCTGCCGGAGATCGGCGACGCCTTTGGCGGGCGCGATCACACGACCGTGCTGCACGCCTGCGACCGCGTGAAGGAGCTGCGTGAAGTCGAGCGGCGCGCCGGCGAGGATTACCTCAACCTGTTGAGAATCCTGACCAACTGATGTGGATAATGTGTGGGCTTCGCCGCCGGGCCTTTTGCCCCACAGCGACTCCACAGGGGTGCCATAGTTTCCAGCCGTTCCATCCGTGGGGTTATGCTTCGCGCAAGCCACTCACGCCGGTCGCATTTCGCCGCTTATCCACGGAAAATGCGTTGCCCTACTGCTACTACAGTCATCAGATAAGAACATGATTCCAGCAAGAACCGAACCACGATCCAGCCATCCGGGTGCACCGATGAAATTCAGCGCTGAACGCGAAAGCCTGCTCGCCGCCCTGCAGTCCGTCATCGGCGTGGTCGAGCGGCGGCAGACGATGCCGATCCTGGCCAACCTGCTGCTGGCGGCAGACCAGGGCACGCTTTCGGTCACGGCGACGGACCTGGAAGTCGAGCTGGTCGCAAAAGCCGAGATCAAATCGGGGGCCGACGGACGCATCACCGTGCCAGGTCGAAAGCTCCTGGATATCTGCCGGTCATTGCCGGAGGGCGTCACAATTTCGCTCAGCCAGGATGGCGAGAAAATCACGCTGAAAGCCGGCCGCAGCCGCTTCGTGCTGGCCACCCTGCCCGCTGGTGACTTCCCGGTGATCGATGAACTGGCGCAGCAACAGACCATCAGGCTTGCGCAGGCCGATCTACGCCGGCTGCTGGATAAGACCCACTTCTCGATGGCGCAACAGGACGTGCGTTACTACCTGAACGGAATGTTGCTGGAAACGGACGGGAAAATGCTGCGAACGGTCGCGACTGACGGCCATCGTCTGGCATTGTGCGAAATGGACCTTCCCGCGAAAGCGAGCGGTCAGCAGGTGATCGTGCCGCGCAAAGGGGTGCTGGAACTGCAGCGACTGCTGGGTACGGAGGGAGAAGTCCAGATCACGATCGGCAGCAATCACATTCGCGCCCAGATCGGCGACGTTCGCTTCACTTCGAAGCTGATCGACGGAAGATTCCCGGAATATGGTCGCGTGATTCCGAGCGCCCCGCCGCGCTCCATCGTTGCCGACCGGGATGTTCTGCGCTCGGCTTTGCAAAGGACGGCAATTCTGGCGAATGAGAAATACCGGGGGATCCGGCTGGCGCTAAAGAAAAACCAGCTGACGCTACAGGCGCAC